>JBQTKH010000218.1:0-28908 GCA_052386335.1 Microthrixaceae bacterium
ACAACAACTGCCAACGAGCAGTACGCCCTCGCTGCCTAGTTCCGACTAGGTCGTGGAGAGCACCAGTGACCGGTGACGGCACACGGGGCCAGGTCGCTGCAGCCCGGCAACAGAAGCAGCGGCGGACCGTAGGGAGAGACCACTGACGGCGGGAAAGACCGCTGGCATCGAGGAAAGACTCGGCGGCGAGCACCTTCGCGTGCTCCTCCGACCCGGCGGTGCGCCAGCCGAAGTGGCGTGATCTCGGGAACAGTCGTAGCGCGGACGTCGACCGCTTGGCGGCCGAGGGTTCGATTCCCTCCAGCTCCACGCATCCACGTTCACTGGCCTGGGTCGATCCGCCCAGGCCAGAGGTCATTTTCGGCTCCGGTCGGATCAGCGCCGCTTCGGCCCGCGACACGCGTGCGACACGCGAGAACGCGGGTCCCGGGGCGTCCCAACGCCGCGACACCGGAACCTCCCCACAGGGTACGGGACCCCCAACACGACCTCGAGCGGGATCCCGCCACAGCGAATCGCAGCGAGGAACGTTCTCACGCGCCTGGCGCCGGGCCTAACGGCACTTCGGCGCTACTCGCGATGCTGCCGAGCGAGGGCCCTCCGATACCAGACTCCACCCACCGCGCACCCGAGGACTCCGCCAGCCTCGGATCCTCCGATGTCGCCGATGCCGTAGCCCCGCGGTGGCCAGGAGGAACGACGAGCGCAGGCGGCAGAGCGCGTCGGTGAGGTGCTGCGTCGCTCGGCGACCGGGTCCTAGACGCTCAAAGGATTTCGCATTACGTTATGGAACGACGCATCCACGACTCAGCCCGCAAGCACGGGATTGCCGATGACGACATCAACCACGCCATGGACAATGCAATGGTCTGGCGACCCGAGGAGGAGCGGTTCCTCTACCTCGGCAGCGACCGGGCTGGGATGATGCTCGAGGTCATCTCGGTCATCACCGAGGATCTCGACGAGATCGTCATCCACGCGATGCCCATGCGACGCCGCTACGAACCCATGCTCCGGGGTCACGGAGGAACAGATGCCTGACAAGGCCAAGCGAACCTATGGCCGCACGATCAGCGGCAAGGAGATCACTGACGAGCTCATTGAGCAGTACGTCGCCGAAGCCGAGGCCGGCTACGACCTCAGCAAGCTAAGGCCCGTCCGAGGCCGCCCTCGCATGGGCTCCGCTCCAGCGAGGACCTTCCCTGTGCGTCTCGATCCGGCGCTTCGATTCGCACTCGATCAACGGGCTTCTGCCGAGGACAAGCCAGCAGCCGAGATCGTGCGAGAGGCCCTTCGGGACTACCTCGCCACCGGCTGATCGGCTCACCAGGAATCCGAGGATCGCGAACAGTCCGCCAGGACACGAGGCCGACACAGGAGGCTGAGAATCGGCCAGATCTGATGAGATCCGGCCAGATCCCATCTTGTCGCTGACCTGGGAAGACGTGCTCTGGCCTGCATCGACGCGATCCCTCAAGCCCGGTTCGATTCCCTCCAGCTCCACGAACGAACCAGCAACGCTCGAGCTCAGGTTCGAGCGTTGTTGGAGCTGCCCGATGCCCCCTGGTTGCGCCAGCCCCCGTAGATGGCGTGCGCCTCGAAGGGCTTGCGCGGGCGGCGTGAGGTCGCGGGTCCGATCGACTCGGTGCCGGCATGGTGACCGATGGCGATGGCGCCGAGCTCGTCCCAGCCGGCGGGCACGGCGAAGTGCTCGGCGATCTCGGGCCACCCCGTGCTGATGCCGAGGTACCACGACGCCAGGCCCTCGTTGGTGCAGGCCAGCACCACGATCATCGAGGCGAACGATTGGTCGGTGATCCAGAACGGTGTCGGCCAGTTGCCCTCGATGCTCAGATCAACCGGCAGCGCTTGCTTGTCGGGCTCCGAGTAGCGGTCGAGGTAGGCCTGCTTGTTGCACAGCGGGATCGCGACGACCGGTGCCCGGTGCTCCGGCTCCAACGGCCGGTCGGGGAACGCGGTTGCCCAGAAGTACGCCGCGTCGTCGCGCTCGAGCACGAGGAAGCCGGTGCCCTGCGAGAAGCCGGCCGACGGCGCCTTCTGTGACGCCCGGAAGATGCGATCGAGGACGTCGCGGTCGACCGGGTCCGGCCGGAACGAGCGGCGCGAGCGCTGCTTCCTGATGACCTCGTCGAACTCCACGTGACACCTCTCGGACCTCGGATCTCGAATCGACGCTAGACGGCTGTCGGCGCCCCCGATTCGGGCAGATCGCGCACCTTGCACCACCGCCCAAGTTGCTCCTCCAGATCTGGGCGTCAACGGCCGAACTAGATGGTCTATGGCGGTGGACATGACGGCGCGCGGGCACGAGAAGGGCTCGGGCCTGGCGCCGTCCCACGACGTGCCCCAGCACCCCTGGCACACCGCTGTCGACGCGGTCCGCTCGAGCCTTGTCTCGCTTCCACCATTGACGCTTCCGTCTGCCTTGGCGGTGGGTCTCCTGGCCCTCCTCGCCGGCCGCACCAACGGCACCCTGCCCGAGGCAACGGTCTGGGTAGCTGCCGTCACTGGCGCCACGTGCGCCGCCCAAGCGTGGCGCGTCGCGGGTCGCCAACGTGTTGCATGGGCAGCCCTCGCCATCGGCACCATGCTCTGGTGCGCGGGTCGAGACGCCCGACCTGCGTGGGCTGCGCTTCGCTCGGGCGACGTCGTGTCGTCTTCGGCACGCGACCTCGCAGCCCTCGCGGCCGTCGCCGCCCTGGCCTCCGGTGTCCTCCTGCACCTCGACAAACCGGCACGGCGCGTCACCCAGCTCCGGATGCTCACCGAGGGTCTGATGGTGGCCGGCAGCATCCTCTTTGCGAGCTGGGCGCTCATCATCCCCGCCGCGCTCGAGGCTGCGCACGGACGACGCGTCGTCGACCAGGTCGCCCTATTGGGCTATCCGGTCACCGACGTGCTCCTCCTCGCCATCGTCGTGTTCGCCGCCACGCGCATCGCCGACGCCGGAGGTTGGCGGCTCGTGCTGCTTGGCGGCGTCGGCGCGGTGGCGGTGTTCGGTGGTGCCCAGAGCCAGACCGTGCCGTCTGCCACCCTCGCCACCGGGATCCTCGATGCCGGCCTCGCGGCCGGATTCCTCGCGATCATCCTCGCCGCGACGAAGTCGTCGACCGAGCTGGTCGACGCGCACTCCGGACCGGCACGGCCCGCTCACCGGCTGCTCGTGTCCGCCCCCGGACTCGCCGTGCTCATCGTCATCGGCACCACCGTGCGGCAGGTCACCGGCCAGCCGGTCGCCCCCGAGCTGACCTGGATCACCATCGTCGTTCTCGCCCTCAGCGTGGTGCTCCACCTCGCGGTGATCTTCGAGAACCACGCGCTGGCGGCGGACCTGGCTCTGGCGCGGGACGAGGCCATCCACGCCTCGGTGCTCAAGTCCCACTTCCTCGCCAACATGAGCCACGAGATCCGCACGCCGATGAACGCGGTGATCGGGCTCACGGGCTTGCTCCTCGACACCGAGCTCGAGGCCGAGCAGCGAGAGCTGGCCGTTGGGGTCGCCACCTCAGCGGAGGGCCTCCTCGGCCTGATCAACGACATCCTGGACTTCTCCAAGATCGAGGCCGACAAGATGGACCTCGAGGAGATCGACCTCGACATCGCCGACCTCCTCGACGAGGTGGCGATCATCGTCGGCGACGGCGCCCGCCGAAAGGGCATCGATCTGCACGCCTACTGCGAGCCTGGGCTCTTGACCGTTCGCCGCGGCGACCCGGTCCGTCTCCGCCAGATCGTGCTCAACCTCGCCGCCAATGCGGTGAAGTTCACCGAGCGCGGATCCGTCACCCTGCGGGCCATGTCAGTACCGGGAGACACCGACAAGATCGCCCTGGAGGTCATCGACACCGGCATCGGCATCCCGTCGGCCGAACAGGCACGGCTGTTCGAACCGTTCTCGCAGCTCGACGAGTCGATCACCCGCAAGTTCGGCGGGACCGGGCTGGGCCTGGCCATCGTCAGCGACCTCGTGCGGCTCCAGCGCGGCCGGCTGGAGCTGACGAGCGAGCCCGGCGCCGGCACTGTGTTCCGTGTGACGCTGCCGCTCGCCCCCGGCACGCAGGGACCCGTCGAGCGCGCCCTCGGCGGACTCGTCGGTCTCCGAGCGCTGGTGGTGGACGGCAATGCCGTCAACCGGACGGTGCTCGCCCACTCCCTTCACACCTGGGGCTTCGTCGTGGATCAGGCCGCATCGGCAGAGGAGGCCCTCGACCAGCACTGCTGGAGCGGGTCCCCCGATCAGCCGTACTCACTCGTGCTCGTCGAGCACCAGATGGACGGGATGGACGGGTTGCGCCTCGCGGAGGTGCTTCGCACCCAGGCGCGCACCGCAGATGCCGTGATCCTGCTTCTGACCGCCATAGCCGAGGTGTCGCGTCAAGAGGCACACGACGCCGGGATCCAGTCGGTCCTCATCAAACCAGTGCGCAACACCTACCTCCTGCGTCGAATCATGGACACCCTGCTCACCAACCAGACCACCATCGGATCCAACGATTCCGGCACCCACCGAAAGGAAGCAGCAGATGCACCGAGTCCTGCTCGCTGAGGACAACAAGCTCAACCAGATCGTCGCGGCGGGGACGCTCCAGAAGCTCGGGTACGAGGTCGTGATCGTCGACGGTGGGGTGGATGCCGTGGACGCCTGCAAGCACTCGACCTTCGACGCCATCCTGATGGACGTGATGATGCCGGACATGGACGGCTACCAGGCGACCGCCGAGATCCGTGCGCATGAGGCACAGCACGGCGGCATGCACGCCCCGGTCATCGGGCTGAGCGCGCGGGCCATGGATGGCGACCGGGAGATCGCGATCTCTGCCGGGTTCAACGACTACCTCACCAAGCCACTCCGGGAGGACGAGCTCCGCGACGCGCTCGAGCGCTGGATTGGGGCGCCCGTCGTGCTCCGGTAGCACCCTGCGGTCAGTCACCCCGTGAGAGCATGCGGGCATGACGGCGACCGAGAACCCCCCGGCGATCCCGGCAGCAACGGTGATCCTCCTCCGGGATGCCGACGCGGGACTCGAGACGCTCATGCTCCACCGCACCTCGAAGGTGGCCTTCGGCGGCATGTGGGTGTTCCCTGGCGGGAGGGTCGACCCGCAGGATCTTCAGGACGGCGACATCGATGATGAGGCAGGCGCTCGACGCGCTGCCGCTCGCGAGGCCGCCGAGGAGTGCGCGCTCCTCGTAGACCCGGACAGCCTCGTCGCCTTCTCGCACTGGACCCCGCCGATCGAGACGCCGCGCCGCTATGCCACGTGGTTCTTCGTGGCCCGAGCAGCTGAGGGTGTCGTGCTCGTCGACGGTGGTGAGATCCGAGATCACGCGTGGCTCACCCCGGCCGAGGTGCTGGAACGGCGAGCACGTGGCGAGGTGGACCTCGCGCCACCCACCTTCGTGACGCTGACCGACCTCGCCGAGCACACCGACGTGGACGCGGCCCTCACCAGCGCAACGCAGCGCCAACCCGTGCCGCGGTACTCCACCCGGTGGGGGGTCATCGACGACGGAGCCGTCGCCCTGTGGGCGGGCGACGCCGGCTACGACGCCAACGACCCCACCGTCCCCGGCCCACGCCATCGCCTCTGGATGCTCCCGGACGGCTGGCGCCTCGAGCGCAGCTGACGGCTCAGAGCGGTCGCGCGCTCCGCTCGAGCCAGCGGTCGATCAAGGTGCGAGCGATCGACATGCCCGGCGGGATCATCGGGAGGTCGTCGGGCCGGAACCACTGCGCATCGACGATCTCCGATTCGTCGATCACGATGTCACCCGACGCCCAGGTCGCCTCGAAGCCGACCATGAGCGAGTGCGGAAAGGGCCAAGGCTGACTCGCGATGTAGCGGACCTCGGCGAGCTCCACGCCCACCTCCTCGCGCACCTCGCGGCGCACCGCCTCCTCGAGGGTCTCCCCGGGCTCCACGAACCCTGCGACACAGCTGTACATCGGAACCGGGAACGTCCGACCGCGGGCCAGCAGGGCCTTCCCGTCGCGCTCGATGAGCGTGATCACGGCGGGTGCGAGGCGCGGGAAGGCAAGGAGACCACAGCTCGGACAGCGGCGAGCCCGCTCCCCTGCGACTGGCTCGGTGGGGATGCCGCACCGACCGCAGAAGCGTGTCGTTCGATCCCACTCCACGAGCTGCACAGCCCGTCCCGCAAGGGTCCATCGGACGTCGTCGACGCGGCCATACAGACCCATGAGCGGCACGAGGCCATCGATGACCACATCGGGTACGCCGTCGCCGTCGAGGTCGATCGCCCAGCACGCCGCATCGTCCAGCGTGCCGAGGAGCAGCGTCGGCGCCCCTGGTGCGACGTCGTCGGGGTGCTCGTCCACCACCAGCACCTGACCCTGCTGCACCACGACGGTGACCGCACCGCTCCAGTCGTCGGGCAGGTCGAGCACGGGCACGAAGCGCGCCGGTCGGGGTTGGTTCACGAGATGACGCCTCCAGGCTCGACCAGGTCGGACGCATCATGGTCGGATCGCACCACGACCACCACCCCTGCCCCGATGAGAAGCGCGGCCGGCCACGCCCCGACGGGTGGGGTCTCGCCGAAGGCGATGCGCGCGATGATGCTCGCACCCAGGATCTCGAAGAGGATCGCCACCGACACGATCGTGGGGCTGATCGATCGCAGCACTCGGTTCACGAGCGTGTGCCCGAGCAGCTGGGCGCCCAGGACGAGCCCCCCGATGGCCCACCAGGTGCCACCGCTGAAGCCCCAGAGCGCCTGACGGCTCACCACGCACACCACGAGGAGCGTGCCCGCAGCCGTGGCGTAGCAGGCCAGCGCGTACGAGCCGGTCGACACCGTTCGCCGCACCTCTGCGCCCACCGTGACGTAGGCCGCCGCGAACATGCCGCCCACGAGCGCAAGGAGGTCGCCGAACAGCGCCCGCCCGGAGATCGACACATCGACCCCCGTCAGCACCATCGCTCCCAGCAACGCCAGCCCGATGCCCACCCAGGTGCCGCGGGCCACGTGCTCCCCGCGCCGGTGGGCGATCATCGCCGCCCACACCGGCTGCGTCGCCACCAACGCCACGGACGAGGCCACCGACGTGTACGAGAGGCTGGGGATCCAGGTGGCGAAGTGCGCCGCCAGGAGCAGCCCTGCCGAGCGACTCAGGCGCCGCTCACGGGTGGTCCGGACCGACCAACCCACACGCTCGCCCGACCGCAGCGCCACCCAGGCTCCGACAACCGGCACCGAGATGAGGTTGCGCCAGAACGCGATGGCGAGCGCGGGCGCCGCGGCACCGCGGATGAGCGGCGCCGATGTCGACACGGCCCCGATCGCCACGGCCAGCAACACCAGCTCGCCGAGAGGCGGAGTGGCGCGGCGGGCAGGACCTTGGTCGGCGGCGTTCACGGCCGCAGTAGCGTCCCACGCCGAGCACAGCGTTCCGTGCTGGCTCACACGAGGGGGATGCGCCATGCCGACCGCACCGGCAACCGACCACGTCCGCGACTCGGCCCGGGCCCTCGCGCGGGCCATCGAGCCCGTGGTGGGTCAGGTGTACTTCTCACCCGAGTGCCATGACCGCTACGCGAAGCTCGGCTTCGCGCCCAGCCCCGGTGGCAGCGCGGCCGGCGTCGCCTTCCCTGACGGCCCGGCGTACTTCACGAGCCGAGGCTCCGCGCTCGGCCAGGCACCAGGCGAGCTGGTTGCTGCCGCGTTCGGCGTGTTCAACCCTGAGGTCGTCGTGCCAGCGGTGTCCTACGGGCGGACGCTCACCGACGCGGCCACGATCGCGGAGGAGCGCCTCCTCGGGGCCGTGGAGCAGCTCGCCCGCCTGCTCGGCGAGCAGCCCGCGGGTGTCGCTCGGGCCACGGAGCTGCTGGCGCGGGCGCTCGCGCCGCTGGAGCCGTTCGGGCGCGCCCTGTTCGCGGGAACGCTGTCGCAGCCACTTCCGGGAACACCCCTCGGCGACCTCTTCCGGCTCGGCGACCGACTGCGCGAGTTCCGCGGGGACAGCCACATCGCCGCATGGGTCGCCGCCGGCTTCGACGCCGTGGAGATCGGCTTGCTCACCGAGCCGTACTGGGGCGTGCCGGCCCGCACCTACATCCGCACCCGAGCCTGGAGCGACGCCCAGCTCGACGCCGCCGAGGAGCGGCTTCGCGCCGCGGGGCTCGTCAACGACGGCGGCTTCACCGACGCTGGACGCGCCGCCCGGGAGGCGCTCGAGCTGGCCACCGACGCACAGATGGCGCCCGCCATCAGGGCCCTCGGGGACGACCTCGAGGAGCTCGTGACGATCCTCACGACGCTGTCCGGCAAGGTCATGGAGGGAAACGGCTATCCGCCGAGCCCCCTCGCCATCTCACCCAAGGGCTGAACCACCGCTTCTTGAGTGATCTCGTCGCGAAGACGGCGACGAATCGACTCAAGAACCCGGGTTAGACGTCCAGGAACCGTGACACGGCAACCGCGGAGCCGATGGCGCCGATGAGCGCCGCGATCAGCACGACGAACACGTTCGTGTAGATGAGGTTCGTGTCAGTGATGATGAAGCCCTGGAAGATGGGCAGCACCCGGTCGCGCGACAGCTCGTCGATGAAGGGTCTGATCAGGAAGGTCATGAACCCGACGGCCACCGCGGCGCCGAGGAGGGTCTGGATGATGCCCTCGACGATGAACGGGATCCGGATGAACCAGTTCGTGGCGCCGACGAGCTTCATCACCTCGATCTCGCGCCGCCGAGCGAACATCGCCACCCGGATGGTGTTGAGGATGAGCATGAGCGCGGCGACGAGCAGCAGCACCGCGGCAGCGAGGAAGCGCACCCCGATCTTGTTGAAGGTCTCTTGGATGCGCTGCACGACCTCGAAGGCGAACACCACCTCGTAGACCCCCGGCTTGCCCTGGAACTGGTCGCCGAGGGCCTTGACGACCTCCGGGTCCTGGTTGTTCGGCGCCACTCGGTACGACGGCGGCAGGATCTCCGGCGTGACCGTCTCGACGAGCTGCGGCGAGTTCTGGAAGAGCCGCTTGAACTCCTCGAAGGTTTCATCCTGGTTGACGAAGGTGTAGTCCTTGACGTCGGGGTTGGCGTCGAGGTCGCGCTGGACCGCGCCCTTCTGGTCCTCGGTGATCTGCGGCTGCAGGTACACGATGAACTCGATGCCGCCCTTGAAGCGGTCGTTCGCGTTCTCCACGCCCTGCCGGAGCAGGAGCGCCGAGCCGAACAGCGTGAGCGACACCACCACCGTGAGCACCGATGCGAGCGTCAGGGTGACGTTGCGGAACAGGTTCGCGGCCGTCTCGCGGGCCACGTAGTCGAGCTTGATCGCCATGGGTCAGCCGTTCACTCGTAGACGCCGCGGCTCTGGTCGCGGATGATCGACCCGCGATCGAGCTCGATGACGCGTCGGCGCATCGTGTCGACGATGGAGCGATCGTGCGTGGCCATGAGCACGGTCGTGCCGGTGCGGTTGATCCGGTCGAGCAGCCGCATGATGCCGACGGAGGTCGCTGGGTCGAGGTTGCCGGTGGGCTCGTCGGCAAGGAGGATCAGGGGCCGGTTGACGAAGGCACGGGCGATCGACACCCGCTGCTGCTCGCCCCCGGAGAGCTCGTTGGGGAAGTTGCCCATCTTCTTGGCCAAGCCGACGAGCTCGAGGATCGCGGGCACCTGCGTCTTGACGACGTGACGGGGCCGCCCGATCACCTCCAAGGCGAAGGCGACGTTCTCGTACACCGTCTTGTTGGTGAGCAGCTTGAAGTCCTGGAAGACGCTGCCGATGTTGCGACGGAGATGCGGGACCTTCCATGAGGGGAGCGCCCCGATGTCCTTGCCCGCAACGAAGATCTTGCCCTTCTCCGGGTGCTCCTCCTTGTTCACGAGCCTCAGGAACGTGGACTTCCCGGAGCCCGACGCGCCCACCAGGAAGACGAACTCCCCACGGCTGACCTCGACGGAGGCGTCGGACAGGGCGACGACATCACCCTTGTAGATCTTGGAGACGTTCTCGAGCGTGATCATGAGGTCCTGGCGAGATTAGTTGGACGGGGCGTTGGCGCGGCGCCATTGGAGGTACGCCTCCATGAACGGATCGAGGTCGCCGTCGAGCACGCCCTGCACGTTGCCGGTCTCGTGCTTCGTGCGCTCGTCCTTCACCATCTGGTACGGCTGCATGACGTAGCTGCGGATCTGGCTCCCGAAGCCCACCCGCTGCTGGTCTCCCCGGATGTCGGACAGCTCGGCCTCGCGCTTCTGGCGCTCGAGGTCGGCCAGCTTCACCTTGAGCATCGCCATGGCACGGTCACGATTCTGGTATTGCGACCGCTCGATCTGGCACGACACCACGATCCCCGTGGGCACATGGGTGAGACGCACGGCTGACGACGTCTTGTTGATGTGCTGTCCCCCTGCCCCCGACGCGCGAAACACATCCATCTTGATGTCGGCCTCGTCCACCTCGACCTTCACTTCGTCCTCGTGCAGCACAGGGACGACGTCGAGCGCGGCGAACGCGGTCTGCCGCTTGCCCTGCGCGTTGAACGGGCTCATGCGCACGAGACGGTGCACGCCGCGCTCGGCCTGCAGGTAGCCGTAGGCGTAGCGCCCTGTCACCAGGAACTCGACCGACGAGAGGCCAGCCTCCGACCCTGCCGTCGAGCCCTCCTCTTCCACCTCGAAGCCGCGGCGCTCGGCCCAGCGCACGTACATCCGGTAGAGCATCTCGGCCCAGTCCTGGGCGTCGGCGCCACCCTCGCCCGCCTGGACGGTGCACAGCGCGTCACGCTCATCGTGGTCCCCGGAGAACATCGAACGTAGCTCGAGACCGCGCAGCTCACGGTCGAGCGCGGTGAGCGCAGCTTCGATCTCGGGCTCCTGGCTCGCGTCGTCCACCTCGCGCGCCATCTGGTGCAGCGTGTCCGCGTCGTCGAGCTCGGCCTCGAGGCGCTCGAACTGCTCGAGATCGCTCAGCACCACCGACAGCTCACCGGTGACCCGCTTGGCGGCCTCGGGATCGTCCCACAGGTCGGGGCGAGAGGCCTCGGTCTCCAGCAGCGGTCGGCGAGCCCGCAGGTCCTCCACCTTCAGGTACACCTCGGCGTCCGCGATCCGCTTGCGCGTCTCGTCGATCTGGTCGGAGAAGTCGCGCACGGTTCAAACCCTGCCGTGGCAGAGCTTGAACTTCTTGCCGCTCCCACAGGGGCAGGGCGCATTCCGCGGGGTCTTGTCCCACTCGGACTTCACGACCGGCGTCATCGTCGCCGCGTCGTCGCTGCTGACGGGGGGCGAGCCCGCAGGGGGGTCCACTGCTGCGCTCCTCGCCGCCGCCGCCATCCCGCCGCCGGATCCCGGATCGGCAGGTGCCGAGTACTGCACGTTCTGCACCACCGGCTCGTCGCCGCCCACGGGCGGAGCGGCGGGCGCCACACCGACCACGGCCGGCTCATCGACCTGGACCTGCACGTGCATGACGTAGCGCACGAGATCCTGGGCGATCCCCTTCATCATCAGGCCGAACATGTCGTAGCCCTCGCGCTGCCACTCGGTGAGCGGGTCGCGCTGGCCCATGGCCCGCAGGTTGATGCCCTCTTGCAGGTAGTCCATCTCGAAGAGGTGCTCGCGCCACCGCGTGTCGATGATGCGCAGCATGACCTGGCGCTCGACCTGGCGCATCACGTCCGCCCCGAGCTCGACCTCGCGACGCTCGTAGTGCGTGGTGGCGTCGTCGACGAGCAGGGCGTACAGGTCGTCGGTGGTGCTCACGCCTGCGAGCTCCTCGACGGTGAGGGTGGAGGGCCAGTAGGACAGCAGCTCGGTGTGCAGGCCGCTGACATCCCACTCCTCGTGGAAGTCGGCCACGCAGTAGGTCTCGACGAGCGCCTCGACCGCCTCGGGGAGGTGCTCCGAGACGATCTTCTCGCGCAGATCGGACTTGTCGAGGATCTGATCCCGCAGCGCGTAGATCACCTTGCGCTGTGCGTTCATGACCTCGTCGTACTTGAGGACGTTCTTGCGGATCTCGCCGTTCTTCTGCTCGACGGTGGTCTGCGCGCGCTCGATGGCCTTGCTCACCATCTTCGCCTCGAGGGGCACGTCGTCGGGCAGGGCCTTGTTCATCACGTAGTTGATGGCGCCCGTGGCGAAGAGCCGCATGAGGTCGTCTTCGAGCGACAGGTAGAACCGGCTCTCGCCCGGATCGCCCTGGCGACCGGCGCGCCCTCGGAGCTGGTTGTCGATCCGACGCGACTCGTGACGCTCGGTTCCGAGCACGTAGAGCCCACCGAGCTCGCACACCTTCTCGCCTTCGGCCTTGGTGTCCTGCTCGTATCTCGTGACGAGCGCCGCGAGGGCCGCCTGACCCTCGTCGGAGTCGAGGTCGACCTCCTGCGCCCGGAGGTCGCGCTTGGCGAGGATCTCCGGGTTGCCGCCGAGGATGATGTCGACGCCTCGACCAGCCATGTTCGTGGCCACGGTGACAGCCTGGAGGCGGCCGGCCTGCGCAACGATCTCCGCCTCCCGGAAGTGCTGCTTCGCGTTGAGCACCTCATGGGAGATGCCCCGCTTGTCGAGCAGGCGGGAGAGCTTCTCGGACTTCTCGACGGAGATGGTGCCGACCAGGACGGGCTGACCCGCCTCGTAGCGCTCGGCGATGTCGTCGACCACCGCATCGAACTTGCTCTCCTCGGTCTTGTAGATGAGGTCGGGCTGGTCGACGCGCGCCGTCGGGCGGTTCGTGGGGACTGGCACCACCTGGAGGTTGTAGGTGTTGGCGAACTCGGCGGCCTCCGTCGAGGCCGTGCCCGTCATGCCGCTGAGCTTCTCGTACATGCGGAAGTAGTTCTGGAGGGTGATCGTGGCGAGGGTCTGGTTCTCCTCCTTGATCTTCACGCCCTCCTTCGCCTCGACGGCCTGGTGGAGGCCTTCCGACCAACGCCGACCGTCGAGCACCCGCCCGGTGAACTCGTCGACGATCTTCACCTCGCCGTTGGCGATGATGTAGTCCTTGTCGCGCTTGAAGAGCTCCTTGGCGCGCAGCGCGGCCTGGAGCTGGTGGACGAGGTTCTGGGCGACTGCGTCGTAGAGGTTGTCGATGCCGAGCGCTTGCTCGACCTTCTCGATGCCCGTCTCCGTGGGCGACACGCTGCGCTTCTGCTCGTCGACCTCGTAGTCCTCGTCTCGGTGGAGGCTTCGGACGATCGTGGCGAACTTGTAGTACATCTGCGCGGCGTCGGCGACGCGGCCCGAGATGATGAGCGGGGTGCGCGCCTCGTCGATGAGGATGGAGTCGACCTCGTCGACGATGGCGTAGGTGAAGCCACGCTGGGTCTGGCGATCTCGGGACATCGCCATGTTGTCCCGCAGGTAGTCGAAGCCGAACTCGTTGTTGGTGCCGTAGGTGATGTCAGCCGCGTACTGCGCGCGCTTGTGCTCGGCACTGTCGTCTCCTGGCACGATCAGGCCGACCTCCAGCCCGAGCCAGCGGTGCAGACGACCCATCCACTCTGCGTCACGACGAGCGAGGTACTCGTTCACCGTGATCAGGTGGGTGCCCTTGCCGGCCACCCCGTTGAGGTACGCCGGAAGGGTGGAGACGAGCGTCTTGCCCTCACCGGTCTTCATCTCGGCGATCCACCCAAAGTGGAGCGCGGCGCCACCGATCAGCTGCACGTCGTAGTGGCGCTGACCGAGCACTCGCCGACCGGCCTCGCGCACCACCGCGAACGACTCGATGAGCAGGTCGTCGAGGTCCTCCCCGTTCTCGAGGCGCTGACGGAACTCGCCGGTCTTCGCGCGGAGGTCGGCATCGGAGAGGGCCTGCATCTCGGGCTCGAGCGCGGTGATGTCCGGAACGAGCCCCTGCAGGGCCTTCAGCTTCTTGCCCTCGCCCGAGCGGAGGATCTTGTCGAAGATGCTCATGAGGGGCCGAGTCTACCGACGGCCCCCCACTGGGCAGATTCGGGTCAGGCGTTGACCTCGGCCGACTCGGCGACGAGGTGCACGACGTCGATCTTCGGGAAGGCCTTCCGCATCCGCGACGGGACATCGAGGTGCAACCAACGGGATGGCCCTGGGGGCAGCGTGGACAGGATGATCCCGGTGAAGGCGTCGTCGCCCTCACGCCGGATGACCACGCCTGCGGCGTACACGGGGTTGGCGTCGCCGATCTCGCCGTCCGCGATGATCCGCTCGTCGTGGAATCGGTCGAGCCCCTCCTGGAGGGTTCGCTTGGCTGCCGCCTGGACCTGTCCGTCGCTCCAGGCCCCCATCGGATGCTCGACGGGGACGAGGAGGTGGAACCGACACGGCCCCTCCTCGCGGAGCGCCTTGACGTGCTCCAACAGGTGCGGCCCGCCGAGCGTTCGGTGGGCGATGATGAGGTAGCGAGGCACCGTGCCCCCTTCCGATCCACTGCCCGACCCTTGGACCGTACGCCTCACCTGCCCACTTGGGAAGGGCTGGGGACGTCAGTGGATGTCGAGGAGCTTCTCGCGCACGGCGTACACGACGGCTTCCATCCGGGAGTGGAGGTGGAGCTTCTCGAGGATGTTGCGCACGTGGTTCTTGACGGTGTTCTCCGAGATGAACAGCTCGCCGGCGATCTCGCGGTTGCTCATGCCCTCGGCGACGAGCTTCAGCACCTCGAGCTCGCGATCGGTGAGCCGCGGCGTGGGCACAGACTGGCGCTCATCGGCACGCTTGGCCAGGCTCGTGAACTCCGTGAGGAGCTTCGACGCCATCGATGGGGAGATCAGGCTCTGACCGCCCACGACGGCGCGGATGGCCGTGGCGACCTCCTCGATGGAGATCTCCTTGAGCAAGTAGCCGGTGGCCCCCGCCTTGATGGCGTCGTAGAGGTCGTCCTCTTCGTCGCTGACGGTGAGCATGAGGATCTTGGCGCCCGGCATGAGCTCGGCGATCGCCTTGGTGGCCTCGATGCCGCTCACGTGCGGCATGCGGACATCCATCAGGATGACATCGGGCGCGAGATCCTCGACCTGCTCGAGCGCCTCCCGGCCGTCCTCGGCCTCGCCGACAACCTCGATGCCCTCCTCTGATTCGAGCACCATCACCAGGCCACGCCGGAACAGGGCGTGATCATCACAGATCATCACCCGAATCGCGTCGCCCGCTTGCACTGTGTGCTGACCCGGCGCGGTGGCGTCGGTCATGGTCCTCCCTCGAGCCCGGCGAGCCGCTCGCCGGACTAGTCCGACCAGCGTAGCTCGGTCGGACCCCCTGACCACACCTCTTCGGGTGGTGTCAGTCCAGCGAGGTGAACTCGAGGGGAGGCTCGACCGGCGGCGCCACCTCTGAGTGGCGTGGGCCTTGGTGGGTGCGCAGGACCTGCTTGGTCTTCAGCTTGTGGAGCTGCTGCTCGAGCTTCGCCACGGCCAGGTCGATCGCCGCAAAGGGATCGCCGGCTGCGACCTTGCACCGCAGGTGGCTCCCACCACCGTCCATCGACACCTCACACACCTCCTTGGCGGAGATCCGAGGGTTGCGCTCCTCGGAGAAGTGCACCTCCGCGCGCTCGAGGCTCTCCAGAAAACGACTGAGGCGGCCGATCTTGTCCTCGGCCGCCGCTCGCAGAGCAGTAGAGATGTCCATGTGTCGGGCACTGACGGTGATGTCCACGTACGGGGAACCTCCGGGTTGGTGCGTTGCAGGCCCATCGTAGGGCCGATCCCGCACGCGCGCCGTCAGAACCCGCGGCCCCGCGGCCCCGGTGATCGCGCCATGACCACGGCGATCACCGTGCCCGACCCCGCGGCACGCAAGGCCCGGGCCGCCGCCGAGAGCGTGGATCCGGTGGTGACGACGTCGTCGACGACCAGCACCTTCGGCGGGCAACGACGAACCGCGACGAACCCCGGGTGCGCGTGGCGCTCCGCGGCGGTGCGGCCGGACTGCGCGGGCCCGACGTGGCGGCGGAGCATCAGTGCGCACGGCAGCCCGCAGCGGCGCGCGACCGCCCGAGCGAGGAGCTCGGCCTGATCGAAGCCGCGCGCTCGCCGACGAGCGGCGCCCGTGGGTGCCCAGGTGACGACGGTGCGGTCGTCGAAGCCGGCGAGCGTCGCCATCCCCTCGGCCATGACCGGGATGAGATCGCGGCGGCCTCCGTTCTTGAGTGAGGTGACCAACGCCCGAGCCCTGTCGTAGTCGAGCAGAGCGCTGCATCGATCGATCCCCCGAGGAGGGGGCAACGAAGGTGCCGGCGCCAGCCCGGAGGCGCAGGCTTTGCACACCGCCGAGCCGGGGCGATCACAGAGGGCACAGGAGTGACCGAGGAGCACCTGATCGACCCTAGGCAGGGGGTGCGACACCCGTGGGCGAGGTCAGGTGCCGCTGCTGTCAACGGAATCCGCCCGTTCGGCGTCTGTCAGGGTGATGATGGCAACCATCGCCGCCGATCACGATTCGCAACCGGCGGTGCAGGCCGTCGCCGACATCGAGTCGCTCTACCGCGCCGAGTACCGCCCGCTGGTGCGTCTGGCGTCGCTCCTGATCGAGGACGTCGGGGTCTGCGAGGAGCTCGTGCAGGACGCGTTCACGCGGGTGTGGCACCGCGGACCGGCGATGCGGTCTCCGGAGCTCCTGCCGGCCTACCTCCGCAGCGCCGTGCTCAACGGCGCCCGTTCCCACCTGCGGCGGCGCCTCGTGAGGAGACGCCACCTCGCCGCGGCGCCCGACCCGTCCCCCGGCGCCGACGCGGCGGTCCTCGCCGATGCGGCCACCCGTGAAGCGCTGGGCGCACTGCGAGCCCTGCCCGCTCGGCAGGCAGAGGTGCTGGTGCTGCGGTACTACCTCGACCTCTCGGAGGCGGAGATCGCGCACACGCTCGGGATCTCCGTGGGTTCGGTCAAGACCCATGCCCACCGCGGGCTCGCCACGCTCGCCAAGCGGCTGGAGGCACCTACATGACCGCCGAAGACCGCATGCGAGCAGCAATGCGGGCACGCGCCTCGAGCGTCGAGCCCGCGCCGGATGGCCTGCAACAGATCAAGGAGAAGCTCATGGATGCAGAACGAGTCACCGGCAGGAACCGAGTGCTGCTGGGCATCGGTGCCGCGGCCGCGGTCGCGGCTGTCGTCGTCGGGGCATTGGCGATCGCCAACGACGACGACGAGATCAGCACCGTCGCGTCGACCCCCACCACTGGCGACGACGGCACGACCACGACGCCAGACGACGGGACCACCACCACAACATCGCGAGCACCGACGGTGGATCGATCGGTGCCGGTCTTCCCCGACCCAGCCACCTCGCGACGCTTCGACGACCCGCAGGCGTTGACCGTGTCGTTCGCCCGTGACCTGCTGGGGTTCTCCGACCCGATCGTGGGCGAGTACCAGGCCGGCGACAACCGATCCGGTGAGGTGGAGCTCCGCGCCTTCGCACAGAGCGCGCCCACCATCGTGATCGTGCGCCAGCTCGAGGACGACACGTGGTTCGTCCTCGGCGCCACCGTCGAGTCGATCCGGCTCGACGCCCCCGAGGCGGCAGCGACGATCAGCTCGCCCGAACAGCTGCGCGGTGCTGCCCACGCCTTCGAGGGACACGTCGGCGCGAGGCTCTACGCGGACGGGATCGCCGAACCGATCGCGGAGACCTACGTGATCGGTCGGGGCGATGAGATGGGCGACTTCTCCGGGGAGCTCACCTTCGAGGTGCCCAACGGCGTAGACGACGGCGTTCTGGTGCTATTCGAAGCGAGCGCCGAGGACGGCGCCACGATCAGGGCGACGGTCATCCGGGTGCACTTCTGACTGCTCGATCTCACTGAGGAACCGGCCCGCCGAGGCCGTAACGTGCCGGGATGCTGCCGTTCCCTCCCGCCGACGAGCTCCGGCGCCGGATCCCCCGGCTGATGGTCGGCCTCGTGATGTTCGGCCTCGGCGTGGCCCTCATGGTGCGCTCCGATCTCGGCCTGTCGCCGTGGGATGTGCTCCACCAAGGCGTCGCCAAGCGCACTGGCTTGGGCATCGGCACCGTGACGATCCTCACCGGCTTCGTCGTGCTCTTCTTCTGGCTGCCGCTGCGCGAGCGGTTGGGCATCGGCACCGTCCTCAACGTGATCGTCATCGGTGTCGTGGCCAACGTGGCGCTGGGCGTGCTGGAGCAACCGGATCAGCTCTGGCTCCGGGTGGCGTTCCTCGCCGTGGGGATCTTCGTGTTCGGCCCGGGCTCCGGCTTCTACATCGGCGCTGGGCTCGGGGCCGGCCCGCGCGACGGCCTGATGACCGGCATCGCCCGACGCGGCCGCCCGGTGCGCGTCGTGCGCACCGTGCTCGAGCTGACGGCCCTGGCGGGCGGGGCCGCGCTCGGCGGCACCGTGGGCATCGGCACCGTGGCCTTCGCGCTCACGATCGGCCCGAACGTCCACTTCTTCCTCGAGCGGATGACGATGGCCGAGCCGCGCCTTCGGGCGCGACGAACCCTCGGCGACGATCTCCCGCCCGCCGCCCTCGAAGCCCTCTGACCAGCGCTAGTAGCGGTAGTTCTCGTGCTTGTAGGGGCCGTCGGCGGGGATGCCGAGGTAGGCGGCCTGCTCAGTGCTGAGCTTGGTGAGCTTCACGCCGAGCGCATCGAGGTGGAGCCGGGCCACGCGCTCGTCGAGCAGCTTGGGCAGCACGTAGACGCCGAGGGGGTAGTCGGCCGTCTTCGTGAAGAGCTCGATCTGGGCCAGCACCTGGTTGGTGAAGCTCATCGACATCACGAAGCTCGGATGGCCGGTGGCGTTGCCGAGGTTCAGCAGGCGACCCTCCGAGAGCATGATGATCGAGTGCCCGTCGGGGAACACGAACTCGTGCACCTGGGGCTTGATCTCGATCTTGCGGACGTCGCTCTGGCGAGCGAGGCCGGCGACGTCGATCTCGTTGTCGAAGTGCCCGATGTTGCCGACGATGGCGTTGTGCTTCATCTTCGCCATGTGCTCGGCGGTGATGATGCCCTTGTTGCCGGTGGTGGTGATGAAGATGTCGGCCGTGCCCAGCACGGCCTCGATCGTGTTGACCTCGAAGCCCTCCATCGCGGCCTGGAGCGCGCAGATCGGGTCGACCTCGGTGACGATGACGCGTGCTCCCTGGCCCCGCAGTGACTGCGCTGAGCCCTTGCCGACCTCGCCGTAGCCGCAGACGACGGCGACCTTGCCACCGAGCATCACGTCGACACCCCGGTTGATGCCATCGATGAGGCTGTGGCGACAGCCGTAGAGGTTGTCGAACTTCGACTTGGTGACCGAGTCGTTCACGTTGATGGCCGGGAACAGGAGCTGGCCGCTCTCGAACATCTGGTAGAGGCGGTGGACGCCCGTGGTGGTCTCCTCGGTGACGCCCTTGATGCCGCTCGCGATCGTGGTCCAGCGGTTCGGGTCTTCGGCGAGGGACCGCTTGAGCGTGTCGATGATCACGCCCCACTCCTCCGGATCGTCGTCGGTGGCGTCCGGCACGACGCCGGCCTTCTCGAACTCCACGCCCTTGTGGACGAGGAGCGTGGCGTCGCCACCGTCGTCGAGGATCATGTTGGGGCCGCCACCGTCGGGCCACTGGAGCACCTGCTCGGTGCACCACCAGTACTCCTCGAGCGTCTCGCCCTTCCAGGCGAACACCGGGACGCCCTTCGGCTCGGCGACCGAGCCCTCGGGGCCGACGGCCACGGCCGCTGCGGCGTGGTCCTGCGTCGAGAAGATGTTGCAGCTGACCCAGCGCACCTGAGCGCCGAGCGCGGTGAGCGTCTCGATGAGCACGGCTGTCTGGATCGTCATGTGGAGCGAGCCCGTGATGCGGGCGCCCTTGAGGGGCTGGCTGTCGGTGAACTCGGCCCGCAGCGCCATGAGGCCGGGCATCTCCACCTCGGCGAGCTCGATCTCCTTGCGGCCCCAGGGGGCGAGGCCGAGATCGGCAACCTTGAAGTCCTGATCAGGGGTTGTGGTCATGGTTCCTCCGTGCACGCGCGCCGAAGCGGGAAACGTGCGGTGATGGGTGGGGAGGGCTGGCTGCAGCAGGCAGCACCCTGATCAGCCCGGGGAAACGATCGTAGCCCGATGTCTCCCGCGCAGCCTATCGAGCCAACGCTTCCTTGAGGTCGAGCAGCACCGGGATCGGCCCCGGATCGACACCGGCCTCGACCGCCATGTGGAGGCTGACGAAGTCGCCCTGGATGATGAGGTCGAACAGCTGGGCCAACGCGCCTTCGCCCTCGGCCTGCACCTCGAGCACGGTGTGGACGACCTCGTCGATCACGTCGTAGGTGAGCTCGAACCGGCGGGTGACCTGAGGGTGCTCGAAGTCGTGGCGGAAGTTGACGACGGTCATCACCTGCCGCGTGACATCGCCGTGCTGGCCCCAGCCGCAGATCTCGTTGTGGCACATCTCCGGCAGGGATCCGGAGAACGCCGGGCACTTGGCGTTCTCGTTGACCTGGCACTTGAACCGGTAGGACGCCACCGCACCGATGGCATCGCCGCCGTAGGCAACGGGGATCGTGCGGCCGATCTCACGCGCGAGGGTCTGGGCCGAGCTGCCGTCCTGGATGAGCGCGTCGCGTCGACGCCGCAGCTGGCTGACGGCATCGCCGATGTACTGGCTCGCTCCCGGGAACAGGCCCACCTGCTCGAGCGCGCCCAGGATGGGGATGCTCACCGCACCGACGCCAGCGCGCGGCATCGGGATGTCAGGCAGTACGAGGTGCGGTGCCCCGATCGACGCCGCCAGATCACCGAGCGCTCCGCCCATCGACAGCACCACGAGCTCCGCACCCACCGCGACGACGGCCTGGGTGGCCTCGACGGTCTCCTCGGTGTTGCCGGAGTACGACACCGCGAAGCACAGGGTGCCGGGCCCGACGAACGACGGTGCCTCGTAGCCCTTCACGACGTTGATGGGGACCGGCATGAAGGGCCCCGCCACCGCAGCCACGATGTCCCCCGCGATGCCACTGCCACCCATGCCGAGCACGAGGACGTTCTCGATGTCGTCGTGATCGGGCAGCGCACCTTCGATCTGAGCCGCGAGCAGCGCGGCGGCCGCGACCTGCTCCGGCAACGCGGCGGCAAGGTCGAACATGCCGACCGAGTCGAGGATGCCGCTCATCTAACCGAAGGTCGGCGAGATGCCCTGCGCATCCGCCTTCGCCAAGAGCCGCTCGTGCTCGTCATCGGTGACGGTCTCGGCCTCGTCGATGAGCATGATCGGGATGTCATCGCGAATCGCGTAGCGCCGCTTGAGACGGGGGTTGTACAGCGCGTCCTCGTCCTCGAAGTAGAGCAGGGCGCCCTTGTCCTCAGGACAGGCGAGGATCTCGAGGAGCTGGGGGTCGAGGGCCATGGAAGGTTCTCCTAGGGGAAGGGATGGAGGTCAGCCGGCGGCGTCGATGAGCGCCCGGACCTCGCGAACGCGGGTGTCACAGGATGCCCGATCGGGAGCCTCGAGGTTCAGTCGGAGCAACGGTTCGGTGTTGGAGGCGCGGAGGTTGAACCACCACTCCCCCATGTCGACCGTCAGCCCGTCGAGCCGATCCTGGGCCCCGACGGGATAGGCCCCGGCCACCGCCTCGATGACCGCGAGCGGGTCGCTGACCGTCGCGTTGATCTCGCCAGATGCGGCATAGCGGTCGAATGGCTTGCGGAGCTCGGCCAGCGACACGCCGGCCTTCGACAGCTGCTCGAGCACGAGGAGGGCGGCGATGCAGCCCGAATCGGCGCGCCAGTTGTCGGCAAAGTAGTAGTGAGCCGAGTGCTCGCCACCGAAGGCGGCGCCGGTGTCTGCCATCACCGCCTTGATGAAGCTGTGGCCCACCCGGGTTCGAATGGGGATGCCGCCGCGCTCGCGGACCACCTCGGGGACGGTCTTCGAGCAGATGCAGTTGTGCAGGATCGTGGCGCCTGGGTGCTTGTCGAGGATGCCCGCGGCGACGATCGCCGTGGTGAGCGAGCCAGACAGCAGCTGGCCCTCGTTGTCGACGAGGAACACGCGGTCGGCGTCGCCGTCAAAGGCAAGGCCCACATCGGCGCCGGTGTCGAGCACGCGGGCCTGCAGATCGACGAGGTTCTCGGGCTGGATCGGATCGGCCGGATGGTTGGGGAAGCTGCCGTCGAGCTCGCCGTACATGATCTCCAGCGCGATGGGCAGGCCCTCGAACACGACCGGAACGACGAGCCCACCCATGCCGTTGGCGGTGTCGGCCACAACCTTGAGGGGGCGCAGGGCAGCGGTGTCCACGAAGGAGCGCACGTGCGACGCGAAGTCGCGCAGCAGGTCGAGGCGCTCGTAGCCCCCGCTCGGTCCGTCGACCCGAGGCAGACCGGCGGCAGCCATGTCCTTGATCTCGATGAGCCCCGACTCCTCGCCGATGGGGCGGGCTCCGGGGAGGCACATCTTCATCCCGTTGTACTGGGCGGGGTTGTGCGAGGCCGTCAGCATCATCCCGGGAGCATCGAGCTTCCCAGACGCGAAGTAGAGCAGGTCGGTCGAGGCGAGCCCCAGGTCGACGACGTCGAGACCCTGACCCTGCACCCCCGCCGCGAACGCTGCGGAGAGGCCGACGCCGGACTCGCGCATGTCTCGAGCGACGAGGACCCGCTTGGCCCCACCGACCTGACCGGCGACGAACCGCGCGAACGCCGCGCCAATGGCCTCCGCCGTGGGGTCGTCGAGCTGATCTGGCGTGATCCCTCGGATGTCGTATGCCTTGAAGATCGAGTCGAGGTCAGCCATCAGGGGCAACACACTACTGATCGACCCGAGCCCGCCCCCACGACACCGCGTGTGGCAGACCGTCCACCTCGTAGGCACCAGCTGCGGACCAGTGCCGGATGCGCCACAGGTCTCGCAGCAGGCGCATGCCGTCCGCGAGGGCACGCACCGTCGAGCCCTCGGTGCTCGTCAGTCGAACCGGAACCTCGACCAGGCTCAGCTCGTAGCGCTCGACGAGGTGGAGCACCTCGATGTCGAAGGCAAACCCGTCGAGGCGTCCCAGGCCGAACACCAGCGCCGCCACGTCGGACCGAAAGGCCTTGAGACCGCACTGCGTGTCCCGCGGGTGGCTCAGCAGCACCCCCATGGCGACGAGGTTGATGGCTCGACTCCCCAGCTCCCGCACGGTCCCGGCACTGCGTACCGTCGTGGCCTCGGGGTGGCGGCGGCTGCCCACGGCCACGTCCCAACCGGCCTCCACCTCGGCGATGACCGCCTTGACCTGGTCTGGCGAGTAGGACAGATCCGCATCCGTGAACGCGATCGTCCGACCCCGCGCGGCGGACACGCCGGCCCGTACCGCGGCGCCCTTGCCGCGGTTCACCGGGAGCACCACGACCTGATCCGCACCGGCCGCAAGCGCAGCATCGGCGGTGCCATCGTCGGAGCCGTCGTCCACCACGATGATCTCGACGCCGCCGTCGCTCGCCTCGGCAGCCAGCGCCTCCCGAATGCGCGGCACGGTCGCCGTGATCCGCTCGACCTCGTTGAACGCGGGGACCACGACGCTCGCCCGGACCGATCCTGGTGGGTCAGGACGAGGCGTCCGTTCGTGGATGGCGCGACGGACGGCGCTGAGCAGCACCGCCCGATACAGGACCAAGCGCACCACCGCGGCGCTCGAGAGCGCCGCGATCTTCGCGGCCGCGAGACCGCCCGATGAATTGAACCCGTGAGCGGCGTAGAGCCCCCGCAGCACCACGACGTCGACGAGCCCCGCCAACCCCGCGACGGCCACGAACGCCATCGGCATGCGCACCCAGCGCACGTAGGGGTCGCTCCGGAAGGTGACGAGGCGGTGGAGGCCGTAGGAGAGCACAGAAGCCACGGTGATCGCCGTCGCGTCTGCGGCGACGAGCACCCACCCCGCCTCACGACGGAGCAGGACGAACAGACTGACGTCGACGACGGTGGGCACCACGGCCAGCAGCGCGAGGCGTCGGAGGCGGGAGCTCACTCCGGTACGGGCGAGCGCCGCGCGAGGAGCAGCGCGCACCCGATGCCAAGGATCGTGAGGGCGTAGCCGACCCACTCGACCGGCTCCCGCCCGTAGGTGAGCTCCACGTGCTCGGCCGTCGGCACCACCACCATCAGGTTCGGTGCCACGCGGTAGGGCCCCTCGGCGCCGGTCGCGCGCCAGTTGGGGAAGTACGAGGCCTTGACGAGGACGGGCGTGCCCGGCCGATCGACGTCGAAGGCGATGCGGTCGGTCCCACTGGAGACGTCGCTCACAAGGGCGCGGGCGCTCGGGCGCACCCGGGGCTCAGGGTCGTCGGGGTCGACGCGCGGCCAGCTCGCCGGGCCGCTCGACGCTAGCATAACCTGCTGCCTCGACCGATCATTGAACCACGCGACCGCGGGGCCCGCGCAGCGGCCGTTGTCATCCTTGGCGCCGCAGATCCACTCACCCTGTGCGTCGTCGACCCCGTCGAGCACCGCCGGCTCGTTGGCGAGGCTCTCGACGAGGTCGCTGTCGGCGACCTCGAAGATCACCCACGGGCCCGATGTGGCGATCTCGGTGAGATCGGGATGGGCCCGGGCCGCGGTCGTGGCCTGCACGGACGTGGAGAGGTAGTAGCGCACCCCCATGAGCTGGAGGTGCGAGACACCGTCGTCGATGTTGAACCCGTCGTAGGGCAAGTCGCGCTGTGCTGCGCTCGGCGCCGCGCTGAGCTCGACCTGGTTGAGGAAGTGGAACGGGGTGGTCGCCGAGGCCTCGAAGAAGAGGCCCTCCATCGATCCGATGCAGCCGTCGGTCCAGTGCGGGAGGAGCATGAGCGCCATCGGGGTGCCATAGCGGTTCAGCTCCTTCTCGTACTCCCACATCGATCGGCCGCAGCCGTGGTCGCGCCCCACCCGCTCCATCGTGCGGACGAGGTCGCGGTACTCGGCGTAGGAGTCCTTCCCCACGTAGCCGGTGAAGTTCCAGCGGGCCCACGAGCTCACAAAGCTCGCGTCCGCAGGGCTGCTCTCGAAGCCGAGGAAGGAGTAGCTGCCGTCAGCCCGATGGGCACCGAGGGGAAGGCTCCGCAGCGGCAAGCCGACGAGCACGAGGCTGATGAGCAGCGCACCCACCGCACCGATCGAGGGAACGACGATGCTCGGGCGCTCGGGATCGGGGGAGGTCAGCGCCGCCACGGTGCGGGCGACCTCGGCAACACCGATGGCAGCAAGGAGGTAGAGGCTGAGGTAGTAGAAGGGCAACAGCCGCGCGTTCCACAGACGGCCCTGCGGCGCGACGACGAACGCCACCGCGGAGAGCAGCACGAACCCCGCCAAGATGGCACCGAGACGCACCCGGAAGGCCAGGGACAGCACGAGGCCGATCAGCGCGAACGCGAGCACCCAGCGAAGGTCCTGCACCATGTCCGGTCGACGGGGGACGAGGTACTTCCAGTAGGTCTCGCCGGACCAGTCGAAGGTGAACAGCGTCTGGCGGAGCGAGCCGAAGTCGTTCGCGGCGCTGAGGTACGGGATCTTCTCCCACCCCATGTCGTTGACGTAGTCGCGCTGCCAGAAGAACGGCAGCACCCAGAACGACGAGATCATGGCGGCCACCGGCATGACCGTTCCCAGCCATCGCAGCGTGCGCACCGTCGGACGGCTCAGCGCGACGATCACCACGGTGCCGGCGAGCGCGTAGAACGCCGGGATGAGGTGGCACAGACCAGTGAAGGCGAGCAAGACCGCCGCGAGGGCCCGGTGGCGGCCCGTGCGCACACCTCGCACCACCACGCCGAGGTACACGACGCACAACGACAGGCTGATCGAGAAGGCGAACTCGCCCGCCAGGGTCGATGCGACGTTTCCGCCGTAGATCGTGAAGTTGCGATCGAAGAGGAACGGGACGGTCGCAACGGCCAGCAGGGCGGGCCCGGGAAACGAGAGGTCGGCCAGCCGGCCGAAGGTGTAGGCGGCCACCGGCAAGGTGAGCAGCCCAAGGATGGTCACCAGCTTGAACGCGGTGCCGTAGGGGAGCTCGACGCCGAACAGGCCGACCACGCATGCGACCGCGATGAGCCCCCGCCGTGGCCAACCCTCCGTCACCCGCCGCGCCCGCAGCAGGATGGCTCCGGAAGCCAGCAAGGGGATGATCATCGTCCAGCCGCCGAACAGGCCGACGTCCAGCACCACGATCAGGAGCGACGGGACCACCATGTAGAACTGGTATGCGGGGAAGCCGGCGTACCAGTCGGGAGTCCAACCCGACACTCGCCAGTCCGGCAGCAGGTGGTCGCGGAGGTAGGCGGGACCCCAGACGTGCGCCCCCATGTCGCCGCCCGCCGGCACCGCGCTCGAGAGCAGATGGCGCGGATGCAGGCTGGCGAAGACGAACACGGTGCAGATCGCGACGACAGCCGCATCGATCCCGGTGCGCACGAGGCGCTCGCGACGCGCTCGCTCGGCCGGATCGACCGGCAGCATGCCGTCGTCGTCGTGGTCACCCTCGTCGACCATCGGCAGGGTGGCGCTGGCGCTCGGTCGGTCCATGGCGACGCTCATCGTTCCATCCCGTGACGTCCCGCGGCCGTCACCCGATCGTGAGGAGGCCGACGACGGTGACCATGTTGAACGCCACGTGCGCGGTGATCGCGGGACCGAGACGACCTGATCGGTGCGCGAGCGTGCCCGCAGCCGCCCCGAAGAGCACCAGGGCGGGGAGCTGGAGGAGCTGCCCGTGGCTGAGTCCGAACACCGTGGCGTTGATGGCGATGGCGGCCGCTGGAGGCAGGCCCCGCTTCAGGAGGGCCCGCTGGAAGAGACCCCGGTAGAAGATCTCCTCCACGATCGGCGCCCCGATGCCCACGATGAGCACCAGCAGGATCACCCCGAGCGCGCCATCGGCGCGATCGATGAGCTCCCGGGCAGGGCCGTCGAGGTCGGAGGGGTCCTTGCCGAGCAGCTCGAGGAGCGGCCAGTACAGCAACGGGAGCGCAACGAGCTGGAGCAGCACCCCGGCGATGCCACCCTGCCACAGGTCGCCGACTCGGGCGCGCAGGTGCAGGTCGGCGACGAGGCCGTTGCCCTTCAACCGGGTGGCGAGGAGCGGCGCACCGAGCAGGCCGACCCAGAGTCCAAGCTGCGCGACCGCCACGAGCGACAACGGCAGCTCGTCGACCTGATCGATCGACCGGTCCGTGGCGGCGAGGATCGCCGCGAGCACGAGCTGGGACGCCACGAGGCCGATGAGAAAGCCCAGCACGACATCGCCCAGCCCCCAACGACGGGGGCGGGTGGCGTCGTCAGCGAGCGGGGAGGCGGCCTCGATCACCCGGGCAGGCTAATGGCGGCGCGCCTTGCGCCAGCACCCGACCTCGCGTCAGGAAGCGAGGGCGTGGGACAGCGCGGCGGGATAGCGCACCCGCCGGTCGGCCAGGGCCCACCCGTTGGGCACCTTGAGCGCATCGGCGTGGTCGGTGCAGAGGTCGTAGGCCATCGGATGCGCCTCGCGGTCGAGGAGCTCCACCCAGGCGGTTCGAGCCGAGTAGTCATAGGTGAGGGTGGCGGTGGCACCGGCATTGCATCCCGGCTTGGCGCACGTACGGCTGCTCATGGCCAGACGGTATCCACGGCGACCTGACCCGCCGCGGATGCCCCCGCCGCCGGTCATGGCCCCCGTTCCGGCAGATGGACCCGTATCCTGGCGCGATGAGCCCCGAGGGTCTGCCCCCGCCTCCGCCTCCGCCCCCGCGCGACGCTCGCGGCTCCAACCGCTTCCTGGGCGGCCAGGGCATGCCGAAGTGGGGCCTGTACGTCCTGCTCGGCCTCACGCTCGTCATCGTGCTGTCCTCGAGCCTCGCAGCCAGCCCGAAGAAGGAGAAGGTCTCGTACTCCGAGTTCATGACCGAGGTGCGCGCCGGCAAGGTCGACAGCGTCAAGGTCGAGAACACCAACGGCACGATCACGGGTGAGCTCCAGGACGGATCGCCGTTCCGCACCACTGGCCCCCTCGACGGCGGGATCCCGGCCGAAGACGCGGCGGTGCTGCGCGAGCAGGACGTCACCGTCGTCTACAGCACCTCGCAGCCGGGCCTGCTGGCGAGCCTGCTCCCGTTCTTGATCCCGGTGGCGATCTTCGTTGCCTTCTTCTGGTTCATGCAGCGTCGAGCGCAGAGCCAGATGGGCGGCATCATGTCCATCGGGCGCTCCCGGGCGAAGACCTACTCGACAGAGCGGCCCGGCACCACCTTCGCCGACGTGGCCGGCTACGACGGGGTGAAGCAGGACATCACCGAGGTGGTCGACTTCCTGAAGACGCCGGAGCGGTTCCGCGAGATCGGTGCTCGCATCCCCAAGGGCGTGCTGCTGGTCGGGCCGCCCGGGACGGGCAAGACGCTCATCGCCCGCGCCGTGGCCGGTGAGGCGGGCGTGCCGTTCCTCTCCGTCACCGGCTCTGACTTCATGGAGATGTTCGTCGGCGTTGGGGCCAGCCGGGTGCGCGATCTGTTCGCCACCGCCAAGAAGATGGGCCGGGCGATCATCTTCGTCGACGAGCTCGACTCGATCGGCCGCAAGCGCGGCGCCGGCCTCGGCGGGGGTCACGACGAGCGGGAGCAGACCCTCAACCAGATGCTCTCCGAGATGGACGGCTTCGAGGCCACCGAGGGCATCGTGATGATGGCCGCCACCAACCGGCCCGACATCCTCGACCCCGCCCTCCTCCGACCGGGACGCTTCGACCGTCAGGTGGTCGTGCCGCTCCCGGAGCTCAGCGAGCGCGAGGCCATCCTGCGCGTGCACGCGAAGTCCAAGCGCATGGCACCCGACGTCGACCTCGCAGTGGTCGCCCCACGAACGCCCGGGATGTCCGGCGCCGATCTGGCCAACCTCATGAACGAGGCCGCGCTGCTCTCGGCCCGCCACGACCTCAAGCTCATCGGCACCCACCAGCTCGAAGAGGCCATTGACCGCGTGATGGCCGGCCCCGAGCGCAAGAGC
>JBQTKH010000219.1:0-15429 GCA_052386335.1 Microthrixaceae bacterium
ACCACGGCGATCTCGTGGTCGCGGAAGAAGAAGCCGTCGCAGGTGGCACAGGTCGACACGCCGTGGCCGATCAAGCGACCCTCGTCGGGGAGGCCGAGCATCAGCGACTGGGCGCCCGTGGACACGATCAGCGCGCGAGCCAGGTAGGTGGGCTCCGCCGCGTCCGGGTCGCCGACCCACACGCCGAACGGTCGAGCGGACAGGTCGACCCGGCTGACCTTCTCGGTTCGGATGTCGGCCCCGAAGCGCAGAGCCTGCTCACGAAAGCGCAGCATGAGCTCCGGACCCATGATCCCCTCCGGGAACCCGGGGAAGTTCTCGACCTCGGTGGTGAGCATGAGCTGCCCCCCCGGCTGGTCGGAGGTCGACGACGGCTCGCCCTCGATGACGAGTGGGGCCAGGTTCGCCCGGGCGGCGTACACCGCTGCGGTGAGCCCAGCTGGTCCGGAACCGACGATCACGACATCGCGGACATCTGACGTGGTGGGGTTGCTCATGGCTGCCTCTCGCAGGGGGATGGACTCCTGAACGGCACGGCCCGGTGGGGTATTCCGGCCAGCCGGTCAGTCGTGCTCGGGTCGGCGCGAGCGCCGGGACCACAGCGCCATGCCCAGCGCGCTGAACACCGCGCCCACGACCAGGTGTGCCGCCCAGGTGTGGTCCTCGCCCACCCAGGCGTCGGGGAGGTACACGTTGACGATCCGCACGAAGGAGATGGCAAGCAGGACGGCAACGATCGTGCCGACCACGAGGGCGAACGTGCCATAGACGATCCCGCGCGCGAGCGTGATCGCCGGCCCGGTCGTCTTGTCCCGCACCGAGCCGACCACCCGTTCGATCGTGTCGGCAGCCTGGGCGGGCCAGTCGCTCGAGGCGGGCGAGACGCCCGACGGCGAGGCGGGGCGGGGGGACGAACCGGTAGACATGGCGAGAGGATAGAGCGTGCGCGTGAGCGCGGTCGCGGGCCCGGTACCGTGACCGCCCGTGACCGCCCTACGAGCTGCGTTCGGAGTGCTGTGCGGCGCGGGGGTCGCGGCGCTCGGGGCCCTCATCCTCGGCGAGTACGAGTTCGTGGGCATGCTGCCCTTCGTCGCCGGCCCGCTGTTCGGCCTCGCGATCGGCGAGGTCGTGACGGGCGTCGGGCGCCTGAGATCTGTCTCGGTGGCAGCGGTCTGTGCAGTCCTGGCCTTCGGTGGGATCGCGTGGGCGGGTTGGATCGACTCCAGCGAGGGGGTCGAGCCGGTGAAGCAGCTGGTCTGGGTGGCCGCGGCACTCGCGGCTGCGGTCGCCGCCGGCCGGTCGCTCGACCTGACCCGGCTGCGCCGCTAGAGCTTGCCGCCGGCGAGCTCGCTGCAGTCGGTGCGATCGAGCACGACGAGGGTTCGACCGCCGTCGGGGTCCTCACGGACGAACACGACGACGTTGCGTCCCTCGTAGACGGCCAGCGCGGCGTAGATCACCCTGCCGCCGGCGTCGGGCTCAGCCGAGCAGCTGGAGGATGCTCCTGCGGCTCGGGTCGACGCGCTGGCCTCCGAGTCGGACGCTGGGGACGACAGACGACCGCGCACCGCCTCGGTGAGCCCGGGCAGGTCATCGAAGGACCCGAGGTCGTCCGACAGGGTGGCGCCCGCCGTCGCCTGTTCGGACGCGCCGAACCCCGCTGCCGAGTCGGAAGCTGCGGCACCCTTGGATGCATCGAGGGATTGCGGCTCGGGTGGGGCCGCGACGCGATCGGTCGAGCCCGAGTCGAGCGAACCGAGCAGCGGCACAGCCAAGGCGAGGAGGGCGACCGCAGCTGCGATGCCGGCGAGCTGGAGCGCTCGACGTGTCCCGCGCCGCGGCGCGAGAGGGGCAGCGAGCGGGAGGGGGGTGTCGGCGTGGCCGCCTGCGGGGGAGGTCAGCTCGTCGGCGGCGGTCAGCGCCGCCGCGATGGCCCGGTCGCGCGCGTGGGCCGGCGCTGCCGGGATGGGAGCCCGCACGGCGTCCCTCGCGGCGACCAGCCGTGCCATCCGGGCGGCGTGGTCGGGGTCAGCAGCGAGGAGGGCAGCTTCCTCGCTGGTCGTCTCGCCGTCGAGGTGCGCCGACGCGAGCTCGTCGAGGGGGTCGTGGTGGTCGGTCATGACAAGCTTCCGGATGGGGGAGGCGCGCTGGGGCTACGTGGTGTTGGACGTTCGACGCCAGAGGGTTGGTTCCGCGGGTCGAGCAGCCCCGCGAGCTGTGCGCGTCCCCGAGCGATGCGCGAGCGCACGGTTCCAGGCGGGATGTCGAGCACCTCGGAGATCGTCGCGTAGTCGAGATCGCAGAGGTCGCGCAGCACCACCGGCACCCGGAACTCGTCGGGTACCCGGCTCAGCGCGTCATCGATGACGAGACGATCGGCGATCCCGTCGACGCGGTCCGCCTCGTCGTGGCGAGCGGCACCGTGGGGGCGGCCCGCGCCGGGGTCGTCAGGCAGACCGGGGAGGGGCCGACGGCGTCGGCGCCGCAGCTCGTCGAGGCACGCGTTGGTGGCGACGCGGTAGGACCACGTGGAGAAGGCAGATCGCCCATCAAAGCGGCCGAGGCCACGAGCGATGGAGATCAGCGCCTCCTGCGTGGCGTCGAGGGCGTCGGCGTCGTTGCCGGTGAGGCGTCGGCATAGGGCGTAGAGGCGATCGTGGTGGCGCCGCAAGAGGGCGTCGAGGGCGGTTCGATCGCCGCCCTGGGCGGCGCTGACCAGCGCCCGGTCGTCAAGCTCAGGTCGGATGGAACGAGGCTAGTGCTCGGTTCCCTGACGGCTCGCGGCGCGGCAGCGGGGCCACCCCGCGTCGTGGCCGCTCAGCGGCCCAGGAGCCGGACCTCTTGGATCTCTGCCGCGGCGCGCCCCGGACCGTCGCCACGGTCGATGATCCAGATGAGCACCGCCGCACCCCGCGCCCCGTCCAGCGCGATCTTGTTCGTGCCAGGCGGGAGGCCGTCGGTGGTGGCCACCGGTTCTCCCCAGCCCGCAATCGAGTCGGCGGGGGCATCCCGCACGTAGATCAGCGCACGCCAGCCGTTGGTGGGGCTGTCGACCTCGAGGGTGACGAGCTCCAACGCGGCAGCCACCGTGACCACGATCCCGACGCCTGGCTTGAGACGGGTGATGTCCCGGTCGTTGTAGCCCTCCGTGCGCCAGGCCGTGCTGAGGTTGCCGTCGCGGACAGCGTCGGCCAGCGCGTTGTTCTCGCGGCCGTCCCCCCCGTCTCCCTCGGGGTCGACGGGGTCGAACGCGGCTGCGCCGGTGAGCTCGACTGCCTTGGCCTCGCGGCCCCCGCCGCCGATGGCGTCGCGCACGCCGTCGAACAAGTCGCCGGCCCCACTCCGCCCGAGCAGCAGCCCGGCGATGCCCAGCGACAGCGCCACCACGACGACCACGGCCGTCGGGACGAGCCAGCTGCGCTCGGTCTGGCGGAACGACGGCCCTGGGGCTGAACGGGGTGCGGACGCCACCGCGGCACCGACACCTGCGGGCGGCGCAGGCGCGGGGGTGGGCAGCACGCCGAGCGTGGTGGCGGTGAGGTCGGAGGCGGGCGAGGGCGTGGCGCCGGCCTCGAGGAGCGCGGCCCGAAGGTCGGCCGCCGAGTCGAAGCGGTCGGCGACCTCACGGGCCATCGCGCGGCAGACGACGTCCTCCAGCGACTTCGGCACGCCGGCCCGGACCTGCCGCGGACGAAGCGGCTCCTGGTGCAGGCGCGCGAGTGCGGTGGCAGCGTCGGTGTCGGCGGCGAACGGCGGCCGACCGCAGAGCATCTCGTAGAGCACGATCCCGTGGCTGTAGATGTCGGTGCGGGGGTCGACCGCCTCGCCGCGCACCTGCTCAGGCGCGAGGTACTTCGCGGTGCCCACCATCAGCCCTGGTTGCGTGAGGTCCGCCTCTGCGATGGCCTTCGCGATCCCGAAGTCGGCCACCTTGACGCGGCCGTCTCCGCACAGCAGCACGTTGGCGGGCTTGATGTCACGGTGGACCAGGCCCGCGCGGTGGGCGGCGTCGAGCGCCTCGGCGACCTGCGCGGCCAGACCGGCGGCCTGCCACGGGTCGATCGGCGTGGGATCGTCGAGACGCTGGCGCAACGTGGGTCCTGAGACGAGCTCCATGACGATCGCCTCGACCCCGCCGTCAGCGCACGTGTCGTAGATGGCCACGATCCCGGGGTGCGCCAGCCGTGCGGCGGCCACCGCCTCCTGACGGAACCGCGCCACGAAGGTGGCATCGGCCGCGAGGTGGGGGTGCAGCAGCTTGACCGCCACCTGCCGGCGGAGCACCTCGTCGGTCCCCTCCCAGACCTGCGCCATCCCGCCCGATGCGATCAGTGACCCGAGGCGGTAGCGGCCCGCGAGCATGCGGCCGCCCTCCACGGGCGGTCGGGGTTCGGTCACGGGAGCACCATCAGGCGGGGTGGTGGGCGGCACAGCGGGCCAACGCTACCTGTGGCGGCGCGGTGAGCCGTCGGCGGCCGCGCCCCGGTCAGGCAGGGTCGAGCCAGGTCACGCCCATGACCCGCGGCCCGCCGTGCGTGCCGATCACGGGACCGATGTGACCGATGCGGATGGCTTCGCGGGGGTGGTGCGGCGCGAGCAGGTCGAGCATCTGGTCGAGGTCGGGAGCGAACCCGTGCGTGACGCAGAGGTGCTCGATCTTCCCCGCTGCCACGACTGTGTCGCGCAGCGACTCGAGGGCGCGTTTGCGGGTGCGCGCCTTGCCAGCCTCCTCCACCGTGCCCGTCGAGATGTCGACGATCGGCTTGATGGACAGCAACGAGCCGAGCAGCGCCTGCGCGCCACCGATGCGCCCGCCCTTCTTGAGGTTGTCGAGTGTGTCGAGGGCACCCACCACATGAGTTCGGGCCGCCACCTGGTTCACGAGCGCGACGACCTCGTCGACCGATGCGCCGTCGGCCGCGGCCTCTGCGGCGAGGAGCACCTGCGTGCCGAGGCCGGACGTGATCGAGCGCGAGTCGACGACCGCTACGGTGAGGTCGTCACCGACTGCCTGGGCGGCATTCTGCGCCGACTGCATCGTGGCGGACAGCCCGCTCGAGAGGTTGATGCACACCACCGCGTCCGCGCCGGCCGCTTGCTGGCGGCGGAACGCAGCTTCGAACTTGCCAGGTGCCGGCGCGGCTGTCTCCGGGAGCACGGCCGACGACGCGAGCTTGTCGTAGAAGGCCGAGGCAGACAGCTCAGTGCGGTCCTCGAGCTCCTCGTCCCCAAAGCGGATCGTGAGCGGCACCACCTCGATGCCGTACTTGGCGACCTCCTCGTCGGTGAGGTCGCAGCTGCTGTCGGTGACGATGCGGACGGCCATGCTCGTTGTGCTCCCGGACTCGTTGCGTGCGCGCCGAACCTAGCGCCGTGTCAAGCAACCGATCGCGAGTGCGTCAGATGGCGTCCGGGCTCACCGCGGCTGGGGGAGCGAGTCGTCCTCAGGTGGGCCGGTGGGCGGGTGCGCCGATGCGACGAGCTTCTCGCTGCGACGGGTGCGACGCCAGTGGCGTGCCCACCAGATCATGAGGAACACGGCGGCGCCGAGCGACAGCACCAGCCCCACGCCGGACACCGCGGTGGACTGCACCGAGTAGTCCACCGCCGCCAGGGTCAGCAGCCCGTCGGGCGAGGTGACCGACACGCGCAAGGGAAAGGTCCCCGACGCGCGGGCTCGTACGGGGATGTTGAGGCGCGTCGTGGGGTCGGTGAGCGTCACCGTCAGCGTGTCGCCGTCGGGGAACTCGAGCTTGGTGCTCCGCAGGCGGACGATCACGTTCGCCGGAACGCCAGAGCTGTTCTCGAGCGTGATCGGCACGGTGCCCTCGCGGGCGGTGAGGGTGATCGACTCGCGTCCGGGGGCGCTGATCGCGCCGGTGACCGACGCGACCGTGGAGCGCGCTGCCTCTGCGTGGGCCAGCCGCTGGTCGGTCGTGAGGTCCGTGGCCAGCGCGACGAGGACATGGGCGTCGACCACGGCCCGGAGCGGGTGGTCGGCGCCGACGATGGTGCCAAAGCTGGACAGCAGCGACCTTGCGGCCTGCAGCTCGGCAGCCACGCGGCGCGTGATGGTGAGCGGGCGCGCCGGACGAAGCGCCCGGTCGACGCGGGCGCCACCGGGCTGGCGCAACGGGGACGCCGAGTCGAACACGTCATCAAGGTGGATGGCGCGGAACATGCCTCCGTCGATGCCCGCGAGCAGTCCCTGGACGACATCGCCGCGCACGGATGGGTCGACCGGCACGACCACGCCGCGGGCGATCCCGGGCTGCTCGAACCACAGCATCGCGAGCTCAGCCAGCAGTCTGCTCACCTCCAGGCCCGGCGATGCCGGCGTGCCGATGCGGTCGGTCACCAGGGGATCCAGGGCCATCGCATCCATCAACGGCTGCCGGTCCGAGCCGACGAGGAACGGTTGCGCCAGCGACAGCGACAACACGCCCGCTCGCAACGCCTGCATCTGGTCGGGGTCGACGACGACGTGGGTCATGCCGAGGTCGTGCAGAGCGGCTGCGCCGGGTAGGTCCAAGTCAGGACCGGCGAGCCACGTCGTACCCGTCGGCTCGACGCCGAGCGCGCGCGCCAGGGTCTCCCGCCCCTGGTCGAGCTGGGTCCCGAGCTCGTCGTCGAGCCCCGCCGCGTCGAGCGCATCGGGCGAGACGTCGGCGTACGGGAGCGCCAGCACGGAACGCCCGGCGGCGGCGACCTTGAGCTGCTCGAGCACCGCCAAGCGCTCAGGGTCACCCGAGGCCGCGAGTGCGTCGAGGGTCTCGGGCCGCAGGGCGAGCGTGGCGGGTACCTCGTTCGCGGCAAGCGCGTTGGCGATGCTGGCCGCCCCCTGCACCAACCGTTGCGAGAGCCGCACCGAGCCGTCGGGCTGGAGCGCCGTCGGCGCATCGAGGCGGGCGAGCACGGCGATCGCGAGCGGCGGGGACTGGTCCGATGAGTCAGGCCGCACCAGCACATGCGTGATCAGGCTCGCCAGCGAGCCGCCGTTGGCGTCCTGCACCGCGATCACCAACGGGTACACCCCGGCAGTGGTCAGGGCCACACCCCCGGGAGCGGTGGGATCGAGGGACAGCCTGAGCGTTCGGCTGCCGTCGCTGCTCGGCGCGAGGGAGGCGATCGGCGTGGTCACGTTGTAGACCTGGCTCCGTAGCCCGACGCCCTCGATCGAGGTGGCCAGCTCGGTGCGCGATCTCACCCGCCCGTGCAGGAGCACCTCGAGGTTGCCGTCTGCGGGCGCCTCGGGCAGGCGCATGCGGACCTCGAAGGTCCCGCCCCGCGCCACCGACGGGGTCTGCGAGACCAGCTCGATCGCAGGAGCCGCCCTGGTCGGCTCCGGAGCGCTGTTGGCGACTCGGCTCGGGGTGATGACGAGCAGCAGCGGGAGGACGGCAAGCAGCGCGCCACGCCGCGCTGTCGAGGTGCAGCGGGTCAACGCGCTGGCTCGTCGACTGCTCGGCGGAGGACCGCGAGGCCATGAGGCTGCAGACGGAACCCGAGCGACTCGTACAGGGAGAGCGCGGCGCCGTTGTCCTGTTGGGTGTTCACCAGCACCTCGTGCGCACCCCATCGCCGCAGCCAGAGCAACGCGTCAGCGACCAGGCGCGAAGCGAGGCCCTGGCGCTGCTGCGATGGGTCGACCGCGAGTCGCTGCAGGTAGCCGCGGGATCCCGCGCGCCCGGTGACCGCGTAGCCCGCAAGCGACGGTCCGCCGTTGGCGCGGTCGATCACGCGCAACCGTGACGATGGGGTGGCGGCGAGGGCGTCGTCGAGGGCCGCAGCGTCGAGGCGCCAGAACGGTGGGAACGCGGCGTGGTCGACCTCCAGCACCGCGGCTCGGTCCTGGCGTCGCCCTCGGCGCGGGAGGGGACCCTCGCCTGGTGGCTGGCGGGCCTCGCCCACCGGTCGGACGAGAAGGTGCAGACGCTCATGGACGGCGAACCCGGCATCCAGGAAGGGCGCGGCGTCCGCGGGGCCGAGCGCGGCAGTGAGGGCGGTCTGGTACCCGGCCTCGGTGAGCCGCTCGAGCGAGCGAGCCACCGCTGCGGCCGTGGGTCGCCCGCGTGGGGTGAGGTACGCCGTTGTCGCATCGCCTCGCCACGTGGCGATGCGGAGTCCGCTCTCGCGCCGGGTGAGGCTTCGCTGCGCGCTCATGGCACCTCCACGGTAGTTGGGGCGGGCTCTGGCGCCGGCGCGTCCGGGGGGCGGAGCGCCGTCGCCGATACGCTCGACACGTCGTGGCTGTCGTCTTCCTCTCCCACGAGCGCTACCTCGACCACGATCCCGGGCGTGGTCATCCGGAGCGCCCCGAGCGCCTCCAGGCCGTCCTCGACGGCGTGCGCCACGCTGACCTGTCGGAGGCGATCGAGCTGGTCGCGCCCCGTCCCGCCGACCGGGCCGAGGTCGAGCGTGTCCACACGGCCGCCCACATCGAGCGGATCGAGCAGGTGAGCGCCGCGGGAGGCGGGTGGCTCGACGGCGACACCGCGATGAGCGCGCGGTCGCTCGGCGCCGCCCTCCTCGCAGCGGGGGCGGGCCTGACGGCCGTCGAGGTGCTCATCGCGGGTGAGGCACCGGCAGCGTTCTGTGCGGTTCGTCCCCCCGGGCACCACGCCACCGCCGACCGAGCGATGGGGTTCTGCCTCTTCAACAACGTCGCGGTCACCGCCGCCGCCCTCGCCGCACGCGGGGAGCGCGTCCTGATCGTGGACTACGACGCCCATCACGGAAACGGCACCCAGGCCATCTTCTGGACGCACCCCACCGTCGCGTACGCATCGTTCCACCAGTTTCCGCTCTACCCAGGCACCGGTGGTCTGCACGACATCGGCGAGGGCGACGGTCGCGGGACGACGATCAACCTCCCGCTGCCGGCTGGGGCAACGGGCGATTCGTACCGGGCGGGCGTGGATGAGGTGCTCCGGCCGTTCGCTGCCGCCTTCGAGCCCACCTGGCTCCTGATCTCCGCGGGCTTCGATGCGCACCGCGCCGACCCGCTGACGGACATGGGGCTGTCCTCGGGTGACGTCGCCGATCTCACCGCCGACCTGGCGAGCCTCGTGCCCGCCGGGCGGCGGGTCGGGTTCCTCGAGGGGGGGTACGACCTGGACGCGCTCGCACGCTGTGCGGCGGCCTGCATCGGGGCGCTGGCCGGGGTGCGCATCGTCGAAGAGCGCCCGACCGGCGGCGGTCCGGGCCGCGATGTGGTGCGAGCGGCGGGGGACCTGCACCGTCGGCTCACCACCGGCTGAACCGCAATCTCGGGGGGCACTGAAGTTCCGCGGCGGTTCTGCCGATGCCCTGTGCCATGAGCCAGCTCAACGAGCTCCTCGCGCACCTGAACGAGGTCCGCGGATCCGACCTCCACCTCAAGCCCGGCTCGCCCCCCCACGTGCGCGTCGACGGCCAGCTGCGGCCGACGCCGTTCGAACCGATCGGACCGGGCGTGGTCGAGGCGCTCGCTGCCGGTGTGCTCGACGAGGACCACCGGGCCGATCTCGAGGCAACCGGGGAGACGAGCTGCGGGTGGAGCGTTCCTGGCGTCGGGCGCTTCCGCGTGGCGGTCCATCGCCAGCGCGGCTCCCTCGCGATGGCCGTTCGGCGGGTGCCACCGGAGATCCCCCGGCTCGAGGAGCTCGGGTTGCCGCTCCAGGTGGAGCGCTTCGCCCAGGAGGAGCACGGCTTGGTGCTGGTGACCGGTCCGCCGGGCTCGGGCAAGACCACCACCGTTGCGGCGGTGCTCGACCACATCAACCGCAACCGAGCGTGCCACGTCCTGACCATCGAGGATCCGATCGAGGTGCTCCACCCGGATGTGCGGTCGCTCATGACCCAACGAGAGGTGGGCACCGACACGGTCAGCTACGCCGAGGCGTTGCACAGCGGCCTGCGCCAGGACGCCGATGTCATCTTCGTGGGCGAGCTCCTCGACGCTGCCACCGCTCGTCAGGCGCTCACTGCGGCGGAGATCGGACACCTCGTCATCTCGACGATGCGCGCATCCACGGCCGTCGACACCGTGACCCGGTTCGTCGAGCTCTTCCCGGCGGCCGAACAGGCGCACGCCCGCCAGTCGCTCGTGAGCGTCCTGCGTGGGGTCGCCTGTCAGCGTCTGCTCGAGCGCGCCGACGGGAAGGGCCGCGTCGTGGCCGCTGAGGTGCTCGTCGGCACCGCGAAGACCGTCGACGCGATCGCCGACGGGAGCAACACGGCTGACCTGGAACGGGTGATCGCCGAGGGTCAGTACCACGGCATGCAGTCGCTCGACCAGGCGCTGCTGGAGCGCGTTCGCGAGGGTCACGTGTCGATGCGCGATGCGCTGGCCGCCTCCTCGAACGCCGAGGACCTGCGGATCGCGCTCGATCACGCTGGCCTCGCCGGCCCGCGATAGCGCCGGTCTCGCGGCCGCCGGCCGCCTCACCAACGCAGGACTCACGGGGGTGGTGGGCGAATTCAACAGGGGACACCGCACCCTCCCCCAGCCCCAGCCCCAGAACGATCCTGACCACACCCTTCACCGTGACGCATCTCGAGTGGGGGAGGCCCACCGTCGGCGATCTCAGGTGGATCGCCACAGCCAAGGACACCTCCCCATGGACCCATCGCGACGGACGCCCGGTGAAGGTGACGGCCAGCCGCAGGTGAACGTGGGCGACCCTGCCTCGCCCACGAGGCCGATCGACGTCGGCACCTGGACGTGGGACACGCGCACTGGCGAGGTCGTGTGGTCCTCGGAGCTCGACGACTTCTACGGCGCTGCGCCGACTCGGTCGTCGCTGACGACGAGCTGGTACACCGGCCTCGTGCACCCAGACGACGCCGCCAGCGTCGCCGAGGCGCTGGAGCGGGTGGCGGCTGCCGGGGGCGACGCGTCAGTTGCGTACCGCGCCCGACGGCGGGACGGCGATCTCCGTCATCTCGTGGTGCGGGCCGAGCGAGACGGCACGATGGGCGATCGTGTCACCGGTGTGGTCATCGACCTCACCGATCGACATCGGGCGGAGGTGGCGTTCGCCGAGGTGGCCGAGCGCGAGACCCAGGCCGCCCGGGTGCTGCAGGAGCTGAACGACCAGAAGGACGTCTTCATCCGCACGGTCTCCCACGACCTGCGGAGTCCGTTGCTCGTCATCGAACGGTTCGCGTCGCTGCTGCGAGCGGGTGCGGCGGACCTCCCGGAGAGCGAGCGACGCGAGTACGCCCAACGGATCGTGGACATGTCCAGGCGCCTGCAACGACAGCTCGGGGACCTGCTCGACCTTGACCGGCTCTCTCGCGGCGCGGTGGAGCCGATCCGCCAACCCGTCGACGTGCTCGACCTCGTGCGCGGCTCCGTTCAGGCGCTCGATCTCGGAGAACGGGTCGTGGTGGAGGGTGAGCCGCTGGTGGCCGACCTCGACCCTGGTCTCGTCGAGCGGATCCTCGAGAACCTGCTGGCCAACGCGGCTCGCCACGGGGGTGAGTCGGGTCGCATCGTGGTGCACCTCGCGCGCCACGGTGGAGGCGTGCTGCTCACCGTGGACGACGACGGCCCCGGCGTGCCCGAGGAGCTCCGTGGCGTGGTGTTCGACGTCTTCCGCACCGGTGAGGGGTCGTTGGCCGGAACCGGGGTCGGGCTGTCCGTGGTGCGGTGGTTTGCCGAGCTCCACGGCGGCCGCGTGTGGATCGAGGAGGCCCCCTGCGGCGGCGCCTCGGTCAACGTGATGCTGGCCGCCGTGGTGCGCTGAGGCCGTCGTCCGCAAGACGCCCAGACTCCACCAAGACGCCCGAGACAGCCTGAGACGCCCAAGACACCCAAAGCCGTCGAGGTATACAATCGGCCACGGCGGGTAGCAGACGCCTCAATGTGATCGAGGGGCGAGACCGCCTCCGACGGGCGCTGGGAGGCCGAGATGGGCATTGTTCGTGGACACCGCGTGGTCGGGGTCGTCGCAATTGCGGCGATCCTCGGAGCAGGGGCCGGCGGTGGGTCGGCGGCTGCCGACCCGGTCGCCACGGGGAGCGCGTCGGCATTCGCGTTACAGGTCGCCGCCAACGGCACCGATGTGATCGCGCCGATGCCGGTCGCTGCTACCGCCGCGCCGGCGGCCGGGGAGACCGTCGAGACCGTCATCGACATCCCGGCGAGTCCGCTGGCCGTGAGCGGCACGCTCATCGCTCGCAGCGCGGTGCACGAGGCCTCCGACCTCGCGAGCGAGCTCGTGCAGTCCGACCAGACCCTCGCGGGCCCGTACAACGCCCGGGCGATCGGTCAGATCGAGGGCTTGAACGTGCTGATCGACGAGGCGATCCCGGGCGGAGCGCTGATCCATGCCGACGTGCTGCGGGCCGAGGCGGTCGCGGTGTGCACGGCCGGTCAGGTCAGCTACTCGGCCGAGTCGGAGGTCGTGAACCTCCAGATCGCCGGCGACGACTCGCTGAGCGGCCCGATCAACGACTTGGTCGACGAGATCACCGCGGGCATCAACGCCTCGCCGCTGGCGCAGCTCGTCACGGTCGAGGTGAACGTGCTCACGATCACCCCGACGGGCGCGGCGGTCGACGCCCTCGTGGTCAAGCTCCTCCCCGCGGGCACCGGCGCGGAGGCGACCCCCTTGGTCCTGGGCCGCTTCGGTCACGCCGAGGTCGCGAACGTCGGTTGCGCGCCAGCCGCCCCGGCTCCCACGGTGCTCGACTCGGTCACGGCCGCGGCCCCGCAGTCGGATCCGCTGCCCCGCACGGGCGGGACGAACCCCGCCGGGGTCGCCGCCGGGCTGGGCGTCGGTGCGCTCGCGATGCTGGCGCTTCGTCGCCGCTTCGTCTGACCCATCTGCCGATCGTCGCCGGGTGCGGGTCGCATGACGAGTGACGCGTAGCCTCGTCGGGTGATCCCCGAGCGCCTGGCCCCGATCCTCGACCAGGTTCGCCCTCTGGCGGCACGGTTCGACGCGGCTGGTCACCGCGTGTACCTCGTCGGCGGGATCGTGCGCGACCTGGTCCTGGGCCGTGAGCTCGGCGGGGACATCGATCTCACCACCGACGCGCGACCGGATGCGACGACCGAGATCGTGCGCGGTTGGGCCGATGCGGTGTGGGATCAGGGCGCACGCTTCGGCACCGTCGGCCTGAAGAAGGGCGGGGTCACCTTGGAGGTGACCACGCACCGCGCCGAGGCCTACATGCCCGACTCGCGCAAGCCGGACGTGGCCTTCGCCGACGACATCGAAGCCGACCTCTCGCGGCGAGACTTCACGGTCAACGCGATGGCCCTGCGGGTGACGGGATCGGAGGGGGAGGCCCCAGAGCTGATCGACCCGTTCGGCGGTGTGACCGACCTCGCTGGCCACGTCTTGCGCACGCCCCTCGGCCCTGAGGTGTCGTTCAGCGACGACCCCCTGCGGATGCTGCGAGCCGCCCGGTTCATCGCGGGCTACGGACTGGCGCCGGTACCCGAGCTGGTCGCGGCGGTGCAGTCCCTGGTGTCGCGCGTCGAGATCGTGTCGGCGGAGCGCATCCGCGATGAGCTCTGCAAGCTCCTGGTGGTGGAGGACCCGAGCGCCGGCCTGTGGTTCCTCGTCGACAACGGGATTGCGGACATGGTCCTGCCCGAGCTGCCCGCGATGCGGGTGGAGCAAGACCCGATCCACCGGCACAAGGACGTGCTCGCCCACACGATCGCGGTCGTGGTGAAGACGCGCCCGGAGCTCCTCGTTCGCATGGCGGCGCTCCTCCACGACGTGGGGAAGCCGAAGACCCGCTCGATCGGTCCGAAGGGGGTGTCGTTCCACCACCACGAGGTCGTGGGTGCTCGCATGGCCCGGGACCGCCTGCGGGCGCTCCGCTTCCCGAACGATCAGATCGAGGCGATCACCCAGCTCGTGTACCTGCACCTGCGCTTTCACGGCTACAGCGACGACGTATGGACTGACGCGGCAGTGCGGCGGTACGTCCGCGACGCCGGTCCGCTGCTCGATCAGCTGAACGAGCTCACGCGTTGCGACTGCACTACCCGAAACGAGCGCAAGGCCAAGATGCTGGCTGACCGCATGGATGCGCTCGAGGCGCGCATCGCCGAGCTCCGCGAGCGCGAGGAGCTCGACGCGATGCGGCCTGATCTCGATGGCGCCGCAGTGATGGCCCACCTCGGGATCGCGCCGGGCCGAGACGTGGGCGATGCGCTCGCCATGCTCCTCGAGGCTCGGCTCGAGGAGGGTCCGCTCGGCGAGGAAGAAGCCTACCGACGGCTCGACGAGTGGTGGGCCGGCCGTTCGGGCTGACGCGGCACGAGCGTGGGGCGAACGTCGGCGCCGCGGCTGGAACGGCTCGCTCGGCGCCTCGGAGGGCTCAGATGCCCTGCTTGCGCGCTCGAAGGACCAAGGTCGCGGGGACGTAGCGCATCGCGTCGACCCAGGCTCGCCCGCGGGGCCCGTCGTGAGCGGGCTGCGGTTCGATCACGGCGTCGACGCGGAAGTTTGCGCGTCCGAGGCTCGTGAAGAGCGCACCGATGGTTCTCGGGATGTCGGCACCGAGCGGGGCGTCGTCCCAGTAGGAGCGGCGCACGCGACGCTCGGGGTCGTCGGGGTCGATGAGCGCGAAGGCGGGGTGAGGCATCGACAGCACGAAGTGGTGCTCGGGACGGAGCACGCGGTCGACCTGCCGGAACACGCGGTCGATGTCGTCGACGTCGGCCAGCCCGAACGCCGACACCGCTGCGTCGATGGTGTCCGCTCGCACGAAGGCCAGCTCGGCCAGCGGCGCGTGGTGGAGCTCCACCTTCACCCCGGCCTGCTCGGCGGCCGCGCGCGCCTCGGCCACCTGGTCCGACGACTCATCGACCGCGATCACCTTGGCGCCATGGCGGGCCAGCGCGATCGCGTTGTGCCCTGCTCCGCATCCGAGGTCGAGGATGCGCTTGCCGTCGACGTTGCCGAGGAGCCTGAGCGCATCCTCCCGAGGAACGTCGGACCCATAGGACACGACGTCGGTCGGCAGGTCTCGCCCGGCTGGTGCGGCCAGGGTGAAGCGTTGGTGCATGCGGGCAGTCTGTCTGCTGCAGCGCCCGCACGTCGGTCTCTCCCGGATCTGTGGCACCTCACGCGCGGCATGCGCGCGTGAGGTGCCACAGACCGGGCGCTTACTTGAGGTCGGCCTCGCCGTTGGCGTAGGCCTCGACGAGGCGGTGGGCCTCCTCGTCGCGGTACTGCACGAGCGGGCTCTTCATGAAGTAGGCGCTCGGCCCCTCGAGCGGGCCACCCATGCCACGATCGAGGCCGATCTTGGCGCAGCGCACCGCGTCGATGATCACGCCGGCAGAGTTTGGCGAGTCGTGCACCTCGAGCTTGAGCTCGACCGTGAGCGGCACGTCGCCGAAGTTGCGTCCCTCGAGCCGGATCATCGCCCACTTGCGGTCCTCGAGCCACGGCACGTGATCCGACGGGCCGATGT
>JBQTKH010000220.1:0-35019 GCA_052386335.1 Microthrixaceae bacterium
GCCCAGCGCGCGTAGAACCCGTCGTCCATCCACTCGGTGATCCGCCGGGACAGGTCGCCATCGGGGAGTGGGAGGCGCTCCGGTTCCGCGCGCAGGCGTGCCCAGCACCAGTGAGCGGCGTGGGTGCGCGCGAGCTGCACCAGCTGCTCCGGCTGCGCGAGCATCCTGGGAGCGGCCGACTCTGCTGCGGGGTGCAGGCGCGCGACCTGCTCCCATGCGGTGAGCGGTTCGGCTCCGGCCCGCGGATCGGCGCACGTCTGCAGGATGCGATCGAGCCACACGACGGTCCACAGCAGACCGGTGGTGCGGGGTGCCGGCGCGGTCGGGAGCCCGAGGATCCGCCGACACGCGTCGGGCAGGGTGCCTGCGGCCGGCCCGGTCAGCGCGGTGAGGTCGTCACCGGTGCGCATGAACGAGCGTTCCTCACCGGACCGGTGCAGGAGGTAGGTGGTGGTGATGCGCTCGGACCGCCGTTCGTCATCGAGGTGATGGGCCGTGCCGTGGGCGCGCAGGCCGATCGCCGACCACTCCTCTGGAGCCGTGAGCCCGGCCATCTCGGTGAAGGGGTGGACCTCCCGCGGGATCGGCAGGCACCCCAAGACGAGGTCGCCGCCATCCTCGACCACCTGGACCAGCAGGTGCCCCCGGTCGCCGCCCAGGGTGCTGTCGATGACGTTGGCGATCGCGTCGAGCAGGTGGTGACGGGACGGGCGAGCATGGCGTCGCCGGGTCGATGTGGTGGAGCGCATGGAGCACCTCGCAACGAAGAGGGTTGGGAGGCGATCCGACGATCGCGAAGGGCGTCCCGCTACGGGGAGCGCGCGTGCCCGGTGAGCATGGCACCCGGGTGTGACAGGGGAAAGGTCGACCCAGCGAGGGCTACGCGGAGAGCGCTGGGTGGTGGCGGCGAGCCGGAGCGAGGTCGAGCGGGGGAAGGTGGTCGATGCTTCGTGAGGCCGTGGCCCAGCGTCGCTCGGCGAGGATGCGGGCCAGGCGGGCATCGCTCGCGGCGTAGGCGTGGAGCGCCTCGTTGGAGAGGTCGTGGATGCGGGTGCGATCGACCTCGATGGGCGTGAGGCCGACGAACCGCGCGATCGACTTCAGCGAGCACGAGATGCGCAGGGCCGGGCCGACGTCCCCGCGGTAGACGCGGTAGGCGTCGAGGTGCCGGTGGTCGTACCAGCTGGCGCGGTAGGCGCCGCGGTGGCCGGGCAACGGGCTGCTCCGGCTGCCGAGACCCGCGTCGAGCGACAGCCGCAGCCCCATGGGCAGGTCGTAGCGCGCCGCACGATCGGCGATGAAGGGCAGATCGAACGCGGCACCGTTCCACGTGGCGATCACGCCCGGTTCGAGCTCGTCCAGGCGCTCGTCGAGCTCAGCGAGGAGGACGTCCTCGGGTCCCGTGAAGACCTCCTCGTACCCGGGTCCCGCCAGGGCGACCGTGACCACGGACGCAACGGCGGGGTCGAGCCCGTCGACCGTCGTGTCCGTCTCGATGTCGAGGCCGTAGATGGCCGGTCGTCGTCGCATTGCGTGCCCCTCTGCGCACCGCCTGTGCACGTGCAGCGTAGGAAGCGCCCGACGAGGCGTGGTGGATGCCGCGCGCCGACGCTCGGTCAGCGCAGCCCGGGGATGGGCACCCGTGTGAACGACCGCAACCGCTTGGCGATGTCGGGCGTGATGGGCTCGTTGATGTGCTCGAGAGCGAACGTCACGGCGAGCTCGCCGTCGCCCGGGATGATCTGGGTGATGCGAGCGCCCTTCGGGAGGGGTGGCAGCGGGAGATACCCCTTGAAGAAGCGGACCATCGTGGTCGGCAGGCCCACGATCGTCATGCGCTTCGGGGCCAGGCGCAGGAAGCGCCCGCTCACCTCGAGGTCGGCCACGGTCTCGCTCATCTTGATGCCGCGCAGCCCCGTGGTGAGCATCACCCCTTCGGTGGTGAGGGCGACGCGGATGGGCAGCCTGGCCGTGTGCGTCCAGCGGTCGACGTTGGCCTGGCTGACGTAGGCCCGCATGGTGACTGGGCCCGCGTGGAGCCGAGGGGGGAGGCCGGGTGCGATGCGGACGTGCTCGGCCCGCACGACGAGGCGATCGAGGACGAGGCCCGCTGCGAGCACGGCGGGCACCTCGACGCGCACGACGTCGAGCTCGCCCCTGAGGAGGCCGCCGGCGGTGAGCTTCACCCGCGGGCGGACGGGGTGATCGAGGAACCGCGACGCGGTGTCGTCGATCAAGGTCAGGAGCGAGGCGACGAGCGGCGGGTCGGTGCGTGCCTCGTCGCTGGCGGCCACCGCGGCGGCCAGCACCTCGGGATCGTCGATCAGCCCCCACGCCTCGGTGGCGTCGGGTCGGGGCTCGTCGTCGGGGTCGTCGTCTGCAGGGGGCGTGATGTGGTCAGGCTACGCAGGGCACGGTTCCCGCCACGCATCCAGGTCGATGCGCCGACTGGGGGCTAGAGACGCATCGCCGCGAGCGACGCCACCTCGGAGCGCTCGCAGTGCGAGAGGCGCACGTGACCGAAGCAGCGCTCGCCGTCGAAGGCGTCGATGAGCACCGACACCGCGTTGTTGTGCTCGGACAGGTAGGGGGCGTCGATCTGGCTCGTGTCGCCGGTGAACACCACCTTGGTGCCCTCCCCGACGCGGGTGAGGATCGTCTTGAGCGTGGTGGGCTCGAGGTTCTGCGCCTCGTCGACGAGCACGAACGTGCCGTGCAGCGACCGACCGCGTAGGTAGGTGACCGCCTCGAGGGAGAGCTTGTCGCGCTCGGTGAGCTCCTCGAGCACGGCTCGGGCATCGGCGTGGCTGCGCCGCTCGGTGAGGGCCACGAGCGCGTCGTGCACCGCGGTCATCCACGGGTTGAGCTTCTCGTCGAGGGTGCCGGGCAGGAAGCCGAGCTCGGCCTTGCCGACGGGAACCACCGGCCGGTAGATCGACAGCTTGTCGTAGAGGCTCGACTCGATCACCTGGTCGAGACCGGCCGCCAGTGCGAGCAGCGTCTTGCCGGTGCCGGCCATGCCGTCGAGGGCGACGATGCGCACCTCTGGGTCGAGGAGCAGGTCGAGCGCGAACTGCTGCTCCTTCGAGCGAGGGCGCAGCCCCCAGGGCTCGGGCACGCGGAGCATCGCGAAGAGCTCGCCGTCGGCGTGACGCACCAGCACCGACTGGCTGCCTGCTCGGAGCACCGCGTAGCGGTCGGTGAGCTCGTCTCGCACTCGGACGACGTCGCCTCCGTCGAGCTCGTCGATGCCGATGCCGTTCGGGCTCGAGTAGACGAGGTCGACCGTGGCCGAGCTCACCTCGATCGTGTGCCACCCGACCGGGCGCTCGAACAGCTTGCGCCCCCGGATGCGCTGGTGCTCGATCGCCTCGAGCCCGAGCTGGGCCGCCTTGATCCGGAGTGCGGCGTCGTTGGACACCACGACGGTGCGGCCATGGACGGCCTGACCGAGCGAGGCGGCGAGGATGCGGTTGTCGTTCTTGGTGGGGTCGAGGCCGTGCTCGCGGATCTCGTTGAGGTGCAGGCCGTTCGTCTCGATGCGCAGCGTGCCCCCGTTCGGGAGGGCGACCGGTGTGCGGATGTCGCCCCCGTTGGCCATGCGCAGGTCCTCGATCGATCGGATCACGGCCCGGGCTGCCCGCCCGACGTCGTCCATCCGGGACTTGTGCTGGTCAAGCTCCTCGATCACCACCAAGGGGATCACCGTGTCCGCCCCCGGGAAGGCGGTGATGGAGTCGGGGTCGGAGATGAGCACCGACGTGTCGAGCACCATCCTCGTGGCCACAGTGGTCTCGGACGCGCCGGAGCGCGCCTGGTCGGCGAGGAGATCGGTCAAGGAGCCCCCAAAGGGTTGGATCGGCGGATGTTGTCCAGCACGTTCGGTGAGGGTGCGGGGACGCCCCGGGGGCTGCCGGCCGGAGCCGGCTGCAGCACGCCGCGGAGGTCTGGCTCGCCCGTTGGGTCACCGCTCCTCAGTGAACCGCACCGGCCGCGCCCAGTGGCGGATGGTCGAGGATGGGTCACCGGTCGGACTTCGCGTCGAGGCCGTGACTGGGGTGGTGCGCCGACCACGATCTACGCTGTTCGGACATCTCGGACCGGGCAACAGCTCGGCTGCGACCTGGGGGAAGCTCGTGACAGAAGAACAGGGCTCGGCAGCGAGCATCGGGAGCTTGCGCCTGTTCATGGCGCTCGGTGGGGTGGCCATCTGGCTCGTCCTCGCCGGTGTCGTGGGAGCGATCCACGTCGCCACCACGAGCAACGACAAGGCCACCGAGGACGCGACCCGCGACTCCGGGGACGAGCTCACCCCCGGCGATGGCGGGGAGGTGCTCATCGACCCCACGACGGGCGAGGCGTACATCATCGACCCCACCACCGGGGAGCGGGTCCTCGTCGATCCCGCCACCGGTCAGCGCGTCGCCGTCGACCCCGCCACCGGCAAGCCCACGACCACCACGCCGGGCACCCCCGGCGCCACCACCACCACGGCGCCCCGGCCCGTGGGCGACCGCACGGGGGTGTCGGCCACCGAGATCAAGGTGGGGATCCACGCTCCGAAGACGATCGGTGGTGCGCCCCTGAACCTGGCCGAGGATCCGCTCGAGGGCATCGACATCTACACGAAGTACATCAACGACAACGGCGGCATCCACGGGCGCAAGATCGTCCTCGACATCCAGGACGACCGCTACGAGACGAGCGGCGGCAAGGCGGCCGGCATCAACCTCATCGAGCACGACAACTTCATCATCAGCGGCACGCTCGGCGTCGATCAGATCAACGCCGTGGCCATCGAGGCCAACAAGGCAGGGGTGCCCTACCACGCGGCCGGCGGCCACGAGCCCGACTTCGCCGCGCTGGGCCTCTACCAGCTCGGCACGAGCTACGACACGCATGTGATCCAGCTGGCCCGGTGGATGGCCACGGACGCGAGCGGGCTGAAGGGCAAGCGGATCGGGATCTCCGTGCTCGACTCGCCATTGCTGCTCCCCGTGGTGGACGTGTTCAAGGCGGAGGCGGTCAGGCTCGGGTTCAAGGCGGATGAGATCCGCGTCGTCAAGATCAAGAAGCCCACCGAGCAGTCAACCTACGGTCCCCAACTCTCAAAACTGATGGAGACCCCGGCCTCCGAGGTCTTCATTCCGATGCAAGACCCGATCAGCACGGGGCGCATGGTGAACGAGTGCATCACGGCCAACTGCCCATGGACCTACACGTTCTCCAACTTCGCCCACGAGGGCGACACAGCGCTCACGCTCATGGGCAACCAGTGGGGGATCAAGAAGGTTCGCGGGCTGGCGGCGGCCTGCTACTACCGCCATGCGAACGCCGACAACCCCACCACCTGCGCCCACATGGACCGAGCTCATGCCCAGTGGGTGGCAATTAACGGCCAGAGCGACTGGGAGAAGGACGGCCAGGGCGGGGCGTCGGGCTACCAGATCATCTCGATGCTCGCGGAGGCGCTGCGACGTGCGGGCGCCGACCCCACCCGAGAGAGCTACCGCGCCGCGATCACCGGCTACGCGAGCTTCGACGACCTCATCACGAGCCCGATCACCTTCGCCGGCCGCTCGTCCTACGCACACGGCTCCGACAAGATGGTGGTCTACGAGGCGCAGCCGACCACCCCTCAGACCTACCAACAGGTGGTCCCTGGCTTGGCGGAGTTCTGATGGCGCGGGCGTCCACCCCCGTCGTGCTCGACACGGCGGAGGTCAGCGTGCAGTTCGGCGGGCTCAGCGCCCTCACCGACGTCAGTATCGAGGTCCACGAGGGCGAGATCGTCGGGCTGATCGGCCCGAACGGAGCTGGCAAGTCCACGCTCATGGACTGCATCTCCGGGTTCCGCCCCGTGGCCAGCGGCCGCATCACCTACCGCGGCAACGACCTGCTGGCCCACACGCCCAGCGAGCGGGCCGACCTCGGCATCGGTCGCACCCTCCAGAACGTGCGGCTCTTCCCGTACCTGACCTGCATCGACAACCTTCGCATCGCCCTGCACCGCCACATGGAAGGAACAGCGCTCTCGCACGCGTTTCGCCTCCCCTCGGCGCTGGCCGAGGAGCGCAAGATCCTGGCGCGGGCCGAGGACCTCATCGCGCTCATCGGGATGACGGAGTTCTCCGAGAAGTTCGCGTCGGAGCTCTCCTACGGCACGCTGCGACTGCTCGAGCTGGCCTGCATGCTCGCCCTCGAGCCCACCTTGCTGCTCCTCGACGAGCCGGCGTCGGGCATCTCCCAGGCGGAGACCGAGAACCTCGGTCCGCTGCTTCGCCGCATCAAGCAGCAGACCGGCGCCACGATCCTCATGATCGAGCACGACATGCCGCTGATCATGAGCCTGAGCGATCACATCTACTGCCTCGAGTCGGGCAAGGTGCTCGCCTCGGGCACGCCCGACGAGGTGGCGGCTGACTCGGCTGTGATCGAGGCCTACCTCGGCACCCCCACGGAACAGCGCAAGGTGGCCGAGGTGCGCGCGCACGCACCCCATCACGAGGACGCCGGGGCGGAGATCCTCCTCGAGCTGAAGGCCGTCGACGTGTCCTTCGGCAAGCTGCAGGTGCTCTACGGCGTGGACTTCCACGTCCGCCGCGGCGAGCGTGTGGCGCTGCTCGGCACCAACGGGGCGGGCAAGTCCACGATCCTCAAGGCCGCCTCCAACATCATCCCCACCCACGGCGGCGAGATCACGTGGAAGGGCGAGCCCACGGCCGGCATGGCGGCCGAGCAGCTCGTGAAGGCCGGCCTCAGCCACGTGCCGGGCGGCCGGGGTGTGTTCCCCACGCTGTCGGTCGCCGAGAACCTCCGCTTGGGTGGGTACCTGCTCAAGGATGCCCGTGAGCTCGATGCCGCGATCGAGCGCGTCACCGAACCGTTCCCGTGGATCCGCCAGCGCCTCAGTCAGGCCGGGGGCACGTTGTCGGGTGGCGAGCAGCAGCAGCTGGCCGTGGCTCGGGCGCTCATCCTCCAACCCGACGTGCTGATGATCGACGAGATGTCGCTCGGGCTCGCCCCGATCATCGTGGAGCAGCTGATGGAGGTCGTGCAGCAGCTCTGGGAGGGCGGGCTCACGATCGTGATGGTGGAGCAGCAGGCCACCTTCGCCCTCGGCTACACGGACCGCGCCTACTTCATGGAGAAGGGCGAGGTGCGATACGAGGGGCCCTCCGCCGGGCTACTCGACCGCGGCGACCTGCTCCGCTCCGTGTTCCTCGCCGGTGCCACCGAGGGCTTCGCGCCCGACGACAGCGGCGACAAGGCGTCGTCTCCTCCGCCCCCGCCGTCGGCCGCCGGCCGTCGGCCCCGTAGCGCGCCGCTCGCGGCCCGGAAGTAAGAGGATCCTCGATGATGGAGCTCGCTGGCTGGCTGACGCTCGGTGTCGGCATCGGGTTGGTCTACGGCATCTTGGCGTTGGGCATCGTGCTCGTGTTCAAGGGCGCCAAGATCATCAACTTCGCGCACCCCTTCATGGGCCTCTTCACGGCGTTCACCGCCTGGTGGTTCACGTCGCGGGCCGCGTTCTTGCCCTTCGCCCAGGACACCCGGCCTCGGTTCGTCGTGGCCGCCGTGCTGGCCCTCTTCCTGACGGCGCTCAACGGCTTCGCCCTCGAGCGATCGATCTTCCACCGCATCGCGGGATCGAGCCGCCTCACGCAGCTGGTGGCCACCATCGCGGTCGGCTCGGGCACGGTGGGCCTCGTCACCCTGTTGTTCAACCGCAACGCAGATGCCGCCAACGTCACCCGCACCCTCCCGACCTTGCTCTGCCCCGCGTCGCCAGCCCCGGGCCAGCAGTGCGGATGGGGGTTCCGGATCGACTACATCCCGGTCACGCCGCCCTACATCCAGATCTTCCTGGTGGTGCCGCCGATCGCCCTCGCGCTCTACCTGTTCTTCCAACGCACGAAGTTCGGCGTCGCCGTTCGCGGGGCGGCCGAGAACCCCGACGCCGCTCGGCTGCTGGGGATCTCCGCTGATCGCGTCAGCCAGTTCACGTGGGTGCTCGGCTCGCTCCTGGCCGGTGTGGCCGCGCTGCTCATCGTGCCGATCTCCTCGCTCGACGTGGGCTCGCTGTCGAACGGGTTCCTGGTTCGGGCGCTCGCTGCTGCCCTCGTCGGGGGCCTGGTCAGCCTCCCGGGTGCGATCGTGGGCGGGCTCATCGTGGGCATCACCGAGACGATGGTCGTGTGGAAGTCGGACACCTCCGGGCTCGCCGAGCTCGTGATGTTCGGCGTGGTGGTGCTCGTGCTTTTCACGCGACCGGGGGGCATCTTCGGGAAGCCGGAGGAGACGGCCGACCAGGCCGCCTTCGTGCCGTCCCTGCGCGACCTACCCGCCCGCCTCCGGTTGCACCCCGTCACGCCCTGGATCGGGCGCTACTGGTACGTCACCGCGGCCGGGTTCGCGATCGGCATCAGCCGGGTCGTCGGCGGTGCCACCAACCAGATCCTCATCAACGTGATGGCCTACGCCATCGTCGGCGTTGCCCTCACCGTGCTGATGGGCTACTCCGGGCAGATCAGCCTCGGTCACTGGGGCCTCGCCGGAGTGGGGGCGTTCACCGCCGGCAACGCGCTCACCCGATGGGACCTTCCGTTCGTGGTGGTCGTCCCGCTCGTGATCCTCGTGGGCATGGTCGTGTCGCTCCTCGTCGGCCTACCAGCCCTGCGCATCCGGGGGCTCTACCTCGCGGTGGTCACGCTCGCCTTCCACTTGGCCAGCGAGGTGTACTTCTTCAACCACTCCTTGATCTCGGGCTCCACTGCTGGGATCAACGTCGACGGTCCCAAGATCGGTCCGATCGACATGGACGCCATCGACGGTCAGGGCCTCTTCCTGTTCGCGATCGTGGCCCTCGTGTTCTCGATGTGGGTGGCCCGGAACATCGCGGGCACGCGCACCGGTCGAGGGTTCTTCGCCCTGCGCGAGAACGAGCGGGCCGCCGCGGTGCTCGGCATCCACCTCACCACCTACCGGCTCCTCGCCTTCGCAGTCTCCGGCGGCATCGCCGCGCTCGGCGGGCTCGTGTTCGCGATCAACGAGGGCACCATTGACGCGGTGCGGTTCCCGACGGCGACATCGCTCCTCCTCGTGTCGATGGTGGTCATCGGGGGGCTGGGCTCGGTCGACGGCGCCGTGCTGGGCGCCTTCGTCGTGTTCGGCCTGCCGCGGCTCGTGCACTTCAACAACGGCTGGATCGTGCCCATCGGCACTGGCATCCTGCTCATCATGGTGATCACCCGGGCCCCCGGTGGGCTCGCCGGGCTGCTCGGCTTCGCCCGCAAGGGGATGGTGACCGAGATCGTGTCGCTCGCGGATGCGGAGGCCGCGTTCGAGGCCACCGCACCGCCACGTCGCACGCCGAGCGCACCCACCCCCACGTGATCGAGGCCCGCGGCCTGCACCGCGGATTCGGCGGTCGACCGGTCATCGACGACGTCTCGTTGCGGGTGGAGGCCGGCGAGGTGGTCGGCTTCCTCGGGCCCAACGGGGCGGGCAAGACCACCACCATCCGCCTGCTCCTCGGGCTCCTCCGACCGGAGCGTGGTTCCGTCCAGATCGACGGCCCGGTCGGCTTCCTGCCCGAGCTCCACGTGGGCTACGAGGCGCTGCGGGCCGGCCACTACCTCCACTACCTGGCCACCATGAAGGGGATCGATCGCGGCGACCGGGCGGCCGAGGTGGAGCGCACCTTGGAGGCCACCGGCATGACCGCGCTGGCCCGACGACCGCTGGGTCGCCTCTCGAAGGGTCAGCGGCAACGGCTCGGCATCGCGCAGGCGCTGCTCGGCTCGCCCCCGAGCTACGTGCTCGACGAGCCCGTCAACGGTCTCGACCCGGCGCAGATCATCGAGGCACGCACGCTGTTCCGAGGGCTCGCGTCAGACGGAGCAGCGGTGCTCTTGAGCACCCACCTCCTCGCCGAGGCCGCCGCCACGTGCGACCGAGTCATCGTGATCTCTAACGGTCGCATCGTGGCCGATGAGCCCGTCGGCCCCGACCTCGAGGCGCGGTTCCTCCAGGCGATCACGGGGACGGCATGACCCGAGCCACGCTTCGCAAGGAGCTCGTGAGCCTGTGGACCTCACCGGTGCCCTATGTCGTCTGCGCGCTCGTGAACGTCGCCGTCGGCGTGCTGTTCATCGGCACGCTGCGGGCTCGCCAGCAGGCTGTGTTCCAACCCATGGTCCCCCTCGCCGGATTCCTGCTCCTGGCCGTGGCCCCCGCGCTGTCGATGCGCACGATCGCCGAGGAGACCCGGTCGGGCACACTCGACGTGCTCCTCGTCAGTCGGGTCGGGATCGGCCGTCTGGTGGTGGCCAAGTGGCTCGCGGCGACGGTGACGCTCGTGGCGCTGTTCAGCCCGATCGCCGTCCACGCGGTGCTGCTGATGTGGTGGGGTGAGCCCGACACGGCGCCCATGCTCACGGGGCTGCTCGGCCTTGTGCTCCTCGCGGGGGCCGCGACCGCAGTGGGTGTCGCCGCTTCCTCGCTCACCAGCTCCCTGCCCGTCGCCGCAATGGGCGCGTTCGTCGTGACCCTCCTCGGCTGGTTCATCCAACCCTCGCCGGCGTCCGCGACCCTGCGCAGCCTGAGCGCCCGCCTGTCCATCAGCGAGCGAGTGCGGGGCGTCGCCGGCGGCGCCATCGACACGGGTGCGGTGTCGTTCTTCGTGGCCGTCACGGCGGCGTGCCTGCTGGTGTCGGCCGTGGCGGTCGCTCGCCGACGCTCGGGTCCGCCCCGGCGCACGGCCGCACTGGTGATCGCGCTGGTCGTGGTCATCGTGGTCGGTCAGGGGTGGATCGACGACCACAGCCGGCTCATCGACCTCACCTCGGGTCGGTCGCTGTCGCTCAGCTCGCAGACCAAGGCGCTGCTCCGGGACCTGCCCGCACCCCTCGAGATCACCGCCTTCATCGACGGCCAGGCTCCGGGTCGCGTCGACGCGGTCGCACTGCTCGACCGCTATGAGCGCACCAATCGCAAGGTCGGCGCGCGCGTGCTCGACCCCGCCGACCGCCCTGGGGAGCTGCAACGACTTGGCATCGATCCCACCTTCGGGGGCGTTGCCCTGGAGCTTGACGGTGAGATCGAGCGAGCCGCCGCGGTCACCGAGCAGGATGTCACCGCGGCCATCGCTCGGCTGCGACGCGGTGAGCTGCCCCGGGTGTGCTTCACGAGCGGGCACGGCGAGCTCGATCCGTCCTCCACCTTGAGCAACGGCTTGAGCCGCGCGGTCGGGCTGCTCACTGCCAACGGCTACGACGCAGGCACAGTCGACCTCCTCGGGGCATCCGCGGTGCCGCCGGACTGCGGCGCGGTGCTCGTCGTCGGCCCGGCCAGCCCGCTCGGCGACGCTGCCGAGGTGCTCAAGCGCTGGTACGAGGACGATGGTCGGCTCCTCGTGCTCGCCGAGTCCGACTTCGACGCCGGCCTCGATGCGCTGCTCGCCGGAAGTGGCCTCAGCCTGACCGGGGGCGTCGTGGCCGAGGGCGATCCCGAGAGCGTCATCGAGGGCGACCCCACAGCGCCGATCATCCGTCGGTACAGCTCCGGCAACCCGGTCGTCCGCAACCTCCCGCCGACCTTCCTCGTCGGCACGGGAGGGGTCGACGTCGACGACACCGAGGTCAGCGGTCGAACGATCAACCGTCTGGCCGACACGAGCGCGTCGTCGCTGCTCGTCGACGACGCATCGGCCGATGCCAGCACCGCGCGCCCCGGCCCGATCACGGTGATGGCCGCCGTCGACGAGTCGGCCAACATGAGTGGGACCGTCCACCGCCGCCGCATGGTCGTCGTCGCCGATGCGGACTTCGCCAGCAACGCCTTCGTCGATCAGGCCGGCAACGCCCGCTTGCTCATCCAGGCGGTCGACTGGCTCACCGTCGACGACTCGCTCGTGTCGATCACCTCGAACCTCGCCGAGCCTCGCCCGCTCGAGCTCACCGACGCTCGTCGGAGCTACGCGCTGCTGCTGAGCGCCGGCATCATCCCGGCGCTCGCGCTCCTTGCCGGGGCGCTCGTCTGGGCCCTCCGCCGCCGCGCGTAGCCGGCGCTGCGTTCCTCGCCGACTGCCTCTAGCGTGCGCCGCATGCACGATTCCGTGACCGTCCACATGGCTGCACCCGCTGACGAGATCTGGGCGCTGCTCAGCGACGTCACCCGCATCGGCGAGCTCTCACCCGAGACCCTCGAGGGCGAGTGGGTGGGCGACGCCACCGGCCCAGCGGTCGGCGCCCGATTCCGCGGCCACGTGAAGCGCAATGGCCGCGGCCCCATGTACTGGACGAGCTGCCTCGTGACCCACTGTGAGCCAGGGCGAGTCTTCGCGTTCGACGTGGTCGGCCCGGGGGACAGCGCGATGAACACCTGGCGCTACGACCTCGCGCCGAGCGGCGATGGCACGGACGTGACCGAGTCGTTCCGGCTCGTCGACAACGTCCTCACCCGGATCTACTGGGGCCTGCTCGGGCGGGCGCGCGGCCGCACGAACCGCGACGGCATGCAAGCCACCCTGGAGCGAGCAAAAGCCATCGTCGAGCGCTGAGCCCAGCGCCGTTCTCGGGCGATCCTTCCGCCTCCGAGACGTAGAAGCCGCCCCAGTTCGCACGGCATCGGTTCTCGGGCGGTCCGCTGGGCGCGTCGCCCACGAGACCGCCCGAGAACGCACAACGGATGGCCGTCGCCCGCGAGCCTCGCTGCTCGCCCGGTTCAGGTCTGGCGGCTGAACTTGGCCGCGTCGGCCGCGGTGACGCCGGTGGCCTCGACGAGCTCGGCGAGTGCGGCGTGCAGCCCATCGGCGAGCGACCACACGTCGTCGAGCACGTCCGGGCAGGCCAGCAAGCCGAAGTCGAGCTGGTCGAGGTAGCTCATCACCGTCATGTTGAGCCCGCTGCCGTCCATGATCGGACCGACTGGGTAGTTGGCGAGCAGCCGCGCACCGGCGGAGTAGAGGGGGAACGGCGGACCGGGCACGTTGGAGATCGTGACGTTGAAGAGCGGCCGGTGGTTGTCGGCCCACTTCATCCTCGAGTAGAGGCGGGCAGCCCTCCCCAACAGCGCGGGCGCGGCGAACTCCGACCACTCCTGGAGGGTGTCGGCCCCGATGGCCTTCTGCTGCTCCTTGGCGTGCACCATCACCTCGTGGATCACCTTGAGGCGATCGATCGGGTCGTCGACGTCGGTGCCGAGGCTCGTGAGCATCGAGCTCACCTGGTTGCCCATGGCGTCCTTCTGGTCGTCGCTGCGCACCGACATCGGCACCATCGCCACCAACGGCGCGTCGGGTCGTTCGCCGCGCGCGTCGAGGTAGTCGCGCAGCGCAGTGCCACAAAGCCCGAGCATGACGTCGTTGACCGTGCAGCCGACAGCGTTCTTCACCGCCTTCACCGTGGGCAGGTCGAGCGAGGTGTACGCGTAGCTGCGCTTGGGTGTGAGCGACGCGTTGAACGACGTGCGGGGCGCCGCGAAGGGGGCGGGCGGAAGCACAGACGCGCCCGACGACTGACCCATGCGCCGGACCTCGAGCGCGCCGGAGGTGGTGCGAGCAAGTGCCTTGGCCACCCGCACAGGCTGGCGGGCGAGGGACGACGCCGCGTAGGTGAGGAGCTCCGCGTCGGTGGGGATCCGGTCGGGGACCCATGCGGTCTCGGGCACGTGTTCGGCGATCTCGGGGGTGAGGTCGAGCAGGGCCACGAGCAGCTCGTTGCCGGACGCGCCATCGATGGCGGCATGGTGGACCTTGCTGAGGAGGCCGATGTTGCCGCCTTCGAGGCCCTCGATGAGCCAGATCTCCCAGAGCGGTCGCGTGCGGTCGAGGGGCTGCGCGACCAGCCGGCCCACCAGGGTCGCCAGCTCGTCGGGCCCGCCGGGCGCCGGGATGGCGGTGTGACGAACGTGGTTGCGGATGTCGAAGTCAGGGTCTTCGATCCACAGCGGGTGGTGCAGGCCGAAGGGCACGTTGACGAGGCGCTGTCGGAACGGTGGAGCGAGGTGGAGGCGACCCTCGTAGGCCGAGACGAGGTCCTCGAAGTGGAGCCCCTCGGGGCTCGTCGGCGCGTAGATGCCCACGCTGGCGACGTGCATGTGCGATGACGGCGTCTCCAGCGCGAGGAACGATGCGTCCAGTCCGGTGAGTCGCTTCATGGGGTCCCCTCGTGCCGCGGTGTGGCCAGTTCCTACTACCGATCTAGCGGGCCTACCCGTCGAGGACCCCTCGGAGCGCGAGACTCCTGAGGTGACCTCCACCGCCGGTCGCCTGCTCGTCGCCGACCCGATGCTCGGCGACCCGAACTTCTACCGCTCCGTCGTGCTCATGATCGAGCACTCGTCCGACGGTGCCCTGGGCCTCGTGCTCAACCGCCCCACCGACCTCGCCGTGGGCATGGCGCTCCCCGAGTGGCACGATCTCGTGTCAGCGCCCGCGGTGCTGCACGTGGGCGGACCCGTGGAGGAGCAGAGCGGATGGTGCCTCGCTCGCCTCGTCGATGAACCGGAGCGGCCGGGCTTCGTGCCGGTGCTCGGCGACCTCGGCTTGCTCGACCTGGAACAGGATCCTGACGAGGTCGCCCCCCAGGTGCTGGCCGCTCGTCTCTACGCGGGCTACTCCGGGTGGGGTCCGGGCCAGCTCGACGAAGAGCTTGCCGAGGAGGCCTGGATCGTCGTCGACGCCGCGCCCGACGATCCATTCCTGCCGGCCGCTGACGAGCTCTGGGAGCGGATCCTGACCCGTCAGGGAGGGCGGTTGGCCCGGCTGTCGCTCTTCCCGCGCGATCCCAGCCTCAACTGAGGATCCGGCGCGCGCCGACCGGTGCGTCGAGCGCCTACGGTCCGGGGATGTTCGATCGTCGACATGGGGGTCGGCGCCCGACGAGCCTGTTGGTCGTCGTAGCGCTCGTCACGGTGGCGTGCTCGGGAAGCGCCGACGACGCGCTCGGTGTCGGCGACGGGTCGACCACGACGGTGGCATCGCCTGGCGGGACGCTGCCGAAGGAGTCGGGCGTCACCAATGCCACCGCCCCGCGCGGGGGCACGGGGGCGGGCGGCGCAACCGGCTCGTCCAACGGCAGCGGATCCTCGGGTGGGTCGCCCTCCACCACCGCGCCGCCGGCCGTGATCGGCGTCGGCTCGCTGGCCATCGGTGGCGTCGCCCCCGCGCTGCTCCGACCCGGGCGCGGCGACCGGGTGGTGCTCGAGGTGCGTGCCCAGGCCGGGGCTGAGCCCACGACCGCCACGATCAACCACCTCGTCGACGTCCTGCGCGCGGCCTCAGGCAAGCAGGTGGTCGTGGACGGCACCGACCGGCTGGACGGGGGTGGCCAGGACTGGACGCAGCGTCAGATCATCGAGACGGCGGCCGGAGCGGCGGAGGCGGAGTCGGGTCGCGTCCAGGTGGTGTTGCGCCTCCTGTTCCTCCGAGGCTCCTACGAGGGCAACGACAGCGTGCTGGGCATCGCCGTGGCGGGTGATGTCGCGGCCGTGTTCTCCGACCGGGTCGACAGCGCCGCCGGGCTCCTCATCGCACCGTCGGTGGTGGAGGACGCGGTGAGCGTGCACGAGATCGGTCATCTCCTGGCCCTGGTCGACCTCGTGGTGGGCAGCGGGCGCGGCGACCCGGATCATCCCGGTCACTCACGCAACGAGCGTTCGGTCATGTACTGGCAGGTCGAGTCGGACCTCATCACCCAGCTGCTCGACGGCGGCATCCCCCGCGACTTCGACGACGACGACCGAGCCGAGCTCGCGCAGATCCGCAACGGGTGACAAGCGACGCCCGAAGTCGCGTCTTCAGCCGGCGGTGCCTAGCCGGAGTGCGGTACCGCCGGACCGGCGGAGGCAGGAGCGAAGCGACGCCCGAAGCCGCGTCTTACAGCCGGCTGATGCGCCTGAAGGCCTCGCCCTCGGCGATGCCGGCGAGGGCACCGTGCTCGGCCAGCTTGGCGCGGGTGCGGTCGTCGAAGGCGAGGCGCTGCCGCTCCACCTCGGTCACCGACGCGTCGGCGTCGATCCCCATCGTCGAGAGCAGCTGGCTGGTGTGGCTGTGCAACGCGGCGAGCTTGACCTCTGCGAAGCCGGCCACGTCTTCCACGTGGTTGGGTTCGTCGGCCTCGAAGAGCAGCAGGGCATCGGGGCGATGGTGCGGGAGGTTCTGCTCGGGGAAGAAGTGCGGATCCCTTGCGGCCACGATGCCGTCGGTGGTCAGCATCCCAGCGTGCCGGTGGTCAGGGTGCAGCCGGTAGCGCTTCCAGGGGTCGTGCCCGAGCACGACCGAGGGCCGCAGGCGGCGGATCCAGTAGGCGATCTCCCAACGCTGGCGGAGCCCAGATTCGAGCTCGCCATCGGGCCAGCCGAGGAAGACGCACTGCCCGGTGGCGCCGAGCGCCCGCGCCGCGTCGCGCTGCTCGGCCTGCCGGATCACGACGAGCTCGGCGGTGTCGGTCGTCGGGTCCCAGCTGCCCTTGGTCCCGTCTGTGCAGATCAGGTGGTGGACGACGCAGCCGGCCTTGGCCCACTTCGCCAACGTGGCGCCACACCCGAACTCCACGTCGTCGGGATGGGCGCCGATGGCCAGCGCGATCGCGGGCGTGGCCAGGTCTCGGCTCGTTTTGGGGTTCGCGTTCACGGCACCTCGGCGGTGAGCAGTCCGGCCACGTCGCCGGGGAGGCTGAGGTGGTGGGGGAGGTCGAGATCGGCGGGCACGTCGACATCCCAGCCCAGCCGCTCGTCGGGCACCAGTCGGACCGGCAAGCCGAGCCGCGCCGCCTCTCGACGATGCTTGTCGAAGCTCCCCGGTCCGTAGGTGAAGCGAACGCCCGCGGCCGTGGGCACGCACAGAGCGTTGGTGCCGTCCCGGTGGCGATCGGGGACGATCGTGACACCGTCGAAGTCGCCCAGCCAGGCGAGGTCGGTGGCCAGGGGCAGGTCCGCGTGCACGACGATCGCGGCACCGAAGCCTCGGCGGGCCAAGTGGGCCACGCCCGCCTCGACGGCACCGTTCAGGCCGAGGCCGGGCGTCCAGAGGGCCTCGGCGCCCTGGCGCTCCGTCCAGGCCCGCACCTCTTCGTCGTCGCACACCACGATCACCGGCAGGGGACGAGCGGCCCGGAGCACGCGCGCTGCCATCGTGCGGGCCAGCTCGGCACGCGTTCCCGGCTCGAGGGTGGGCGCCAGGCGCAGCTTGGCCTGCGTGAACGCCTTCACGGGGACGACCACCGCGGACTCGGGCTGCATCGCCCCACCCTACGAGCCGGTGGTCGAGGTCGTAACGTGCCGGCCATGCCGATCCGCGTCGCCGTCATCGGAGGGGGTTCGTGGGGAACCACGGTCGCCCACCTCTGTGCCATCAACACGCCCACCACCCTGTGGGCTCGCCGGGACCAGGTGGCCCAGGAGGTGCGTGACAAGCACACCAACAGCGCCTACCTCGCCGGGTTCGAGCTCACACCGTCGCTGCACGCCACGTCCTCGTTGGAGGAGGCCGTGTGCTCCGCTGACCTGCTCGTCATGGGCGTGCCGAGCCACGGGATGCGCGACACCGCGCGGGAGCTCGCGGGATGCCTGCGGCCGTGGGTGCCCGTCGTGAGCCTCTCCAAGGGCCTCGAGCAGGGCTCTCGGCTGCGGATGACGCAGGTGCTGGGCGAGGAGCTCCCGGGGCATCCCTGCGGTGTGCTGACCGGCCCCAACCTGGCCAAGGAGATCCTCGCCGGTGGCGCGGCCGCCTCGGTGGTGGCCATGGAGGACGACACGATCGCCGAGGCGCTGCAGGCCATCTTCTCCACCGAGAGGTTCCGCGTCTACACGAACTCAGACGTCATCGGCAGCGAGGTGGCCGGGGCGCTGAAGAACGTCGTGGCCATCGCGTCGGGCATGGCGGATGGCCTGGGCACGGGGGACAACACGCGCGCCGCGGTGATCACGCGCGGCCTGGCGGAGCTCACCCGCCTGGGCTGCGCGATGGGTGGTCATCCCATGACCTTCGCTGGCCTCGCGGGCATGGGCGACCTCATCGCCACCTGCATCTCGCCGCAGAGCCGCAACCGCTACGTGGGCGAGCAGCTGGGGAAGGGGCGCGCGATCGACGAGATCATCGCGGAGATGTCGATGGTGGCCGAGGGGGTCAAGACCTCCAAGGTCGTGATGGAGCTCGCGCATGAGTACGGTGTCGATCTCCCGATCGCCGCGTCGGTGTACGCGGTCGTGCACGAGGGTGCCCCCGCCACGGAGGCCTACCGAGGGCTCCTCGGCCGCACCATCCGCTCCGAGATGCACGACATGCCCTCGAACTGATCTGATGGCGCGCATGCGCCTGCGCCCCCGGCCCGCTCGGACCATGGGGGACGACTGGGTGCTCCCTCGTGGATCTGGGCGATCCACCACGATCGGCAACCTCGACTCGGTCGCTCGCGCCTCGATCGATCCCGCTGGGCTCATCACCCTCGAGGGGGCGTCGTGGTCGCTCGACTGGTGGATCGGCGCCGAGGACCGGTGGCACCTGCCGTGCCGTGAGGCGGCCGTGCGCCAGTCGCTCGTCAGCGGCAGCCCCGTGGTGGAGACCCGCGTGCGGGTGCCCAGCGGCGACGCCGTGCATCGTGCCTACGCGGCTCGATCAGTGGAGGGCGCGGAGGCGGTGGTGGTCGAGATCGAGAACGCCTCCAAGGTGCCCTTCGCCGTGGCCCTGGCGCTCCGCCCCCACACCGGTACGGGCGACGGACGCCTCACCACCATCGCGATCGACGGGTCGGTCGTGCAGGTCGATGGCCTCCCTGCGCTCGTGCTCGGTCGCTCGCCGGGTCGGGTGGCGCTGTCGGACGCCGCTCGAGGCGACGCCGCGGACGTGGTGTTCGGGGGCGACGCTGCCCCGGTGGGCCCTGCCGCCGTCTCCTGCGCGGACGGTCTGGCCAACGGCGCGTTCCTCTTCCCCCTAGCGCACGCCGCCACCTTGCGAGTCGTGCTGCCCCTCGGTTCGGCCGACGGCGCGGCAGGCCCTTCGACGTACCCGTCAGCCGCCCAGGTCGCGTCGGGCTGGGGCACCCACGCCTCCAGGGGCACCCGCATCGAGGTGCCGGATCGCCGGCTGCGCGATGCGGTGGCAGCCAGCACCCGTCACCTGCTCCTCGGCGACCGCTCGCCAGCGGTGGCGACCGCGCTCGACCTCATGGGGTTCCCGCAGGAGGCCGGACGCCTCCTCACCGCCGATCCGGTCGGTCTGGCTCGTGCGTCCGACGCTGGCGCCGCCCTCCGGGCCCTGGGCCGGCACTGGGAGCTCACGCGGGACGTCGAGTTTGCGGGCGCCGTGGTCGCGGTGGTCGCCGCTCTGTACCCACGGGTCCGCCGCGCCGAGCTCGGGTTGGCGTCCCTCCTCGAGGCAGCCGGCGAGCGCCGAGCCGCGTCCGACGTGCTCGCGGCCGGCGTCGACCCCGCCATCGACCTCGAGCCTGACGGCCTCGACGGCAGGCGTGACCTCGCGGACCTGCTGGCCGGCGCGAGCAGCACGTGGACCTGGGCGACCCCAGAGGTCGGGCACGACCTGACCGCCAACGCGGCGCTCGTCTCGGCGGTCCGCGCGCTGCTCGTCACCGACGCCCGCCTGGGCCTGTCGCTCAGCCCGCTGGTGCCCGAGGCATGGCTGGGGCAGGGATGGGAGCTGCATGATGCGCCCACCCGGCACGGCCAGCTCTCGTTCGCGGTGCGATGGCACGGCGAACGGCCGGCGCTGCTCTGGGAGCTGGCGGCCCATCCCGGCGACGCACCGATCACCATCACCGCGCCCGGTCTCGATCCGTCGTGGTCCACGCAGGCACCGGCGGGGGAGGCGCTCCTCGCCCCGGTGGCCGTGCCCGAGCGAGCGCCTCGTCGTGGCCTGACGATCCCCGTGTCGATCGAACCGATGCCAGGCCGGTCGAGTTGAGCGGTCCCGCGGTCCCGGACGGGGAGATCGTGACCCTCCTGCGCGCCTTCGGGGTGCCCGACGAGGAGATCGCCCGATCGCAGGCCGACGGCACCGTGGTGCTGCTCGCCATCGAGCGGCTCGCCCTCGGCCAGGAGCTGCGCTACGACATCGACGCGGCCTGTCGCTCGACCGGGCTCCCGGCCGAGGAGCTGCGTCACATCTGGCGCTCCCTCGGGTTCCCCGAGCCGCAGCCCGGAGAGCTCGTGTTCTCCGACGTCGACCTGGCCAACCTCGCCGCGGTGGCCGAGCTCATGCACAGCGGGGTGGTCAGTCCCGAGGTGGCCTATGGCATGACCAGGGTGATCGGTTCGTCGATGGCCCGGATCGCCTCCGCGTTGATCGACGCGGTGAGCGCCCGCCCCGACGGCGACCTCGCTGCTGGCCGGGACGACGACATGGCGCACCAACCCGTCACCACCGAGGCGGGCAGCTTCCTGCCCATGTTCCCGGCCGTGCTGGAGCAGGTGTGGCGTCGTCACCTCCAGGACGCCGCCCGCCGTCGACTGCTGCGCGGTGACGCCGAGGGTGGCCCTGGCCTCGTGGTGGGCTTCGCCGATCTCGTCGGGTTCACCGCGCTGGCGCAGCAGGTCACCGATGCCGAGCTCGCGGCGGTCGTCGACCAGTTCGAGCGGCTCGCGTACGACGTGGTGGTCGCCGGCGGCGGCCGCGTCGTGAAGATGATCGGCGACGAGGTGATGTTCCTCGTCGAGGATCCCACCATGGCGGCCGAGATCGCCCTCGGCCTGGCCGACGCGTCCCGAGATGCGGCCGGGTTGGGCGACGTGCGCGTCGGGATGGCCCTCGGCCCAGTGGTCGAGCGCGAGGGCGACGTCTACGGCACGACGGTGAACCTCGCCAGCCGCGCCACCTCGATCGCCTACCCCGGCACGGTCGTCGTCTCCCCGGACCTGCGCGAGTTCCTCGCTGACGACCCGGCCTTCGCCTTCCGGGCCATGCGCCCGCGCTTCTTGAAGCACATCGGCCGGGTCACCCTGTCCGTCCTGCGTCGGGCCGATGAGGCACCGAGCACGATCCGCGAGACGATCGACGAGCGCCGCCGCCAGATGCGCGCCACGCTCCGCGACCGCGTCGCGCTGCGTGGGCCTGACGACCTGTGATCCTGGGTGTCAGCCCTCGAGCTGTTGCTTGATGGCGCTCACTGATCCGTCGTAGACGGGGCCGAAGGCGGCCGCCATCTCGTCGGGCCGCACCTCGTAGGCCCACTCCAGGCGGGCACCGTCGCCGTCGGGGATGACGGTGATCGTCGCGAGGTGGTGCTCGAGGGGCATCGGTGACTTCACGATCGAGTACGAGATGCTGCGCGCGCTCTCGTCTCGGTCCTTCAGCTGCTCGTGGATCTCCATGCCCATCGTCTGGAGCTTGCGCACGTCGCCGTCCATCTCGCAGGCGTCGATGCCGGGCATCCACTCGTCGAGGCCCTCGAAGCGCCCGACCACTGCCCACACCTCGTCGGCTGTGCGCGCGATCGAAGCCTCTGCCTTGCCCTCTGCCATCGGAGTCCCCCTGAGTCGTGGTCGGGGCAGTCTGCCCGGTGCGCGGGGATCAGGCCAAGAGTGCTCGCTGATGGGCAAGCGATCGCCGGGTCGCCGGCAAGACCGGCGAAGGTCAAGAGCCCTCTGTGTCTCCGCTCTTGGCGGCTGCGCCGCCGGGCCGCTAGGCCACGGGCGCGCCTGATGGCGCGCCATCTAGGGCTGCGGTGGCGATCGCCCAGGGTGCGAGCTCGAAGCTGCCGTCGAACGCGCGCAGCGGTCGGCCTCGTAGGTCGAGCAACCAGCCGCTGCGCTCGCCGAGGTCCACTGTGCTCGGCGCATCGCTCGGGTTGAACACGCGCACGTGGAGCACGCCTGCCTCGCGCACGATGGCGGACACCTCGGCTCCGGTGATCGAGAGGGCCTGACCGTCGGAGGGCTGTGGCCCCCCGTTGCCACGGGTGACGAGCATCGGGAGGCTGACGTCATCGACGAGCGCATACGGATCGCGCTCGCCCACGTGCACCGCGAACGTGGCGGTGGTCGGTCCCTGTTGCTGCGGACCCTCCATGGCCGTGAGCGGTCCTGCAGGAAGCGGTCGGGTGGCCATCGGGCCCTGCGAGAGCATCCCCGTGCACCGGAGCAGGGTGAGGGCCAGCGTGCGGGCGGTGAGGTCGCCACGGCTGGTCTCGTCGAGGTCGACGAGCTCGTACTCGAGGAGGCCCTCGTGCACCACGGTGAGTCCGCCGGCCGACACGAACCGGCGGGACGGGAACGTCGCCAGTCCCATCTCCGTGGGCCCACCCTCGGCCGCGAGGCCGCGCTCGACGATCCCGAACGCGCACTCGGCGCGCGAGCTCGCCGCGGGTGTGGGGAGGGGGAAGTGCGCCCGCAGTCGGTGGTCACGGATCCCGTGGTTGTCGAGGTCGACCTGCACCCGCACGACGTCGGCGCCGGCATGGAGCTCCAGCACCGTGGTGATGACGACCGCCTGCTCGCCCACCCGAGCTCGCCCGTCGACGCGAGTCGGCAGCTCGACCGTTCTCGTCACCTCGAGCCTTGCTCGCAGTGGCCCGTCCTCGATCACCCGAGTGGTGACCGCGACGGGTCGATCGACGAGACGGTCGTCGTCGGGAGGGCACCAGTTGTACGTGTCGCCCACGTCGCCACCGTCGACCAGCGCGCCGAGGCCGGCGTGCCCGTTGACGGCGAAGGTGCCGTCTAGCTCGGACACCGTGACGGTCACGACGTCGTTGGCGAGCGACCACCCCGTTGCGCTGACCGGGGCAACGGGTGCGCTCGCGCCGGTCCACGACTGCCAGCCGTAGCCGGCCACGTCGTCGACGTTGGCCAGCACCGTGATCGCGGGCTTGGTGCGGACCCTCACGCGCACTCGCTCCCCGGCCCGCTCATCCCGCAGGGCGGCGACCGCTTGTCGCGCCGCCGGGGTGACGAGGGTGCCCGCGTCTTCGCGGTCGACGGTGAGCAGCTCGGTGCCATCCCCGGCCTCGAGGGTGAAGGACAGGATCTGCCGGAGGTACTCGAGCTCGCTGACCATCACCGTGGCGATCTCGATGGGGGAGTCGTCGATCAGGACGCGATCAGCCGGACGGACGGACACGAGCTGACAACCGGGGGGCACCTCGTTGCCGGGCAGTCGGAGCTCCACGATGCCGCCGCGCGCACGAGCGGAGGGGTTGACCACGACCGGGCCGGTGCCCTCGACAGTGGCGCCGAGCACGTCGACGGCCCGGGTGGTGAGCCCCTCGGCGATCCGCGTCGCCTCCGCGAACCGGTGGAGCACGGCATCGCACACCTCGTCGACCGAGCAAGCGCAGATCGAGTCGTGGGCGCTGTTGCGGATCACCTCGAGCCACGCCACGTCGAGCAGCGCGTCGGGCCAGTCGTCGCTGGGGAGGAACAGCGCGGAGAGCGGTTCGGCCAGTCGCTCCAAGGCGCGCTCTGCCACGGCGGCCGCTTGCTTCACGTCGACGCGGTTGGATGCCACCCCCATGAGCAGGTTCGCCCGGGCGCCGGATCGCAGCTCGCCGCGCCACGCAGGAAGCCCGTCGACGGGCGCCCCTCGTACGTGCTCCGCCAGCGAGCAGATGTGCAGGTCATACCCGCCGTCACCGTCGTCGGCAGCGATCGCGTTGGCCTCGGCCACCACGCGTCCGAGCCAGGGCTGGGGCATGAGGTGGTCGGTGCCGTTCATCCAGAGGATCGGTCCGACGAGCAGGTCGCCCTGCTCCGCCTCGAACTCGGCGATGCGTCGCACGAGCGCCTTGGCGTCGTCGGGCACGAGCGCCCCGTTCCCGTAGCCCAGTGGCAGGTACTCGGCGCGCACGGTGGAGCCGTCGGGGGCCGACCACAGGAAGCCGCTGCGGTCGATCGCCTTCGGCACCCCTCGCCACACCACCGCGTGCTCGAAGCCGAACAGGCGCAAGAGCTGAGGCATCTGCGCGACGTGCCCGAACATGTCGGGGAGGTACCCGACATCCATGGCGCCGCCGAAGCGCGCGGCCACGCGCAGACCGCGCTGGAGGTTGCGCACGAGCGTCTCGCCGGACACGAGGAACTCGTCGGGCAGCGCGTACCACGGGCCCATGGCGACGCGTCCGGTCGTGGCCAGGGCTCGCAGCCGCTCCTCGGCCGCCGGCCGCACCTCGAGGTAGTCGTCGACCACCGCCATCTGACCGTCGAGCAGGAAGTGTGCGTACGACGGGTCGGCCTCCAGTTGGGGAAGGAGGTGGTCGAGCAGGTCGACGAGCCGAAGTCGGAACGTCTGGTACGGCGAGTACCACTCGCGATCCCAGTGGGTGTGCGGGACGATGTTCACCCGTCGTCGGGCGCGGTGGTCGGTGGGAGCGTCGGATGGCGTCACGGCACCAGCCTGCCGCATGGTCAGGCTCAGCGTGAGGTGGCGTCGTTCCGCTTCGTCTCGTACATCTCGGCGTCGGCGGCGGCCAGCAGGATCGCCGGGCCCCACCCGACCTCGCTGGTGCTCGCTCTCCCGATGCCCGCCGGACAGCGAACGATCGTCCCGTCGGCCAGCTCGATGGGCTGCGCGAGAGCAATCCGCACGCGCTCGATCACGTCGTCGGTGGTGGGACGGTCGCCGTCGAGCACCAGCACGAACTCGTCGCCCCCCACTCGCGCGACGACGTCGGCTTGGCGCACGGCGGCGAGTAGCCGCTCGCTGATGGCGACGAGCACCTTGTCGCCGGCCTGGTGACCGTGGGCGTCGTTCACCGCCTTGAAGTCATCGAGGTCGAGAACGGCGATCGTCACGACGGTGCCGTTGCGACGCGCGGCGTTGAGGGAGGTGCGGAGCAGCTCGTCGAGCAGGCGGCGGTTGACCAGGCCCGTGAGGGGGTCGCGGGTGGCGAGGGCGGCGAGCTCTGCCTGCAGGGCCCGAACCTCGGTCACCTCCCGACCGATGCCTTGGAGCCCATTGGGGAGGAGGGTGATCTGGATCTCGCCGATCAGCACGTGACCGTCGGCGCGCCGGAAGTGCATGTCGAAGCGCTCGGGTATGTCATCACCACGCATCGCGGCCAGTACGAGCGCCACCCCCTCGTCGTCGAGCATGCCGACAAGGCGGCTGAAGTCGGCCTCGAGCTCCTCGGCGGTCGACCCGAGGAAGCGCTCCACCGCCGGGCTGAGGTAGGTGAAGTGGGGTTGTGGCGACGTGGCGAGGTGAAACACGACGTCGGTGGCACGGTCGGCGAGGTCGCGGAAGCGAGCTTCGCTGGCCGTCAGCTCCTGCTCGGCGCGGTGGCGCTCGGTGACATCTCGGCCGATGGCGAGCACCTCCCGACCGTCCGCCACCAGCTGGTCCCTCCAGGCCACCCATCGGCTCGGGTCGTCCGAGGCAGGGAGCGGATCGGGATCAGCGAGGAGCAGGCGGTGCGATTCGAGTCGCTCGAGCTGGAGCCGAAGCCCCTCGATCTCCGGCGCGGTGAGGACGTCGTCGAGGCGCCGGCCGAGCAGCGCATCCACCGGCGCTCCGTGGCCGCGCGCCCATGCGGGGTTGCAGTACACGATCGAGTGGTCGGCCAGCGAGAACCTCACCACACGCTCGGGCATCAGGTCGAGGATCTCGGCCTGCATGCGGCAGTCCTGGTCGCCCATGTCGCGCTCCCCTCTGTCAAGCGGGTGCGGGATCACTCACTTCGGCATCGGCACCGTCGGCCGGGTGCTGGAGCAGGTTCGTGCTGTGTTCGTACGCTAACTCGCTTCCCTCGGGGGGAGCGCAGCGCGATGCTGGCGCGACCGATTCGACGGGCCGTCGGATCCTGAGCCGTGAGGAGGCTGACGCCATGACTGCATCCGTCGCTTGCCTCGACGGCTCCGCGCGCTGACCACCAGCGTCGAGCGCGCCCTGTGAGCCGTCTGGGCCATCCCTGACTCTGATCGCTCACAACCCATGGAGGACTCGTGCACCAGCACGACCCATGCCGCGTCGCACCGACGTGGCTCAACGATGGCCACACCCAGGTCGTCGACGAGGTGCTCGGCCTGTTGAAGACCGGCAAGGAGGCCGAGGTGTTCATCGTCGAGCGCCGGACGCTCGACAACCGACAGCATGCATTGCTCGCCCACAAGCGCTACCGGCCCACCAAGATCGGCCACAAGGGGGAGATCGAGGAGCTCGGCTTCACGCGGGCTCGCACCTTCACCAACGACGTCGTGTACCACGAGGGCCGCCGCTTCCGACGGAGTCGCGAGCAGCGCGCCGTCGAGCGCATGACCGACTACGGCAAGCGGGTGCTCGCCGAGCGCTGGCCCGGCCAAGAGCTCGACGTCCTCACCCGTGCGCACGAGGCAGGGGTGACCGTGCCGTACCCAGTCGCGTTCACGGGCGACGGGATGCTCATGCAGCTCATCGGCGATGCCGCCGGCGCCGCGCCCCGCCTCGTGAACGCACGCCTCACCGCGGACGAGCTCCTGCGGGCCTACGACCAGCTGGTCCACGAGATGGAGCTGCTGACTCGGGCTGGGCTGGTGCACGCCGACCTGTCACCGTTCAACATCCTGTGGTGGCAGGAACGGCTCTGGCTCATCGACTTCCCGCAGGCGGTCGACCTGGTCAACAACCCGCACGGCTTCGACCTCCTCCACCACGACGTCACGACGATGTGCACCTGGTTCGCTCGGCACGGGGTGGACACCGAAGGCGAGGCGGTGTTTGCAGCGCTCCTCGCGGAGGCCTGGTGACCGCGGCCACCTCGACGAAGGGCCTGGTGCCGGCGGGACCATCGGCCCTACTGCAGGGGGTTGCGGGTGGCCGATAACACTTGGGTGGAACGAGCAAAACTGCCTGAACCGGACGTTGCAGAGGGCTTGGCGCACGCGATGGCGTGGCGGTGGTACCTCGTCGGCGGTGGCCTGCTGAGCATCGCGTACGCCGTGCTTCCGGCGGCCCAGGCCAAGCTCATCGTGTGGCCAGCCATCGGGTGGTCGTCGGTGATCGCCATGGGCATCGGGGTGCACCTGCATCGGGCCAGCGCCCGCGGTGCCTGGTACCTCCTGATCGCGGGGACCGCCACGTTCGTCGTGGGCGACAACCTCTACAGCGTGCGCACCTACGTTCAACATGCCGAGGTGACGTTCCCCTCCTTTGTAGACATCCCCTACCTCGCGATGTACCCCTTGCTGATCTCGGGACTCCTCTGGCTCGTTCGGCGACGCACGCCGGGTCGAGATCGGGCCAGCCTCCTCGATGCCGCGATCATCACCGCGGGCCTAGGCCTCCTGTCGTGGATCGCCGTGATCGTCCCGTACGTGCGCAGCCACGACATGAGCGTGCTCGCCCGCCTCACGGCGATCACCTATCCGCTCGGCGATGTGGTCCTGCTCGCCATCGCCGTCCGGCTCGCAGTCGGGGCCGGTCGACGACCCGTGGCCTTCTGGCTGCTGACGGGGAGCATCGTGCCGCTGCTCATCGCCGACTCCTTGTACGGGTGGATGAACCTGACGGGCGTGTGGCTCGAGCACAACATCGTCGACGCGGGGTGGATCATGTTCTACGTCGGCTGGGGTGCGGCCGCGCTGCACCCGTCGATGGCCGAGCTGTCCGTCAACGTGGGGCAATCGATCACCGTGACCGCGCGCCGGGCGGTGCTCGTCAGCACCGCCGCGTTCATCCCGCCCGGGCTCTTGCTGTTTCAGGAGGCGACCGGCGGCGTCGTCGATCCGACTGCGATCGGACTGTCCGCCATGGTGCTGGTGGCGCTCGTGCTGGTCAGAACTGCGGGCGTGGCCAAGGAGGTGGCCGACCAGCGAAGTGAGACGCGGTTCCAGACCCTGGTCGACAACGCATCCGATGCCATCGTCGTGGTCGACGATGTCGGCCGCGTGCGGTACCAGACGCCCTCGGCCGAGCGCGTGCTGGGGCGCACGGCATCGGAGCTGCTCGATCAGCCGATCGGGGATCTCCTCTCGGTGCACGATCGCAGCCAGCTCCAGCGGATGCTCGCCACCTCCGTGGCGCTCACCACGGTGGAGTGGCGGATCCAGTTCGGTGATGGCACGCCCCGGGATCTCGAGGTCATCGCGGCTGATCTGCGGGGCAACCCGGGCATCGGCGGAGTGGTGCTGACCATGCGGGACGTCACGGAGCGCACGGCGCTCGACGGCGAGCTGCGCCGCCGGGCCCTGCACGACCTGCTCACCGGGCTACCCAACCGAGCGCTCTTCGAGGACCGGTTCGTGCACGCCCTCGAGCGCGCGGCTCACCGCGGCGGTGAGGTCGCGGTGCTGCTCCTCGACCTCGATGACTTCCAGCTCATCAATGACAGCCTCGGTCACGCTGCGGGGGACGACCTGTTGGTGGCGGTGGCCACTCGCTTGTCGTCGATCCTGAAGCCCGGCGACACGTTGGCTCGCTTCGGTGGCGACGAGTTCGCGCTGCTCGTCGAACATGGTGACGTTCGGCGGGGAGCGGCCGCAGTTGCGGAGCGGGTGATGGACGCCCTGCGAGAGCCGTTGACGCTGGGGTCGCGGCGCGTTCCGGTGGGCGCCAGCGTCGGGATCGCGGTCGCGTCCGGCACCACCACTCCGGACCGTCTCCTGCGCGATGCCGATCTGGCCATGTACGTGGCCAAGCGCAACGGGAAGGCCTGCGTCGAGTGGTTCGCGCCCGAGATGCACGACCAGGCCGCGCTGCAGTTCCAGGTGGTCTCAGAGCTGAAGGGTGCCATCGAGGGCGACGAGCTCGTCGTGCACTACCAACCGATCGTCGAGGTGTCCTCCGGCCGCGCCGTGGGTGTCGAGGCGTTGGTTCGGTGGAACCATCCCCAGCGGGGCCTGCTCCAGCCGAGCGAGTTCATCGCGGTCGCGGAGCGAACCGGCCTCGTGGTGCCCCTCGGCTGCTGGGTCCTCGACCAAGCGTGCCTCCAGGTGCGTGAGTGGCGGCTCGCGGGCCTTGTCGACGAAGCGTTCTACGTCAGCGTCAACCTGTCGGCTCGACACTTCCGCGACCACCGCGTGATCCAGGACGTCGTCCACGCCATCAACAGGTCGGCCCTGCCCGCCAGCACCTTGCTCATCGAGATCACCGAGAGCGCGCTGGAAGCCGACCTCGACCCAGACGGTCGGCTGGTCGGGGCACTGAAGGCGCAGGGCACGCGGCTTGCCATCGACGACTTCGGAACCGGCTACTCGTCCCTGGGCCGCTTGGCTACCTTCCCGATCGACGTGATCAAGATCGACAAGTCCTTCATCGACCAGGTTGCCGTCGATGCTGCGGCCGAGACCATGGTCCGCTCGATCGTCGCGTTGACCTCCGCGCTCGGCCTGACGGCCATCGCAGAGGGTGTCGAAGACCAGGACCAAGCCGACACCCTCATCCGGCTCGGCTGCACCTTGGCTCAGGGGTACCTCTTCGCCCGGCCGCTGCCGGCCGCGGACGTGACGAGCCTGCTCGACGCTCAGGGCCGCACACGCGCAGTTGTGCCGAGCACCCGGTCACGGTCGTAGCAGACTCTCTGCGTGTGTGACCTGCTGTGCGCGCTGCCGTGTGCCACCGGTGGACCGACGCTGTTCGCCAAGAACAGCGACCGGCCGGCCGGGGAGCGCCAGGTACTGGAGTGGATCGCGCCTCGCACTGATGAGGGGACGACGCGGGCCACCTACGTGGAGGTGCCCGCCCACGACGGCACGACGCTCGGGGTGATCGGCTCGCGCCCCGCGTGGGGTTGGGGGCTCGAGCACGGGGTGAACCGAGCCGGGGTGGCAGCAGGCAACGCACGGATCTACACCAGGCTCGATCCGCGCCCGGCGCCAGCCGCGCTCACCGGCATGGATCTCGTTCGTCTCGTGCTCGAGCGGTCCCCCGACGCTGACACCGCGGTGTCGGTCCTGGCCCAGCTGCTCCTGTCGGTCGGGCAGGGTGGATCGGGGTACGAGGAGGACGGCCGACCGTACTGGTCGTCGTTCCTCATCGCCGACCCTCGCGTCGCGTTCGTGGTGGAGACGTCAGGCAACGAGGGCGCCGTGGAGGAGGTCATCGACGTTCGCGCGATCTCGAACCGCACGACGATCCCGTCCTTCTCGGCTGAGCACGCCCATCCGCACCAGCCGGTCGACACTCTCGTGCAGCCCCGGCTTGACGCCTCGTGTCGCGTCCTCGCGCAGCGGCCCGTCACGGTCGAGTCGCTCACCGCCCACCTCAGGTCGCACGACGGTGGCGCCGACGGCTGGACCGTGTGCATGCACGTGGACGACCCAGGTCATGCCGAGGTCACGACCTCCTCGATGATCGCCGAGCTGCCGGTGGCGGGCCCGCCGGTGGTCCACGTCGTGCTCGGCTCGCCCTGCGCCGGCCGCTACCGCCGGATCACCGTCGACGACACCGCCCACGCCCACCATCTCGGGTGAGGGCCCCGGTTCGGGCCCCGGTTGCTCTACCCTCGGACCGATGCCCAATGCTGGAGCCACCGCGAGCGCAGCGCGGTCCGCGCCCGTGCTGCGCAAGGCCCTGAAGCGCTCCGCGCCATCCCTCGACGTGGAGCGCCAGCTCTGGGGGGAGGGCCACACCGTCGTGGTCGGGATGGACGAGGTAGGGCGAGGGGCCTGGGCCGGGCCCCTCACGCTCGGGGCAGCGGTGGTGCCCAGCGATCGTCGGGTGAACAAGATCCGTGACTCCAAGATGCTCACCGAGCGCGAGCGCGAGGCGCTGTTCGACCGCGTGGCCGACTGGTGCGTCGCCTGGTCGGTGGGTCATGCCAGTGAGGAGGAGTGCGATGAGCTCGGCATGTCGGAGGCCCAGCGCCTGGCCGCCCGGCGCGCGCTCGATGCTCTCGAGCTGCCCGTCGATCGGGTGCTGCTCGACGGCAAGTGGGACTTCGTCGGCGACGGCAACAGCCAGATGCTCGTGAAGGGCGATGCCAGTTGCCTCTCCATCGCCGCCGCCTCGATCCTTGCCAAGGTGACGCGTGACCGGATCATGCGGGCCGAGGCCGAGCACCACCCATATTGGGCGTTCGAGCTCAACAAGGGCTACCCGTGCCCGAAGCACAAGACCGCGCTCCAAGCCCTCGGGCCGTCCGCCATCCATCGTCGGAGCTGGGTGTTCATGGATCACCTGCCGTGGGGTGGCGTTCCCCGCTTCGTGCCGCCCCCGCCCGTCGACCCCTCGCTGCGCTACCAGCAGCAGCTCTTCTGAGGAGAGCCACCGCTGCCATGACCTGCCCCCTCCCGAAGGATCTGTCCAGAGAAGCGCGCCAGACGCTGGCCGACCTGCGGGTCGGCCACCTCGCGGCAACGGCGTGGCCGGTGATCGCAGGCGACCTCGCCCGCCTGGCCCGAGCCCTCGACCAGGACGACGTCGAGTCGGTGCGGCGGGCGCTCGTGCCCATCGCCCAGGCCACCTTCGAGGGGAAGGTGCGCGGGCGGTTGGCTGGCTCCAATCGCGCCGCCGCCTACGTCGCTGCCACCAAGCAGACGAGCGCGCTCCCCGCGGTGGGGCTCGTGAGCGCAACCGTGCTGATGGTTGTCGGTTACCTGCTCGGCGGCTGGCCTGTCGCGGTGCTCACCGCCGCCTTTGCCGTGTTCATCTTCGGCATCGCCTATGCGGGCACGCACACGAACCGTGAGCGCATCGAGCGGCGGCACGCGCAGGCGCTGTCGCCCACGATGGAGCGAACCGAGCCGGTGCCGCGGGTGGTGGCCGAAGCGATCGAGAACCTCGAGGCGCGGCTGGTCAGTTCTTCAACAAGTCCTTGAACGGCGAGCTCGAGTCGATCCCGGTGTCCTTCGGGAGACCGAGCACCCGCTCGCCGACGATGTTGCGCAGCACCTCGTCTGAGCCTCCGGCGATCCGCATGCCGGGCGTGCCACAGATGAACTGAGACCACGCGAAGGTGCCCCACTCGCCGGTGTTGGCCTGGATCCGCGGTCCGAGCACCTTCGCGACGAACGCCCCCGTGCGGTTGAGGTTGTCGGTGAGGGCCATCTTCGCGATCGACATCTCCGGGCCGGGGAGCTGACCGGCCTTGATCTTGTCGAGGGCGCGCTGGTTGGTGAACTTGGCCACCTGATAGCGGGTGTAGATGTCCATCAGCTCGTCCCGGTGGACGGCGCTGTCGCCCAGACCGAAGTGGCGGAGCATCTCCGCGAGTCGAGTGACGTTGGCCACGCCCATGCCGCCGCCACCGCCGCCGGCGCCGATCGAGGAGCGCTCGTTCATGAGCGTCGTGAGCGCCACGGACCAACCGTGGTTCACGTCGCCGAGACGATGGTCGTCGGGCACGCGCACCTCGTTGAAGAACACCTCGTTGAACGACGCGCCGCCGGTCATCTGGCGCAGCGGGCGGACGTCCACGCCGGGAGCGTGCATGTCCACGATGAACCCGGTGAGGCCCTTGTGCTTGGGAAGGTCGGGGTCGGTGCGGCAGATGATCTCGCCGATGTCGCTGTACTGCGCCCCGGAGGTCCACACCTTCTGACCCGTGATGATCCACTCGTCGCCGTCGCGCTCGGCCTTGCTCGTGAGACCAGCGAGGTCTGATCCGGCGCCAGGTTCGCTGAACAGCTGGCAGCCCACCAGGTCGGCCCGGTACATCGCGGGGAGGTACCTGGCCTTGATGTGGTCCTGCGCGTGGTCCTTGATCGTCGGAGCGACCATCCCGAGCCCGATGCCGAAGAAGCTCTGACCGGGGATGTCGTACTTGGCTTCGAGCCCCGCGTAGAGCCGGTCGTAGGTGCCGGGCAGCTCCCGGCCCCCGTAGGCCTTGGCGCCGGTGATGTAGCCAAGGCCGGCGTCGAACCGCCTCGCTCGCCAGGCCTTGGCCTCGGCGAGATCGCGCTGCTCCTGATCTCGGTCGACCTCGTCGAACATCGCGACGTCGTCGTCGCCTTCGCCCCACACGAACGGCTTGTCCTCGGCCTGCCGGAGCTTGGCGTTGGCGTCGAGGAAGGCGACGCACTCCTCACGGAACTCGTCGAGCGTGGGCTGGTCGGCCATCTGAAGATCCCCCTGAGCGCGAACTTGACTGTCCGGTCAAGGTAGCCGGTCGCTACCGTCGGGAGCCATGTCGCCGCCCCGGTTCCGAGCCGCCGCCGCCCTGGTGGCGGTCACCTTCGTCATCTGGACCACCCGCATCGGCAACATCTGGGCTGACCCTGATCTCAGCGACGGTGAGAAGTGGGGGCGGACGGCGCTCGCCCTGTCGTTCACGGTCCTGGCCGCGACGGTGGTCGCGGCACTGGTCAGGCGGGCGGCCTGGGGCCCGACCGCGGTGCTGGTGCTGGCCGGTTGGACGATCGGCGTGTGGGCCACACGGTCGGTCGGCCTCGTTCGTGGCGACCATGACGCTGCGTTCGTCGCCGTGCACCTCGCCCTGGCGATCGTGTCGTGCGCGCTGTCGGCCGCCGCGTTGTGGGAGCGACATGGGAACATGTCGCATGATCATCGTGTCAGGACCCCTCTGGGTGGATGAGTCGCTGCGCGACTCGTTCCTGGACGGCTGTCGAGCCGTCGCGATCGCGGCTCGCGCCGCGGAAGGATGCCTCGAGTTCCACCTGAGCCCGGATCCGCTCGAGCTGGATCGGGTCAACGTGTACGAGGAATGGGAGTCGGTCGAGGCCGCAGCGGCCTTCCGGGGTTCGGGTCCCTCCCCGGAGCAGGCCGCCGTCATCCGCGACGCCCGGCTCATGCAGCACGACGTGTCGTCGTCCAAGCGGCTCTAGCGCTGACCTGACGGCGCGAGCGACACGTCGAGGGCCAGCGTGAGGCAGCGGCATCCGCCGCCCGCCTTGAGGAACTCGGTCACGCGGCTCTCCACGGCGTCGAAGCCCCACGCTTCGAGCAGGCGGCCGACCCGAGGCGGAACCGACGGCATCACCACGGTGGTGCCGACCACCACGGAGTTGGCGCAGAACGCGAGCGCCTCGTCGTCTTCCAGCCAGAGTGGCTCGGGTACGAGCGCTTCGATCACCTTGCGGCCATAGCGATCCCACCCCATCGGCGCGCAGATCGCCCGGCGCTCGTCGAGCGGGCAGAACGTGAGGTCGACGTGGTACAGCCGTGGGTCGACGAGCTGCACCGACTTGATCGGACATCCGATGAGCGCGCCGAGCGCGGTGACCGCGGCCGCGTCGCTCCGGAAGGAGTACCCCGACACCAGCACGGTGTCTCCGCCGGCGGGGGTGAACGGGAGGGCGTCGCCTGCGCCCTCGTGGTCGAGGTCGACGGGGAGTCGGTCGACCTCGAAGCCCGCGGCGGCGAACCAGGCCGCGTTGATCTCCGTCTCCGGCTGGCGCTGCGGGTGACGGAAGTGGCTGGGCACGAACTGGTTGCCGTTGACGATGCCGGCGTTGGCCGTGAACACCAGATCGGGCACGCTGGGCTGCGCGTCCATGGTGACCACGTGGGCGCCCGCGAGCCGCAGGTTGGCCACGAGCGCGTGCCACTGCTCGGACGCGGCGTCGTGCTCCACCGCGACCTCCGCGTGCATCCACGGGTTGATCTCGTAGAGCACGCCGAAGTGGTGCGGCGGGCACATCAGGTAGGTGCGCCCCCACGAGAGCTCGCTCATGTGACCGGACCGCGCTTCGGCCGGAGGCGAGCCGGCTTCGCCGGTCGCCGGGAGGCACCTGCGGAGGGCGCCCAGAGCGAAGCGATGCCCGGAGCAGGCATCAGCACAGCGCGTCGGCAAGGCGCCCGAGGAACGGTCCGACGTCGGTGACGATCCCCATCGCCTGATGGCTGCCGCGGTCGGCGAGCTTGGTGACCACAGCCTGGTTGATGTCGACGCAGAAGGTCTCGACCGTCGCCGGCAGGCAGTTGCCGACCGCGATCGAGTGGAGCGTGGAGGCGAGCATCAGCGCCACGGCCACGCCGGGGATCTCGGCGCGCAGGGCGTCCGCCGCCGCGGCGGTGTCGGTGCAGACATCGGGCAGCGGACCGTCGACGCGGATCGAGCCGCCGAGCACGAACGGCACCGAGCGTCGCACGCACGTGGCCATCACCCCGCCGGTGATGTAGCCGGCCTCCACAGCGGCCGCGATCGAACCATGGCGGCGGACCTCGTTGATGACGCGCAGGTGGTTGGAGTGGCC
>JBQTKH010000221.1:0-1540 GCA_052386335.1 Microthrixaceae bacterium
CCCCTGAGCGGAGACTCGATCACCAACCCCTCAAGGAGGTCGGAGATGTATCACTTCGCAATTGTGGCCCTGATGGCCCTCGGTACCTTGAAGCTCGTCGACTTCGTCGTCGACAACGTGAGCGGTCTGGAGCGGTTCCGATCGCTCTTCACCTTCCTCGTTGCGATCGCCGCAGTCTGGTCGCTCGACTACTCGCTCTTCGATGGCTTCGGCGTCGCAGTGCGGGAGCGGGACACCGGCATGTGGATGACCGGCTTCCTCGTTGCAGGCATGACTGTGCCGTGGCGGGCGCTCTTCGCCTACGTCACCCACGAGAAGGCCACCGGCGACGAGACCCTCGGTCACCACTCCCCGATGCGTCGAGTCGCCTGACCCGGCAACCGATACGTCAGCACAGCGAGAGGGGGCGAGCGCTCGGCGCTCGCCCCCTCAACGCGTCTCGGCCCGGTCGCCCGGCAGCACCTGGTCGAACCACAGCTGACGGCCGTCGCCCGCCGCGGGGTCGTTGCTCTTCGCGCCGACCAGCACGTCGAGGAACGCATCGGTGGGGGGCGTCTCGCCGAGCTGCTCGTAGAGATCCATCGCTCGGGCCGCGTACCGGAGCACCTGCACGGTCTCGATGCCGGCGAGGTCGTTGAAGAACCAGCCGCACGACGTGTACATCAGCAGCGCGTTGCGCTGGGCGTCGAGGAGCAGCCCCGCCTCGTGGTGGTCGCCGACCACGTGCTCCGCCGCGAACGCATCCCAGGAGACCGCGCCCACCAGGAGGCCGAGGTACGCGTCACGTGCCGCCCACGGGTCGCGCAGGAGCTGTGGGCCACGACGCTCCATCACCTCGATCCCCCAGTCACGCAGCAGGTCGAATGCGGCGCGCAGTGGCGCACGCCAGGCTTGCGACCAGCCCTCGTCGCCGCCGGTCTGGCACCCGCAGTCGGCCATCCAGCGGCCCACGCCGTGCGCGCACGACCACGCGCTGGTGCGCACGCGGGCCTCCTCGACGGGCGGCTCCGACCGGAGGAGGTCGACGAGCCTCGGCGTGGCGATGCCCTTGGATCGCGCCCCGATGGTGAGCGCGTGGGCGACGTCGTGCTCCGCACCCTTGTGGTGGTGACCGAAGGTCTCGCCGTCGGTGGCGGCGGCGACGAGGCCACCCGCGCCAGACGTGTGGGCCAGGGCAGCCTCGATGATGTTCTCGCTGGTCGGTCGGGCGAACGCGAGGGCGTGCGCGAGCGCGCCGTCGTACACGACGAGATCGACGCCGAGGCTTGGGTCGGCAAGGTGACGCCATCGGAAGGCCCGGGTGACGTCGAGCGGCACGGGATCGGGATCGTCCGGGTCGATCGGACCGAGGCCCTCGTGCGGCGCGATCCCGTGCTCGCGCCACTCGTCGTCGGCACCACCGAGCGGCCGGAGCGCGGCGCTCTGGCCCGGGGCCAGGATCGTGAACCGGATGCCCTCCTCGGCCAGCACCGCGAGCACCACATCGTCCACGGCCGTCTCGGGCAGCCACATGCCCTCGGGGTCGCGCCCGAAGCGGTGG
>JBQTKH010000222.1:0-7489 GCA_052386335.1 Microthrixaceae bacterium
CCACGGTCGTGAAGCCGAGCGCGTCGGCTCGTCGGAGCAGGCGGTCGAACTTGAGGTGGCGGTTGCACTCGATGCACGGGTTCGGCGTGCGTCCCGCGGCGTGATCCGCCACGTACGGCGCGACCACATGCTCCTCGAAGTCGTCCCCGAAGTTGAAGATGTGGTGCTCGATGCCGAGACAGCTCGCCACCTGACGAGCGTCGTCCACATCCGCGACCGAGCAGCAGCCGGAGTCGGACGCGCCCCCCCACAGCTTCATCGTCACGCCGACGACCTCGTGGCCGGCGTCGAGCAGCAATGCGGCGGCCACCGACGAGTCGACCCCCCCGGACATCGCAACCAGGACGCGGGACCTGTTCACACGCCGGCTCCGGGCGTCGCTGCGCTCATGCGGGTGCTCCGTCGCGCGCGTGGGCCTGGAGGCGCACGGCGGCCGCCGGGACGGCCTGGACCGCGGCCTGCACGTCGTCGTCCGTCGTGGACCACCCCATCGAGAGGCGGAGCGACCCACGTGCCAGCCTGCGATCGATCCCGAGAGCCGCCAGCACATGCGAGGGCGCTTGGGCGCCGCTGGCACAGCTCGACGCGGCCGATGCGAGCACGCCGTGCTCGTGCTCGAGGACGAACAGCAGCGCCTCGCTGTCCACCGCGGGAAGGCACACGTTGACGATGCCCGGCACGAGGTGGCTGCGGTCACCCGAGGGAGCCGCGCTCTCGATCGCGCCCGGGACGCCGTCCACGATCGCCTCGACGAGCCTGTCCCGCCAGGTCGCGCACCGCTCGGCCAGTGCGGTGCGCTCGGCGCGCGCGAGCTCGGCCGCCACCGCGAACGCCACCGCGCTGGCAACGTCCTGCGTGCCGCTTCGCCGCTCGCGCTCCTGGCCCCCGCCGACCTGCTGCGCCTGAAGCCGTGCGCCCTCGCGCACCACGAGCGCCCCCATGCCGCGAGGTCCACCGCACTTGTGCGACGCGAGCGTGATGAGATCGGTTCCCGCCAGGTGCTCGCGCAGATCGAGCCAGCACAGCGCCTGCGCGCCATCTGCGTGCACAAGGGCATCAGGCGCGTGAGCGCGCACCATCGCCACGATGCGCTCCATCGGCTGCACCACGCCCACCTCGTTGTTGACGAGCGCCACCGACACCAGCGAGACCGACGGGTCGAGCATCGACTCGAGCGCGGCGAGGTCGACGATGCCCGATCGGTCGACCGGGATGGAGCGTCCACCGCCGTCCTCGACCGGGCGCAGCACCGCGTGGTGGTCCGAGGCGGCGCAGAGCACGCTGCCACCCGTTGCGCCCGCCACCCCGCGCACCGCGAGGTTGTCGGCCTCCGTACCCCCACCGGTGAAGACCACCTCACCCGGAGCGCAGCCGACGACCTCCGCCAGCCGAGCGCGGGCGTCGTCCAACGTGGCGCGCGCCGCGCGGGCGAGGGCGTGCGCGCCAGAGGGGTTGGCGTAGCCGTCGGCGAGGAGCGGAACCATCGCGGCGATGGCCTCCGGTCGCATCGGGGTGCTGGCCGCGTGGTCGAGGTAGTGCCATCGATGTCGGGGTGGTGAGGTGGCCATCAGCCGGGCGCCTCGAAGTCGGACCCGCTCGTTCCCGACGGTGCACGTGGTGCTGCTGCCAGCGGCGCGGCGCGGCGCGGACGTTGTGGCGGCGGAGGAGGTGGCGGCGGCGGCGGCGGCGCGTTCCAGGTCGACCCGGCGTGCCGGCGCTGGTAGGCGGCCGCGACGCACTGGAGGAAGTGGTCGGCATGCACCCCCGGCGGTGTGTGGTGGTGCATGGCGGCAACCAGCGGTGTGGCCAGGCGAACGCTCAGCGAGGCCCGCGCCTCGGGTGAGAGGCCCGCGAGGCGCAGGAGATAGGCCCGAACGATCGCGAACTGGGCGTCGGTTACCGCGCTCACGTCCAACGTCGCGGCATAGCCCTCCAGGCCCGCCGGGGCGTTGAACCAGACGGCGACCGCGGGACGGGCGGCGCTGCGCTCTCGCAGCACCATCGTGCCAGCGAAGACGTCACCCAACCGCTGGCTGCGCGGCGAGAGCAGCGCGACGACCACGGCCACCAGCCCACCCGGGACGATCAGGAAGTCGACGATCCCGATCGCCGATCGCACGAAGGCATGACGAGCTGAGATCGGTGCTCCCTCCACGGTGACCACCCGCAGACCGAGGGCCGCCTTGCCCGGCGACCGTCCTCGCATCGCCAGCTCCGCGACGATCGGGTAGCCGATGACGACGAGCGCCGCTCCCGAGATGACGAGCAGGAGCGCCAGCCAGCCCTCTCCGCCGATGACGTTGAGGGCAACGATGACCACCACGAGCATGAGGACGCCTTGGATCATCGTGTCGATCGCACGGGCCAGCGCGCGCGACGCGATGCCCGCCGTGTCGAAGTCCAACACGACCGCCTCTGGGGTGACGATCCCGCGCGCAAGGGTGGCCATCGCCTCGCTACGGTACCGGGGGCCGTGCTCTGCAGCGTCGGCCACCCCCACCAACGTGGACGTCGACCGCTTCATCGCCCGCAACCAGGAGAGCTGGAACCGCCTCGGCGAGCTGACGCGCACCCCGCGCCGATCGATGACGCCAGCCCACGTGGAGGAGCTGGTGCAGCTCTACCAGCGCACGTCCGCCCATCTGTCCCACGCCCGCACCGAGCGGGCCGATCCTGCGCTCGTCGGCCGTCTGACACGCCTCGTGGCCGGGGCCGCGGGGATGCTCTACAGCACCAGGCCTCGAGCCGGCTCAGGTCTGGTTCGCTTCTTCTCCACGAGCTTCCCGGCTGCGGTCTGGCACCTGCGCCGCTTCGTGGCCGTGTCCGCCGCCCTCGTGCTCGTGCCGGCGATCGTGATGGGTGCCTGGTTGGCCACCTCGGACGAGGCGCTCGACGCGTCCGGGCCACAGGCCGTGCGGGAGGCTTACGTCGAGGACGACTTCGAGGCGTACTACTCCTCGGGCCCCGCTGGGCAGTTCGCCACGCAGGTGACCGTCAACAACATCCAGGTGTCGCTCCTCGCGTTCGCGGCGGGCGCGCTGCTGTGCGTCGTCACGGCGTTCATCCTCGCCAGCAACGGCGCCCAGGTCGGGATCGCAGCGGGCATGTTCGCCGCGGCCGGGGAGCAGTCGAAGTTCTACGGCCTGATCCTCCCGCACGGAGCGCTCGAGCTCTCGTCGGTGATCGTGGCTGGCGGGGCGGGGCTGGCGATCGGCTGGGCCATCATCGCCCCCGGTGACCGCCTGCGCGGCGCGGCGCTCGCGGACGAGGGACGACGGGCGGCGGGGGTGGTGCTCGGCCTCATGATCGCGTTCGTCGTAGCAGGGACGATCGAGGGCTTCGTGACGCCGAGCGGCCTGCCGACCGCCGCTCGAGTCGGCGTCGGGCTCGCGGCTGCATCAGCCTTCTGGTGCTACGTGATGGTCCTCGGGCGCCGCGCCACCGCCCTGGGCTACACGGGCGCCCTCGGGGAGCACGAGCGCCTTGCGACGGTGGCGCTGCGAACCGCTCAGGTGCTCAGAGCGAGCCGCGAGCCTTGAGGTCCAGATACGTGTCTGCCAGCTTCGATGCCAGCTGGCCGGCGGGGGCGTCGATCACCACCACGCCAAGGCCTCGCAGCTTCGCGACGGTGCGCTCGCGCTCGGCGAGCGCGGCCGTGGCGGCGACGGCCCGGTAAGCCTCGTCCGCGTCCGCCGGTGACGCCGTGGCCCACGCCTCGACATCAGGGTCGCGCACCGCGGCCACCACCACGACGTGGTGGCGAACGAGGAGCGGGAGCGCTGGCACCAGCGACTCACCAACGGCCTGCTCGACGAGATCCGTGAACAGCACGATGAGGGCCCGTCGCTTGAAGCGACCCATCGCCTGGACGAAGGCCGTTCGGTAGTCGCTCTCGGCCAGCACGGGTTCGAGCGCGTACATGGCATCCGTGACGCGGCCGAGCTGCTCGCGACCGGCGCGCGGCGGGAGCACGGTGCGCACCACTCGGTCGAACACCATGAGGCCACAGCGATCACCCACTCGGGTCGCCACGGTGGTGAGGCACATCACCGCATCCATGGCGTGCTCCACGCGCGGGACGTCCGCGACCCGGCCGGCCATGACACGCCCACTGTCCAGCATGAGGATCACCGTCTGGTTGCGCTCGGCACGGTAGGTGCGCACCATGGCCTTGCCCGCGCGCGCTGTGGCCGCCCAGTCGATCCGGCGCACCTCGTCGTCGACGCCGTACTCGCGGAGCTGGTCGAACTCGGTCCCTCCTCCTCGCCCGCGGGCCGACCGGAGCCCCACGTCGAGGATCCGCGCCCGGTTCAGCCGGAGCTCCGCCTGGTCACGGCTGGCGAAGACGGGATGGACGCGCAGCGTCGTCGGACGCGGCAACGAGCGCTGCTTCGCGCCGAGCCCCAGCGGACCATCGACGCGCACGACGAGGTCGGTGATGGCGAAGCGTCCCCGCCGGGTCGGCGTGATCCACGCCGTGCCGACGAGGACAGCGAGGGCCGGCACGACACCTGCCAGACGTCGCGTCGACGCGAGGAGCGAAGGCGCCAGCTCATCAGCGAGCGCCACGCGCAGCTTCCGTCCGGTGGGGTTCCGCACCGTCCATCGGATCTCCGCCGTGGTTCGAAGCACCACCACCGAAGGCACGTCGCGCGCCACCTCGAGCTGGCTCGGATCGACGGCCGCGGCGGCGTCGATCAGCGCAGCGACGACGAGCGCCATGCTCAGGGCGAGCACCGGCATCGCGATCGCCTCGCCTGGCACGGCCAGCATCCCCAGGCTGGCGGCCGCGGCGACGAGCGCCAGACGACGCGTCGGGACGAGCCGCATCACCGAGGGACGGGCACCGACGCGAGGAGACCGTCGAGGACCGCATCCGGGCCGACGCCATCGAGCTCGACCTCGGGACGAAGCTGGATCCGATGGCGCAGAGCCGGCTTGGCCATGGCCTTCACGTCATCGGGGGTGACGAAGGCCCGCCCCCCGAGCCACGCCCACGCCTTGGCGGCGTGGAGGAGCATGGCAGTGCCCCGAGGCGACACACCGAGCGACAACGACGGCGAGTCACGGGTCGCTCGAGCCAGACCCACGAGGTAGTCGAGCACCGGCTCCTCCACGCGGACATCGTCGACCAAGCGTCGAGCGGCGGCCAGATCGGCCCGGGTGGCCACGGGCCGCACGACGCTGCGGACGTCGTGAGGATCGAGCCCTTCGTCGTGGCGTCGCAGCACCTCGCGCTCCTGGTCGGCCGACGGGTAGTCCATCCGGAGCTTCAGCAGGAACCGATCGAGCTGGGCTTCGGGCAGCGGATAGGTGCCCTCGTACTCGACGGGGTTCTGCGTGGCGACGACGATGAAGGGGTCGGGCAACGGGCGCGCCTCGCCCTCGACGGTGACCTGTCGTTCCTCCATCGCCTCGAGCAGAGCCGCCTGGGTCTTCGGCGGCGTCCGGTTGATCTCGTCGGCGAGCAAGAGGTTCGTGAAGACGGGGCCCTCGCGGAACGTGAAGGCTCCGTGTGCGCCCGCCCTCGCTCCGCTCGTGAAGATCACCTGTCCGATGACGTCCGACGGCATCAGATCGGGAGTGAACTGCACCCGGGTGAAGTCGAGGTCGAGGGCTGCGGCGACCGCCTTAGCCATGAGCGTCTTGGCCACTCCCGGGACTCCTTCGAGGAGCACGTGACCACCGACGAGCAGGGCGGTCACCAGACCCGACATCGTCCCCTCCTGGCCGACGACGACCTTGCTCACCTCGTCGCGGAGCGCCAGCACGGCAGCGCGGGGATCGGGGGCGGTGGAGACCTTGCTCATCGGGACAGCTCCTCATGGATGGACGCGACGGCCCGGGCCACGGCCACGAGCTCAGGATCGGTGGTGACGGCTTGCTCGCCGACGGCGACGAGCGCGACATCGAGCGACACGCCGGTGCGCGCCGACGCGATCTCGGCGAGGGTGGACGCGGGGACCTCCGGAGGGACGGCCAGATGCGTGCGCAGCCTCCGCCGCAGGCCGGCGCGCAGCCACTCTGCAGCGACCCCGGGTGCCCGCGTGCGGGCGAGCATCCTGCCGATGGCGCGCACGAGCGCGGAGCCCGCCACCGCCACTGGCTGGACGTCGGCCACCGGCTTGCCCAGGCGGATCGACCGCCAGGCCGAGTAGAGGAGGAACGCGACGGCCAGCTGGGCCAGGACCCGCTTCACCCCCGCCGGCACCAGGTCCGACAGGGACCGATCGCCTCCCCCCGCGGGGAGCGGGGCCTCCACGACCCGCACGTTGGTGTGGGCGGTCGGAGCGAGCAGGGTGACGGCGAGCACCGCGTTGTCGGCCTCCCCCACCAGCTCGTTGGTCACGAACGCAGCGCCCCCGACGGCGACCACCGCACCGGCGCCAACGGACGACACCACGACGAACGCGCCGTCTCGTCGATCCCCGAAGCAGATGTCGTCGGTCTCGGAGGCCGCGAGCTGAATCCCGGCGCCTGTGTCGATCTCCCCGAGGTCTGCGAGCGCGTCGATCGAGCACTCACCTGGCACGATCACCTCGAGCGACTCCTCGAGCCCTGACGATGCCGGCGGAGGCGCCAGCGGAGACCCCGGATCGGTGACCACGAGCGTGCCCCCGGTCCGCACCCACTCGACCAGCCGGTGCCGTTGATCCGCGTCGAGCCGATCCGACAGGAGCAGCGCCACCTCATCAGCCGGGTCAGGCAGGCCCGCGGACAGGTCGACCTGGGCCCCGAGCTCGCGCAGCACGGCGACGAGGGCGCTCGTGCCCAGCGGGCCGTCCGAGCGCGGGTCGAGTGGGGGCCCGTCGCGCCCGGGCCGCCCGCCGACCAGGGCGGCCGCCAGCAGTGCCAGCACCACAGCACCCACGATCAGCGCCCCCCGTGGTGACCGAACGCTCGGGTCAGCCATCAGGCGCCGCTCCGAACCGCGAGCACCTGGGCCTCGAGCTGCGCGAACCGTCGGGCCTCGGCGGGGCCGGTCTCGGCGTTCCCGTACCAGGCGGCCTCGAAGAGCTCGGTCGCGGCCGCCAACGACGGCGTGGCCTCGGGAAGCGTGCCCTCCAGCGCCCTGACGTCCTCTCCCGCCGTGCGACCGGGCTGCTCGGACAGGGCACCCCGCGCGACGAGGTCCGCTATGACCGCCCGGTGACGGCACCGCAACCCCTCCCTCCACCGTCCCTCGGCCTCGAGCGCGGCGGCTTCGTCTCGCCAGGCTGCGGGGCTGCGCGTGAGCTCGATCATGACCGTGGAGCGTCGGGTCGGCACGCGGGTCGGTGCCCCGACCCGGCCGAAGCGCACGACCAGCACCACGACGAGCGCGATGGCGCCGAGCACGAACACCCATGCCAAGAGGGCGCCCGTCCCGCTACCCACGAGGCTCCCCACGACCCGCCCGATCTGATCCGCGAACCAGTCCAGCAGCCGGTCGGGAATCGACTTCGGGGGGCGGTCGTACCGGGGGTCGGAGAGCACTCGGTCGACGACC
>JBQTKH010000223.1:0-18648 GCA_052386335.1 Microthrixaceae bacterium
GCGGGTGCGCGACCTCTTCGAGCAGGGCAAGAAGAACGCGCCACATCATCTTCATCGACGAGATCGACGCCGTCGGCCGCCACCGGGGCGCCGGCCTGGGCGGCGGCCACGACGAGCGCGAGCAGACCCTCAACCAGATGCTCTCCGAGATGGACGGCTTCGAGGCCACCGAGGGCATCGTGATGATGGCCGCCACCAACCGGCCCGACATCCTCGACCCCGCGCTGCTCCGACCGGGACGCTTCGACCGTCAGGTCGTCGTGCCGCTCCCGGAGCTGAGCGAGCGCGAGGCGATCCTGCGCGTGCACGCGAAGTCCAAGCGGATGGCACCCGACGTCGACCTCGCGGTGGTCGCTCGGGGAACACCCGGGATGTCCGGCGCCGATCTCGCGAACCTCGTCAACGAGGCCGCCCTCTTCGCGGTGCGCGGCGGCGAGGACCAGATCTACATGCGGCACTTCGAGACGGCCCGCGATCGGGTGCTGATGGGCCAGCGGCGGGAGTCGATGGCGCTGGCCGACAACGAGAAGGAGGCCATCGCCTACCACGAGGCCGGCCACGCGGTCGCGGCGGCCGTCCTTCCCCACGCCGACCCGGTCCACAAGGTCACGATCCTGCCGATGGGCATGGCCCTAGGCGTCACCCAGCAGCTGCCCGTCGACGAGAAGCACATCTACCGCCAGGACTACATCGAGGACAGCCTCGTCGTGCGCATGGGCGGGCGCATCGCGGAGGAGCTCGTGTTCGGCGTGATCTCCACCGGCGCCAACAACGACCTCGTGGGCTCGACAGAGCTGGCTCGCAAGATGGTGCGGGAGTGGGGCATGTCCAAGCGAGTGGGTCCGATGGCCTGGGGCTCGCAGGGCGCCGTGTTCCTTGGCGACGACCTGATGCACTCGCGGGACTACTCCGACGAGACGGCGCGGGTCATCGACGAAGAGGTGGAGCGCATCCTGCGCGCGCAGGAGGACCGCTGCCGGCAGGTGCTCACCGCCGAGCGCAACGGGCTCGACCTCGTCGCTCGCGCGCTTCTCGAGCACGAGACGATCGACGGCGACGAGGTGACCCGTCTCGTCAAGCTGGGCCAGGCCGGTCGCACGGCCGTTCAGGAGTTCGGCGCGTGGCACGCCAGCGATGGTCGCGGTGAGGGCTCCGGCTCCTTGGGTGCGGATCCCGCCGTGATCCACGCCGCCACCGACACGACCTGACCATCCCGGGTCAGTGGCAGGCGTCAGGCGTGCTGCCGGGCTCGCGGGCCTCCGCGACAGCAGCCCAGAGATCGGTGGCGGTGAGCGGTCCGAGGAAGCTGGCCTGCACCACACCGTCCCGATCCACCACCAACGTGGCCGGCACGGCCTCGATGCCGTAGCGGTCGTGAAGGGCCCGCTGCGCTCCGTGCTCCACCTCTACGACGGCCACCGCCGGACCGTCCAACGGCTGTGCCCGCTCCCACACCCCGGCGCACGTGTTGCAGGTCGCTGAGGTGAACACGGCGACCAACCAGGGCGCGTCGGAGCGAGGGAAGTCGGCGCGGTCGAGCTGGCCAGGCACCGCGTAGCCCGTTCGCACGGGAGCATTGGGGCGCTGGCCACGTTGGATGAGCGCGGCCACCACCAGTGCCACGCCCGCCAGGACCACCGCGACGACGATGCGCTCCACCCGATGAGCATGCCGCCGCTCGACGATGCAGGGCCAGCCCAGCCGGGCCGGAATGCGATTACCTCGCACCGTTCGTGCAGAATGCCCGTCCATGGGTGACCCGACGAACGACGAGCTGCTCGCCCCCGACGAGCTCTCCCCTCCCGCGCCGAGCCCCGTCGAGCCCCGAGGCCTCGCCCGGCTGTTCACCGAGCCCATGTGGGTGCTCGGCCTCGTGATCTTCATGGACGAGGTCGACAAGAACATCGTGCGGGGCATGATCACGCCCCTCCAGGAGGAGTTCGGGGTCGGCGACTTCGGCATCGGCGTGCTCCTCGCCTGTGCCCTCCTCGTCAACGGACTCATCACGGTGCCCGCCGGCTACCTCGCCGACCGCTGGGTCCGCACCCAGGCCATCGGTCGCACGGTCGTCGGCTGGTCGGCGCTCACGGCGCTCGGTGCCGCCGCGCTGAACTTCCCGATGCTCGTCGCCATCCGCTCGGCCCTCGGGTTCGGGCAGGCCGTCACCGAGCCCTCTGCTGCCAGCCTCATCGGCGACTACTACACGCCCGAGCACCGCGGGAAGGCGTTCTCCGTCCAGCAGGTCATGGGCATCGCCGGCGCCGGCGTGGGCATCGCGCTCGGTGGAGCGGTGTCAGCGCTGTTCAACTGGCGGGTGGGCATGCTCGTCGCTGCCGCGCCCGCCCTCTTGGTGGCGTGGCTGGCGTTCCGGATGAAGGAGCCGAAGCGCGGCACGGCCGATCTCATCGCCGCCACCGGGTCGGGCTCCGTGGAGCACGCCGACGGTGAGCACGAGCCGCTCTTCGATCAGGGCTTCGGTCAGTTCGTGAAGGACATGGTCGGTGGGCTTCGCGACGACATGCGCACCGTGCTCAGCATCCGCACGATGCGCTACGCGTGTGCAGGGGTGGCCGCCCTGCTGTTCACGGTCACGGCGATCCTGGCGTGGCTCGGCCCCTACTACGAGCGTCAGCTCCACTTCGCGCAGGGACAGGGCGAGGGCATCGTCGGCATCCTCGTGCTGTTCGGTGGCGTGCCCGGCGTGCTGCTCGGTGGGCGGGCCGCCGACCGCTGGGCGCCGAAGATGACCGGCGGCCGGCTCGCGCTCCCGGCCATCTTCCTGTTCATCGGCACGACGCTCTTCACCGCCGCCTACCTGTTCCGTGCCCCCGCCGGGGTCGACGAGGTGACGTGGTCGGTGGCCGGCCCGGCGATCGTGCTCCAGCTCGTCGGCGTGTTCGTGATGACGATGTCGCTCCCCGGACTTCGCGCCGGGCTCACCGACGCCATCCCCGCGCACTTGCGCGGCGCCGGCTTCGGGGCGTTCAACCTGGCCGCGGTGGTCGGCGGGCAGGCGGCGGCTCCGATCATCGTCGGTGCGATCTCGGCCGCCTACGACGACAACCTCCGCGTCGCCTTCCTCGCCGTCACCCCGCTCAGCTTCCTCGGGGCAGCGATCCTCTTCCGGGCCCGCAGGTTCCTCGACGAGGACATGAACAAGATCATGATGGCCGTCTTGCAGGCCCTCCAGGACGAGCAGGAACGCCAGGCAGAAAAGGCCGCTGAGCAGGGAGTTCATCCCTCCTGAGGACTGTCCGCCACGAACCGGCGTTGACCCTCAGATCACCCCTTTTTCCGTTCGTTATGGCACGCCAATGGCACGACACTTGCGCGCACAACTAGATCCGCGCTGTTCATGTCCTGGAGCTCACCGGCTGAGTCCGACATCGATCGACCGGCCCACCGTCGGCTCGATGGCCGGCGGCTGGAGCCCTGCTTGCTCGTGCAACCGTTCGAGCGTGGCGAGCGCGGACTCTTGGTCGGGGGTCCGGGCGATCATCGCTTCGAGCTGGTCGGTGGGATCGATGGTCCCCGTCGGATCGATGAACCACGCGTGGTTGGCTTCGCGACCGCGGGTGAGCGCGACGTAAGCGTGGTTGCGACTCGTTCCGGCTTCGAGGACAGCGATGCCGACGTCGACGGTGTCGCCCTGCGTGCCGTAGCCGGTGACGGCCCAGCCGAGCTCGACGTGGCGCTCGACGTAATCACGAGGGAGCACCGCCGTGCCTCGCTCCGGATCTCTCACCGTCAGATCACCGCCGGGGCTGATGTCCTGTGCGATCCAGACCTGTCGATTGCGCACCGGCTCACCCTGGTCCGTGCGCAAGGTCGGGTCGTTGCGACGGGTGGCGATCCGATCGCCGACGGCCACGGTTGTCCCGTCAGCGAGCTCGACCTGTCGATCGTCTCGCGGCTCGCGCCGCGCCTGGATGGCGACGTTGATGTCCCGTGCCGTGGACACGCTCGTCGTGGTGACCGCCACGGACCGCCCGGCCTCGACGTGACGCGCATGAACATCAGCGATCCTTCGGGCGAGGAGGGCGGGATGGGTGGTGTGAAGTCGCCCGTGTTCTGAGTAGGACTCGCTGGCGCTGGGCTCGCCGGCCCGGAGCTGGAGGCTGGCCTCAGCCTCCCAGGGCTCGAGGAACCGGCGGGGCGCATCGAGCTCGTGGTGAGGAACGGTGGCGCACCAGTGCGCGAACACGCCGCCTCGTCCCACGGCCGGGAGCTGGGCCGGGTCGCCGACAACGACGATCCGCCACCAGTTGCGCTGCGCGAGTGCGAGTAGCTCCGCGAGGTCTTGGGTGGCGGCCATCCCGGCTTCGTCGAGGATCACGGTGGTGCCTGCTGGCCACGGTGACTCACGCGCGTCACGGTGGCGGGTGAGGAAGCCGGCAAGCGTGTCGGTCGGGCAGCCAGCCTCCACGCGCAGCACGTCCGCGGCCTTGCCCGATGGCGCCAGCCCGATGACCGGTCGGCCCTCCTCCCGGATCGACTGGACGGCGCGGGCGGTCGTGCGCGTCTTGCCGGTCCCGGCGGGACCGACCACCAAAACGAAGCCAGCCGCGCCAGCGATGGCCTCAGCAGCGTCCGCCTGCGGGTCGCCGGACCCGGGTCCGGTTGGATGTGCCCGGGTGAGCGCCCAGTGCTGGAGCCTCTGCTCCTGTCCGAGCACACGGGCGGTCGTGAGGCGGCGGTCGGTCACGTGCTCCGCGACCGAGCGTCCATCCCGCCGGACTGGTCCGTCGTGCGCGGGTGCGAGCTCGAGGCATCGTGCTGCAGCGCTGGTGGCGATCCGGTTGATGAAGGCGACGTGCGCGCTGGCGCTGCCGGCGGCCCCCGGAGGGAGCAGCGTGGCGACGTGTCTGGCCAGATCGGCAACGAGCCAGGTCGAGGACTCCTCCTCCACGCGACGGAGTGCCTCCGTGGCCAGCACTGCATCGTCGACCGGGCCGGGGCCCCGAGCGGGAGCCGCCAGACCCTCGGGAGTCAGCTCACGGATCGCGATACCTACGTCCATCGCTTGGTCGGCCCAGGACCGGTGCAGCTCGGAGGCGGTGATGCCGTGGGACTTCGATGGTCGGGACGCGAGGACCGCGGCGCGCTCGAGGCCCGCGATGGTTCGAGCGTCGGGATCACCGCCATCGTGGTCGCGGGACCAACGCTCGATGAGGGCGTCCCGCTTGGCAAGGACCTGTGCTGTGCGCTGAGAGAAGAGCTCGCGCAGCGTTGCAGGGATCTGAGTCAGCTCGGCCTGGCCGCCCGCGACCTCCGTCCAGGCGACGCCGAGGCGGCCCGTGAGCTCGGCGCGGAGGGCGGCGTCGTAGATCCAGCCGATGGTGCGTTGCTGGTACTTCAGGAAGCGGGCATCGAGGGAGAGCCACCGGCCGGTCGGGTCCTGCACCTTGGCGGAGATCACGGCGTGGGTGTGGAGCTGTGGGTCGATCGTCCGGGACGTGTGTTGGCGGAACAGCGCCGCCGTCACTCCGAGCGTGTCGACCTGGTCGATCCCCTGCTTCCCGCGCCGAGTCACTCCCCCATGGGTCTGGAACCACGCCATGGCGGCATCGACGGCGCTGTCGTGGGCGGCGAGCACCTCCGCCCGGACCCACGGATCGGGCGTGAGCGCCCAGAGGACCGACACCGACTTCGAAGCCGAGAAGGTGGCATCGAACCCCCGGGCGGACGACTCGCCGAACGACCGCCCGAGCCGCTGGCCAGTGACCGGATGGGTTCCCTCGAGCACGGCTCGCAGGTCCTCGGGAGCGACATCGCCCGAGACGCCCAGCGCGTGTCGCCCGTCGCCCCACCACCGTCCCGCCGGCTCATCAGGATCGAGGTAGTAGTCCACCGGACCCCTGCCCCGCTCCGCGGCGTGCGGTCGCTGTTCAGCCAGCCCCGCGTAGTACGACAGCAGCGCGCTGACCCCGCCGCTGCCTGCCTTGAGCGTGGTGACGCGCATCACCGGCGAGCGTCCCAAGGTCGTGGGCTCGGTCCCGGGTCGGTTAGTGCACTCGTCTGTCGCACATGGATCTAGGCCGCGCGACCGTGGTCTTCATCGCGGGCGCGCCGAGATTCGCTGAGCCGGGGCTTGGACGGCGCGCGGGCGGGACAGGCGCCGTGGTCTCGAGGTCGTGGCTAGCGACCGCTCGTCCGGCCCCCGTATAACGCCGGATAGGTATTCGGAGATGGTGGCGGCTTGCGGTGATTCGGGCAGTGATAGGTGCGGCCCACTCGTCGCGGGTCGGGCGGGGCGCCCCGAAATCTCAACTCGGCTAGCCAGACGCGCACGGTCGCAGTGGCGCGCCCGGCCCAAGATCGTTGCGGTGGTCAGAAGCCAGTCCGACAAGACTGCGCCCATGGATAGTCACGACGATCAACGGTCACCCGGCGATGTCATGCGGGCAATGGTCGCTGCCTTCGACACGGGCGAGGTTCGAGACGTTGACGACTTCGTCGATGTGAGCTACCTCGATCATCAAGGCCTGCCGCACATCCGTCCCATCGAGGGCGCGGACGGCTTCCGGCTCGTTGTTGAGTTGGCCCGAAGCGGCTATCAGGGTCTCTCAGTCGAGATCGCTGACCTGATCGAAGGCTCCGATCGAAGCGCAGCTCGGCTCGTGTGGGCGGGTGTTCGTCCGTCGGGAGAACATGACGAGCGCGAGACCCTGGAGATCGTTCGAGTCGACTCTGGCCGAGCGGTAGAGCACTGGGGCGGGCACTCGTAGCCGCCCCTACGAGCCGTTCCACGGTGTCGTCATGGCGAGCGTTCCGCCGTGGAGGCACCGCCCGGTACGTCCTGATCTCCGGTGGCGCCGACGCTAGGCACCCGGCAATCTGAGCGGGTGACTAGCTCCGCAGTCGAACTGGTTCAAGGCGGAGCAATGCTGTTCGGCTTCGGTGTTCTCGGGCTCGGCTACGTCCACTACGTCCTGCCTCGGTTCAATCGATTGCTCGGCTTCCCAACATGGCACGAGAGGAAGTGGGTGCGGCGATGGAACTACGGCTTGTTGGCGCCCTTCGTGCCGGCAGGCACGGTGATGCTGGCCGTCGGCGTCGTCCGCCTTCTCATCTGAACCGCTCCGAGGTGCCGATCCTCAGCGGGCCCGCCAACCTCGTGGTCGAGGTCAGCGACCGTCCGATCGTCCGGATAGCTGGTGACAACGCGCTCGGCGAGGCGGCATTTGCCGGCGCCGCCGATCGGACCTTCAGGGACGGGCCGCAAGGAGGTGGACGATGGCGCCAGTGTCGATGAGTTCTGGCTTCTCGCCGAGCTCGAACTCAAGCGCCTCGATCGTGGGCATGGTCTGGTCGGTCTTGATCTCATTGGGCAGGAGGTCGACGAGAACTCGCACGCCCGCTCGGTGGCTCACCGAGATGCCCTCGTCTTCCAACCACCCTTCGACGATCGAGCGACGCAATCGCAGCGACCCGCCGCACGGTCCGGGCAAGCGCCCGATCTCTGGACGACGCGCCAGCTCAAGGGCCCCATCGAGATCGGAAGTCATGACAGCATGTCGGAGGGCTTGAGCCGCACCGTTCCCGAATGACAACGAGATCCGTCCACCCCGAGTCATCCGTGCGGCGAGCTGGCCGATCGCCTTCTGCGGATCCGAGGTGTAGTCGAGGACGTTGTGGGCCACGACGACCCCGTACTGGCCAAGGTCATCCAGACCAGCATCGAGGTCACGCAAGACGAAGGCCGTAGACGCCTCCGAGCCCGCCAGGGCCCGTCGGGCTTGCTCGAGCATCGCGGCGGATCGGTCGACGCACGTCACCCGACTGGAGCGTGCCGCCAATGCTGCGGCGAGATCACCAAGTCCGCATCCGACGTCAAGGACCTCACCGAGGGGATCGGACCCGAGCCATTGAAGGAGCCGCTCCCTCAACAGGGTTGCCTGCAGCCTTCCCCATGGCGTGTCCATCCGAAGCGTCCAGGACCTGGCGTCGGTCGCGTCCACCTGCGGTGAATCCATGGCCAGATCCTTGCATTGGTGGGCACAGGCAAGACGACGACCGGTTGTCTGAGCGCGCCTCCCCGATCCCCCGTGGAACGGGCACATAGGGTCGGTGCGTTACGCGAGGCTTGGACCCGTGGACGACTGTGTGTTCTGCGAGATCATCACCGGGCAGCGCGAGGCCGCGGTCATCGCCTTTCACGACGACGACGTCGTGGTGATTCCGGCGCGAGATCAACGGCCAACCAATCTCGGGCACATGCTCGTCGTTACCCGCGGCCACTACCGCAACATCTACGACCTGCCGCCCGAGCTCGATGAGAAGGTCTGGGGCTGCGTTCGTCGCGTCGCTGCGGCCCTCCAACGAGAGTTCGGAGCATCCGGAACCACGATCCGACTGAACAACGAGCCCCCGGGCCAAGACGTGTTCCACTTGCACGTCCACGTGATCCCACGGCATCTCGATGACGAGAACCTCTCCGCCGCCGCGGAGATTCTGACGCTCGAGGACCGAATCATTCTAGCGAATCGGGTCGGGGCGGCTCTCGGCTGACGGAAGCTGATCGGACCGCTCCGATCTTGATGATCGGCTTGCCCAAGTTCGTGTCACCCGGCCGCTGAGCCGGCAGGAGAACGGCGCTTCTGCGACTCAGTCTGCGGTACGCGAAACTCTCCGCGATGGTGCCTCCGACCGTTCGTCTTGGAGTGGCACAAATCGACGTGAGCACAGAGGTCCCGACGGCAGAGCGGTTGGCAGCCGCTGGACTCCGGATACGAACAGCGATGGAAGAAGCCACGGCCGCCGGGGCGCGGATCGTGCAGTTCCCCGAGGGCACACTCTCATACCCATCCAAGCAGCTGATCAGCTCGAGGGCCCCTGAGATAGCCGAATCCGATTGGACGCTTCTCGACTGGCCCGCGCTGCACCGTGAGCTCGACCAGATCCGCGAGGCGGCAGCCGACCTGGGCGTGTGGACCGTCGTCGGTGCGCCCCACCGACTGACCGCCGATCGGCGGCCGCACAACAGCCTCTACGTCTTCTCTGACCAGGGTGAGATCGTGACCCGCTACGACAAACAGCGGCTCTCCACCACCGAGATCACCTACATGTACACGCCCGGCGACACGCCGGTGACCTTCGAGGTTGACGGCGTTCGCTTCGGCCTGGCTCTGTGTCTTGAGATCCTCTTCCCCGAGCTGTTCGTCGCCTACGCAGCCCAGGATGTCGACGTCGTGCTCATCTCCTCTGCTCCCGACCCGAACTTTCGCGCACTCGCCCAGGCTCACGCACTGACGAACGTCCTCACGATCAGTCTTGCCTTCGCAGCGGGTTCCGATGAGCAGTCACGGTCCGGGATCTGCCAGCCATCGGGATGGGTCGGCGACTGCCCGGACGGATCGCCCGGACTGGCGACTGCCGACGTCGCGGCGGTTGACCCCGCCGCCCGCCGATACCACCGACTGGCACGCACCACCCTCTACGAACCGCACCTCGGCCACGGCGACCCTCGAAGCCTCAACCGAAGGAGCCTGTGAGGACCCAGCAGGGAGCACCGACTGCACCCGCATATCAACGGGTCGTATCGTCTGACTTTGTGCCGGAGGTCCGCCTAACCATCGAGTACAGCGAGGAGGCAGACAAGTACTTCTGGCTACGCGAACCGCCGGACGGGAGCCGGATCGACGGACTTCGCGAACGCGTCGCAGCGATCTATTCGGGTCTGCCGCCTCGCGCGTTCTTGATGCTCGACGCGGCCGTCGCAGGAGATCCTGTGGGCGCGCAAGCGGTTCTCGATGCGATCCCGCACCTGTCCGAGAAGGTCGCCGGAGAACCGGTACGTATCGCACTCGACGGGCTTGTGCGAGCACTCTTGGAAGCTCCAGCACCCCCCAGCGAGCGCAGGGAGCTCGTGGAACGCGCCTTGAAGGCCATCAACATCGATGTGATCGAGCAAAGCATCGGTTGGGTTGCCGACCTCCTCGACTTTCGCTTCCCCCCTTCCTCCACGGTGGAGGTGGACGTAAAGGCGGTAGCAGCGGGCGTCCCGCTCGGCGGACTGACTGGCGCGCGGATCGACGATCGTCCGATCTGCTTCGTGAGCGTTGTCGGTCAAGAGGGTTCCACCTTCGCAGAGGCCGTGATCCACGAGGCGACCCACGTTCTCGACATGTCCTGCAAATCGGATGAGTCGCTTGTCGAGCGCCTGCGCCAGGAGCCGGGCGCTTCTCACCAGCTCTGGCATGCCCCGTTCTTCGTCGCCGCAGCCGAAGCCACCCGTCGATTCGTCGACCCGGGGCACAAGGACTTCGGAGACACGCACGGTTACTACGTAAGGGTGCCGGGCGAGATGGCTGCCCTGGAACAACGCGGACTGCTTGCCAAGCTCCGGCGGTAGCAGACCCGGGTGCGGGGAGATTGCGCACCGGCTCGTGGCACACACGACGCCGCCGCGCCGCTCACGCCCGAGCAGCGCGTCGCCACCACCGAGCTTGGGAGGAACCTGGTCCACGGCGGGTGGCGCTCGTTCCTCGAACTGTTCCCGACCGAGACGACCAAATCGCTCGACCGCTACGCCCGCCTGCGCCGGGTCGCGGACGATCCCGACCTCTCCGAGCTCGTGCTGCTGACGGCCCACGAGCAGGCGCTCGCCGACTTCGCAACCCTTCAGTTGCGCGGCGATCACGACGGTGCGCTGGCGATCATCCGTCATGTGCTGTAGCCCCACAGAGCCGTAACACGCCTCGGGCACAACTGCCGATCAGGGCAGGACGTACCGAGCGCTCAGGCTGCGGCGGCCAACTTGGGGCGAATCGCCAGGAAGTAGATCAGCGCACCAAGCGTCCAGAGGAAGATCAGAACCAAGATCCAGACCACCTTGTTCTGATTGGCGCGAGCCCACGCGTCATCGGGTCGGAGCGCGGCGTCGATGATTCCCCAGATCGGGAACACAGCGAAGACGAACATCAGCAGGATGATGATCAGCTCTGGACCACCGAGGTTCATTGTCGGCAACCTAGGTGACCGGGTGAAGCAGTGCTCAGGGCGACGCTCTCCCGGATCCGAACCCGCTGGCACAACTGCCGCTAGCAGCGGTCTAACGCCAGTTGTCATACCCCCCTACGAGGATGGGGGCATGCACCGACTCTTGGGGTTCCTTGATGTGCAAAGGCGGCACTAGTGGTAGTTGCCATCGGCCACGACCTCGGTACCGCATACCAGGTGGGCGCGAGCACGGATCAAGCCCTGTTCGTTCGCTTTCTCTTCGAGAAGCTCGACCGCCGGCTCGCGGAGGGACTCATGACCGACGCGACGATCAAAGTTGTGGTGGCCTTTGCGCTGGCCCTTGAGAGGGAGACCCCCTCGGTGTTGTGGGGGCAGCATCAACGCATCGCATCTGGAAACGAGGTTGTGCAGCGGGCCATTGACCAGACGTTGCCCAGCGAGCGATCGGCCGCCTACCCGGCACTGCGAGGCATCAGGCAAGACCTCGACGGCGAGAACCTCCGGATGCTCAAGCCAGTCGCGCGCGCCGCTCTCGCTCAGGAGCTACGCCAGCTGGGTCGCGCCGTGATCCGCGAGTGGCACTACCGCTTCATCGACTCCGATTTCGCCGAATAGCGGCAACTCGAGTGGGCATAGCTGCCGGTAGCGCCCTGGGCCTTGGGTGGTGCCGGAGGGGTACGTTCGGGTCGTGTCCAGGATGGGTGGCTCGAACGACGTTCCGCTTCACGCCTCGGTAGCAGCGGACATGGTCAGGGCCGGGTGGTCAATCGACGAGGCTGCGCGACGACTCGCGGATCTGTTCGGTAGGCCCGCGACCGAACAGGAGGTCGCGGAGCTTGAGGCGGCTCGCGACCGCGCTGAGGCGCTTACCGAAGAGCACGGGCCCGACTACCACGGCTTCGGGAACCCGCCCGGCTAGACGGGGGCGCATGTCTGCCGTGAATCCCACCACAGCAATCGCGAACGCGCATGCGTGGTTCGAGCACAACAGCGGCTGGGCACCGCCCGATGCCGACACCCTGGCTGAGTGGCAGCGCGACGGCGTCTGCCGAGCGCCTGATGACTGTCTCGTGACACCGCACGGCTGGTGCGAGCACGATCTTGCCTCTTGGCAACTTGTGCTGGACGCCCTGACCGACGAGTGAACTCGCCACGCCAGCCCAAACGAGCTGACGCTCGCTCCTACCTGCCAGGTGACCGGGATCTGCCGGAGATCGACCATCCCCGAGTTGTCGGTCCGGGACACCAGATGTCGCCCGCACCGATTGTCCTGTGCGTTCGTCGCATGAGCCCAGCAGATCGGCAGTGATGATGCTCTTGCGGGCTCGAGTGATCGAGCCCGAGTAGCAAGTGGAGCAGAGACTCACCCCGCTCGGTCTGACCCACAGATCGGCCAGGCCCGCGTGCGGTGCCCTTGAAGCGACCAGTCGACCGGGTCGGGGTGAGCCTCTGTTCTGCACGCACCGGTCGGACGTCCGTGACCGAAGAGGCGCCTGTGCAAGAGGCCCCATCACTGTCCTGTCCGCCCTCCCGGCGGGTGCGTGCCAACCCCAACCGTCAAAAGGAAGCAGGTGGCGATGTCCACCATCGCACAGCCCGATGTCCCGTGCCGAGTGATCGGTGGCGTCGACACCCACAAGGATCAACACGTCGCTGCCGCCATCGACCACGTCGGCCGGCTTCTCGCCATCGCCGAGTTCCCCGCTACCGCGGCCGGCTACCGCCAGCTACACGTCTGGCTCGCCGACCACGGCGAGATCATCTCCGTCGGCATCGAGGGTTGTGGGTCGTGGGGCGCCGGCCTGGCCCGCCACCTCGCCGCTGCCGAGGTCACCGTCATCGAGGTGAACCGGCCGAACCGCCAGACCCGCCGGCGTCGCGGCAAGTCCGACAGCGTCGACGCCGAAGCCGCCGCCCGAGCCGTCCTGAACGGTGACGCGAAGGTGGTCCCGAAGTCTGGGAACGGGCCGGTCGAATCGCTGCGGCAGCTGCGTGTCGCCCGTGCTGGTGCGGTGAAGGCGCGCACCGCGGCGGCGAACCAGTTGCACTCGTTGCTGGACACCGCCCCCGATCGTCTGCGCGCCCAGCTGACCAAGCTGACGTTCAAGCAGAAGGTCGCGATGGCCGAGCGGTTCCGTCCCGGAGCGGAGTCCGATACTGAAGCGTCGACGAAGCGAGCCCTGCGGAGCGTCGCTCGCCGGTGGCGGTTCCTCCAGGACGAGGCCACGGAACTGCGCGCTGAGGCGAAGAAGATCATCGATGAGATCGCCCCGGAGCTCGTCGCCCGCAACGGTGTCGGCTACGAGACCGCAGGCCAGCTGCTCGTCACCGCCGGCGACAACCCCGAACGCCTCAACTCGGAGCGCTCCTTCGCAGCGCTCTGCGCATCGACCCCGGTGCAGGCATCGACCGGACGGACCAAGCGACATCGCCTCAACCGGGGCGGTGACCGCCAGGCCAACTCCGCGCTCTGGACGATCGTGCTCGTCCGCATGGGCACGGACCCGCGGACCAAGGCCTACGTCGAGAAGCGCACCGCCGACGGGCTCTCGAAACGGGAGATCATGCGTTGCCTGAAGCGTTACGTCGCACGCGAGCTCTACCCGCTCATCCGTGACATCACTGGGGTGCACACACCCGAACTTGAGCACGAATCAGCTGCTTGACAACAAGAGGCGCATCGCATCTGGCGCGGGCATCAGTGTTTGAAGAGGCGAACGCCGGTGGTGGTCAGCACGATTCCGTGTTGGGCGCACGCCGTCTCGACCTCCTCGTTTCGTGAGGAGCCGCCGGGGTCGGCGATGTATGCGACCCCGTGTCGGGCAGCGTGGTCGACGTTGTCGCGGAACGGGATGTACCCGTCCGAGGCGAGGCAAACGCCCTCGAGCGTCGCAAGCCAGCCTGCCTTCTCGTCCCGGCCGAGATGGGGCGGGTCTCCAATCAGGTCCGCTCGGAAACGCTTCTGCTCACCGGCGTCGAGGTCTCCCTCGATGTAGCGGATCTGCCAGTTCAGGCGGTCCTGTCGGCGGGCGTCCCGTCTGAAGGGGAGGGATCGGACCTTGTCGTGGCGCCGCAGCCACCAGGTATCGACTTTGATGCCCGCGAGCTTGGTGCAGTCCACCCGCGACTGTTGCCCGGCACCCACGCCGAGCACCATGCCGTCGCGCGCGTAGGTGACCGAGTTCGATTGCGTGTGACGGGCGGTGACCATCGCCAGCAACAGGTCGGCGACGGTCGACGAGGGTATGGACGCAGCGGTTCCGGCTGTCACCGTCGCCGGGTTGAGCCTGGTTGCTGCTGTGTCGTGTTCGAGCCGGACCCCGAAGACCGTCCTGTGCTCCAACGCTGGCGGCTCGAACGCTTCGCTCGCTTCCATGATGAGGAACCGGCCGCCCTTCTTCCGCGCAAGCACTTCCACGGTCCCAGGCTCGAAGGCCGGGGCGACGATCCCATCGGACACGACCCCTCGGAGGACGTGAGCGAGAGAAAGGTCGACCGGCTGAGATACCGCGACGAAGTCCCCGAAGGAGGACTTCGGGTCACAGTCCCGGGCACGCACGTACGCCGAAGCGATCGGTGACAACTCGACACCCTCCGGAACCCACAGGTCGGCCATCACCCCGTCCACATCGCCGGCAACCGCCGCTCCCGCGGGAGAGACGTGCTTGAAGGTTGTCGCGACAGCCTGCGACAGGCACTCCGCTGCTTCCCGCACGAGCTGCCACGCCCCGAGCGCGTCCAACAGATTGACGTACGACGGCTCCCCGGACACGACCCGGACGGGACTGTCCGCCTCGTCAACCGACGCTCGAGCCCGCTGCTCAGGGTTCAGCCCATACCGCAAGTTCATGGCGCCTCCTCGAATCGAGGAGAACCCAGGCGGACGGTCCCCTACATGCTTCGCTCCCCGGTGGTGACCCACCTACGCCAGTCGCGAACCCAGCGTATGACACCCGGCCCTCGCTGGGACGCCCATGTCCGCACCTCCAAACAGCGCCAGCCGCGCGGGCGACGACGTCCGGTGGTCAGCCTCGCAGCGTCAGTCGGGCATTCTGGGACGCTCGCGCGGCGAGGGATGCGCCGGGACCCCGATCTGTGTTGTGGCTGGCGAAGCAGCTCGGGATCGGTACACAGATCGACGCGGAGCAGTCCAGGTCAGTCTCGCGTTGGGTCGTCAGCCGGTGATTCCTCGGAAATCGTGGTCGAGTCCTCGACGATCTCACCGTTGAGGCGGGTCGTGATTTCGCGGCTGATGACCTGGCTGTCCGCGCCGCCGGGCGAGATCCACCGGCTCTCGGTGACACGGGCGGTCTGCGTGTCCGGCATTGATGTGGTGGTGCCGTTGACCTCCAGTGTGATTGTGCGAGTGCCGTCGGGGTTATCGACGACCGCGTTCATCATGGGGACGAGCGACAGCCCCGGTGCGTCGGGCCAGGGATCGTTGAAGGTCTCGGGACTCAGGTCAACCTTCCGCCCGCTGCTGTCGGTGTACTCGCCGTGTCCTTCGAAGGCAGGTCGCCAGACGCCCTGGGGTGTGTCGTACCTCGCATCGAACAGGCTGCTTGAGCCCTCGATCCCGATCTCCCGCAGGATGGCGTGCCGCAGATGAGTGAAGGCGGCGTCGGCCACGGCGCTCTTGGCGCGGACGTCGCCGAAGCTCATGTATCCGTGCTCGAACCCGTCGCTCATCTCGCGGAGCTGCTTGTAGCAGGGCCTGTCGCCACCGAGAAGCAGGTCCCGACGAATGTGCGTGTCCAAGGCGTCGAGATGAGTGTTGTCCCGCTTCAGGCGGCCTGGATCGAGCTCACCGGTGACGATCAACGCATGCACCGCCGGGGTGAGGTCCTCCTCGAGCTTCTTCGGCGGGAAGCCCAATACCAGGGCGAGGAGGTGCTTGGCGTCCCTGGCCGTGGGATCGATCGCGTGCTCGCTGCAAAGCCGATCGAAGACCACGCGGGACATGTTCTCCACGGCCATCCACAGCGACTCAGCGGACAGGACTCGGTTCTCGGGGTTCAGCTGGTCGAGTGCCATGCGGTAGTGCGCCATCGCGCGATGCAGGCGTTCTTCACGGGGGTGGCCCATCAAACTCTGAACCACGGCCATGGCGTCGGGTGCGCTTACCTTGCGCAGGCGGGCGGCCGGGGCTCGCGCCTGGGAATGGCGCTGCACCACAAACTCGCCGGTGTCGTCGGGATCCACAGGCGGGGCATACGCGAACAGATCTTCTGGTTCCTCGATCGCGGCGTTGGCGATCAAAGCCATCACCTGGAAGTACGGGTTGGCCAAGTTCGCCAACACCGACACGGCCTCGTCCTTAGTCCCGAACTCACCCGCGGCCTCGGCCACGAAACCACCGACGAAGGTCGAGGCACCCTCACTGTGATCCTCTGTGGCCCAGCAGACGTGGTTTCGTAGGCGGACGCCGTGGACCGAAACCGTCGACGCCGGTCCGGCCACGATGGTCAGCTGCTCGGCTTCGTCGAACCGAATCGCCGCCTTGGCGGTCAGCTGCACGATCCAGGTTCGGGTCGGAGGGCTCATACCCTCCAGTACAGCCCCCCCGCTGTTGAGTCCGGCGTCCCATATCCGCGGTCCGCGCTGAGCAGAGCCCACGGCTGGGTCGACGAGCGCGGGTCGCGCACGCCAACGGTGGCCGGTGCGACCGCTGACGCACTGGCCGCGCGCCTGCCGACACCGCGTTTCCCCCCGACAGCGCTGCCATGTCGACCCAGGCGTGTCTCGGCAACTGTCGGACGATGGCGCGCGGATATCGCCCACCCCATACTCCCGGGCCACAACGTCGCCACCCCGCTTGAGATCGGCGCGTTATTGGTGGGGTGCTCGTAGGTAACGCGAGTTCCACGATGATCGTGGTCGGCCAAATGCCGCGGCGCGGGCCGGTGCTGCTCCGTACAGTCGCCCCGATGGTTGCGACGAGCAAGGAACTGCAACGACTGTCCAACACGGTGTGGGAGCGCACCTGGCGGCGACTCGAGGGTCTCACCGACGACGAGTATCTCTGGGAGCCCGCGCCAGGATGCTGGTCAATTCGAGCACGGCCCGACGGCACGCGCTTCGACGAGTGGGCGCCGATCGTGTACCCGACCCATTCACGACGTTGGCTTGGCGCCTCTGGCACCTGATCGACATGTACGGCGAGGACCGCGCCCCGAGGTTGCTCGACGTACCACCACAAGGCGAGCCCGTCGGCCCGGACGCTCCCGACTCCACACCCCCGGCCATCGCAGCCGATGCCCTCGATCAGCTCGACCGAGCCCACGCACGGTGGGATGCACATCTCGCCCTAGCCGACGACGAACGACTCGGCGCCGTCATCGATCCCGTCGGCGGAGAGAACAGCGACGGCACGCGAGCTGGCTATGTACTTCACATGCTGGACGAGTTCATCCACCACGGCGCGGAGATCTCGCTGCTGCGTGACCTGTACCGGTGGCAGAGGCCGATCAGTACCGATGCGCTCACCGAGCGAGCGATCCGGGGCGACCATTCACTCCTCGTCGACATCGAATCCGGGGGGCCCGAGACCGCATCAGCGCTGCTCAGCACTGCAGCCAGCTTCGGGCGGTGGAGGCTCGTCGAGGAGATGATCGACCGTGGCGTCCGTCCTGCTACTACCGGACGGACACCGGCGCACACTGCCGCCGGCGCCGGAGAGCTCGACCTTCTCCGCAAGCTCGTCGATCACGGCGCTGACCTCGCAACGCGGGACCCGGACTTTGATGCGACGCCGTTGACCTGGGCCCGGTTCATCGACCGCCCCCATGTCGTCGCCTGGCTCGAGGAACTCGACGCGCCGGAGTGAGCACAACCCCTCCGAGCGACCTTGGGCGTGCCCACAATTCGCCGCTTCGCCCGCACAGATCGAGCGCCACATATCCGCGTGCTGACCGCTCCGAGACCGCTGCAGAACGGCGCGTAGCGCGTGCGCGCCGATCGGGCACTAGGAGTACCTAGCCGCGTGACGACCGGTATCACTCTCCTGTTCTCGGCGTCAGGAGGTGAGGCGACGAAGCTCTGCGAGCGTTTCGTCCGCTGACCACCCCAGCAGGGCGGCTTCGTCGAGGAGGCGCTGTGCGGCCGTCGTCAGCCGCCCACGGCGCTCGGCGACTGATAGCGGCGGCGGCTCCTTGACGGTCGTCCCGCGTCGGCCCTGTGTGCGTATGAGGCCAGCTTGTTCGAGTTCGCGGTATGCGCGCCCGACGGTGTTGGGCGCGATGGCGAGGTCGGCCGCCAGCTGGCGAACGGTGGGAAGCGATCGTCCCGCGAGGAGGTGTCCCGTTCGGATCGAGCGCTCGATCTGTGCTCGAAGCTGCTCGAAGACGGGGACCGGTGAGCTCTCGTCGATCTCTACCGCGATCATGTTGGGACGCGGCGCGGCTCCGTGACGCTCCAAGGCGCTGTCCTGCTGAGCGACCACCACCATGACAGTGCCGCGTAGTGCGCCCCGACTAGCACGAGCGCGATCGGAGGGAACACCTCCCAGAAGGCCTCACTCAGTGCCGCCGCGGCGCTGGTGCCAGCCATTGCCATGGCAGCCCCCGCGAGGCGAGTCGCGCCAACAGCACGCATCCACACGTAGACGGCCCGTGCCGCGGCCACGATGGGGTGGGGGGCGCGGGCACCGATGAGGTTCAAACACTAGGCGAGGCAGGCCCCGGCCAC
>JBQTKH010000224.1:0-2467 GCA_052386335.1 Microthrixaceae bacterium
GCTGGTGATCGTCGTGTTCGTGACCTCGACCGAGGTCCTCAAGCCCGACGGCACATCGGCGCTGTCCTTCGTCCAGTCAGGCCTGTGGCGAACGGTGGCGTTCGTCGCCGGCTGTTTCATGTCGGGCCTGACCGGGTTCATCGGCATGAGCCTGGCGGTGCGGGGCAACGTGCGCACCGCCGCCGCCGCCCGTGCCGGTTCGCTCCCGGCGGCGCTCAAGGTCGCGTTCCGAACGGGAGGCATCGCCGGGATGTTCACCGTCGGGCTCGGCCTGCTCGGCGCCACCGTCATCATCATGATCTTCCAGAACACCTCGTCGGCGATCCTGATCGGGTTCGGCTTCGGCGGCTCCCTGCTCGCGCTGTTCATGCGGGTGGGCGGGGGGATCTTCACCAAGGCCGCCGATGTCGGCGCCGACCTCGTCGGCAAGGTGGAGCAGGGCATCCCCGAGGACGACCCCCGCAACCCCGCCACCATCGCCGACAACGTGGGCGACAACGTCGGCGACTGCGCCGGGATGGCCGCCGACCTGTTCGAGAGCTACGAGGTCACCCTGGTCGCGTCGATCATCCTGGGCGTCGCCGCGTTCGACTCGATCGGCGCCAACCCCGCCCTCGGGCTCGTCTTCCCGGTGATCGCCCGGGCCATCGGCGTGCTCGCCTCGATCGTGGGCGTCTACGCGGTGCGCGCCACCGACAAGGACAAGAGCGCGATGGCCCCCATCAACCGCGGGTTCCTCACCGCCGGGGTGCTCACCGTGATCGGCACGTTCCTGGTGGCGATGTTCTACGTCGGCAACGACCACGCCAACGCGGGGTGGAAGGTGTTCGGCGCGGTGGTGGCCGGCCTCGTGCTCGCCCAGATCGTCAGTCGGCTCACCGAGTACTTCACCTCCACCGAGAAGCGGCCGGTGCGCGAGATCGCGGAGGCGACCCGTACCGGGCCCGCAACGACCATCCTCTCCGGCGTGAGCTCCGGGCTCGAGAGCTCGGTGTGGGCGGTGGTCGCCATCGCGGTCGCGATCGGGGCCGGCGTCGCGCTCGGTGACGGGAACATCACGTTCTCCCTCTATCTGGTCGCTCTCACCGGGATGGGCATGCTCGCGACGACCGGCGTCGTCGTGTCCGAGGACACCTTCGGCCCGGTGGCCGACAACGCCGCCGGCATCGCCGAGATGTCGGGTGAGTTCGAGGGCGAGCCCGAGCGGATCATGGTGAGCCTCGATGCCGTCGGCAACACCACCAAGGCTGTGACCAAGGGTTTTGCCATCGGATCGGCGGTGATCGCGGCGGTAGCGCTGTTCGCGTCGTACGTCGAGACCATTGCAGGCGAACTGGGCAAGAACCTCGAGGGCAGCGAGCTCTTCACGAGCCGGTTCACGGCCATCAACGTGGCCGAGCCCAAGACGTTCATCGGCCTGCTCATCGGCGGGTCGGTCGCGTTCCTCTTCAGCGGGCTCGCGATCCGGGCCGTCGGCCGCACCGCCGGGACGGTCGTCGAGGAGGTGCGCCGGCAGTTCGCCGACGGCAAGATCATGGCGGGGACGAAGCAGCCCGACCACGCCCCCGTCATCGACATCTGCACCGCGGCGTCGCTGCGCGAGCTCGCCACCCCCGCCCTGCTCGCGGTGCTCACCCCGGTCATCATCGGCTTCGGGATCAACTACTTCGCCCTGGGCGCGTTCCTCGCCGCGGTCATCCTCACCGGCCAGCTCATGGCGGTGTTCCTCAGCAACTCCGGCGGGGCGTGGGACAACGCCAAGAAGTACATCGAGGACGGCCACGAGGGCGGAAAGGGATCCGAAGCCCACAAGGCCGCCGTGATCGGCGACACCGTGGGCGACCCGTTCAAGGACACCGCCGGGCCCGCCCTCAACCCGCTGATCAAGGTGATGAACCTGGTGTCACTGCTGATCCTGCCGGCCATCATCAGCCTTCAGGACAACAACGGCGCCCGCTATGCCATCGCCGCCGCCGCCCTCGTGGTGCTGCTGGGCGCGATCGCCTTCTCCAAGCGCTCCACCAGCGCGGTGGGAGAGAAGGAGGAGGAGCCTCCGGGCGTCGAGGAAGCCGCCAGCACCTAGTGGTTGGCGGCGGTCGACCGCCGCCCTACTCGTCGTTGAGGACGTGCTCCAACTCGTCGGCGGCGGCTTCGGCCTCGGCGGCCGAGAGCGCCCGGGCCCGGCGCCGGTGGCGCAACACCTCGATCGCCGGGGGCAGCACGGAGAGCAGGACGATCAGGGCGATGATCGGGAGCAGATACCGGTCGATGCTCGGGATCGTGTCGCCCAGCACGTAGCCGGCGGTGGTGACGCCCACCGCCCACAGCAGCCCGCCGAGCACGTTGAACGTAAGGAAGCTCCGGTATTGCATCTCGCCCACTCCGGCGAGGATCGGCGCGAACGTCCGCACCACGGGCACGAAGCGGGCGATGACGATCGTCTTCTTGCCGTGGCGCTCGAAGAACT
>JBQTKH010000225.1:0-11987 GCA_052386335.1 Microthrixaceae bacterium
GGCACCGCACGCGGGCCTGGCCGATAGGTGGGTCAGACCGAACGGGTGAGTCCCTGCTCCACTTGCTACACGGGATCAATCACATGAACCCGCTGAGCAACATCATCACTGCCGATAGGTCCGGCTCGCGTCGCCGTCGGTGCCGCGTTATGGAGCGCTCGTCCTGGCGGGTCGCGCGTATCTGTGAGGTGCCCCGGATCGGCAGATCCGGTGCACGTGAGGGGCCGGCGCAATTGGTTGATCGAGGCCGGCGATATGAGCGGGTTCAGGTGGTGTCGGGGCGCTCGATGACCCAGGTGAGCTCGATCCCGCTCTCGCCCGGCGAGAGGTCTCGGTCCCACCGGTTGCGGGAGTGGAGGGTGTAGCCGACCTTGGGTGGGATCGCGGCGCTCGCCACGTTGGCCTGGTCGGTTCGAATCTGGATCCGTCGGACCCTCGGGCAGTGCTCCAGTGCGGTCGAGGTCAGCAGTCGGGTGGCTTCGGTGGCGTAGCCACGGCGGTGTCGGTCGGTGCGGACCCAGTAGCCGATCTCGAGCACGTCATCGGGCTTGGGGTGGAGCCCGGCACAGCCAACGACAGCGTCGGTCTCATGCTCGATGATGAAGTACGAGAAGTCCACGCCGGCATCGAAACGCTCGATCGCCTCGGACACGATCTTGCACTCCTGGTCTCTGGTCGGCATCGGGTTGACCCAGGGAAGCCATGGCCTGAGCTCGTCCAGACTCGCGTGGATCGCGTCTATCAGATCGTCGAGACGATCCAGGCTCCACCGCTGCAGCCCAACCTTGCCGCCATCGACAATCGTCTCAAGGGCCGTCATCGGACCATCGTCGTCGATGCTCCCAACCGTTGTGGAGCGATTTCTGGCCATCGGCTCCGAGCCACCTCGCGGCCCACGAGCAGATCGACGGATCTGGCGCGGCGCCGCTGGATCTTCATGCCCGCCAGCGCGCACGCCGAGTGCCCGCTCTGTGCTCGCGATGCCACCGGCCTCGCCGCGACAGAACGACGCGGTCCCGCGTCCCCGAGGTCGACCGTCCGGGTGTCCGCGCGAAGCGCCGATAGCTCGAGTGTCGAGCCGCTCGCGATCTGGTGATCGGTCGGCGCGATATCTGGCGTCCCTGATCGTACGGGCCGGGGCTGGCTCAGCGGCGATGCGTGGACGCGGCACTCGTGTCAACGTTGTGGGGTCGTCGGGTCAGTGTGGGGAGTGGATGAAGGACGAGGCCGGGTTCACGAGGCTGTTCATGGGTGAGTACCCGTCGCTGGTGCGCGAGCTGACCCTGATCGTGGGTAGTCGTCACGTCGCGGAGGAGGTCGCGGCGGACGCGTTCGAGCAGACCTTGAGGCAGTGGAAGGTCGTGTCCTCCTACGAACGGCCCGGCGCGTGGGTTCGCAAGGTCGCTTTGCGGATTGCCGGTCGGACGGGTTGGCGGACCCGGCATCGTCGCCTGGTCGAGCGGTCGGCGCTTCAGCCGATGGCGTTCGAGCGCGACCCGGAGGTGGATCTGCTTGCCGCGTTGGCCCTGCTCCCGATGTCGCAGCGCACGGCGGTGGTGCTGCACCACATGGCGGGGTTCCCGGCCCGGGAGATCGGTGAGGTCCTGGGCTGCTCCGAGGTGACGGTGCGCACGCACCTGCATCGTGGCCGGGCGAGGCTGGGCGAGCTGTTGGGAGACCGACAAGCCGAGGTGGAGGTGACCGACGCCGATGGCCGGTGACCTTGGCAACCGGCTGAGGGCTGCCGCTGGCCCTGTGCCTGACCCGGCGCCGGTCCTGACCCGGCTGCTGCGACGCCAGCGCCTCCGTCGTCTCGTGGCCGGTGGAGCGGTTCTGGCCGTGGTCGTAGCTGCGGGCGGGGTGGTCCTGGCCAGCCGCTTCGATGACGACACGACCGGCGTCGTCGCCGATGAGGGTCGGACCCCGCCGTCGACGACCACCACCACCGAGCCGGTGACGGTGCCCGATGTTGTCATCGACGTGGGCGAGGTCCCCCCGTCCAGCGCGACGCCGCCTTCGCTCGCGGTCGCGGTGACATCGGACGGTCGTCTCGTCGTGGTTGACACTGCGACAGGCGTCGAGCTTCGTGGGCTCGCCCATCGAGATGATCCGCGGGCGCCTTTCGGCGAGGGTGGCCCCAGTGTGATCGACGGCGTTGCCGTGACCCCTGACGGCCAGACCGTGTGGTTCAGCGTCTGCTGCGAGCCGGCCGGTGGGAGCCTCTTCCGCGTGCCCATCGACGGGTCCGCGCCCGAAGAACGGGTCTTCGACGCCTACGACCCTGCCGTGTCGGCATCGACCAGGTTCGTCGCCGGGGTCACCAGTCCGGGGGTGCTCGTACATGATCTTGTCGGGGACGCCACCCGGATGTGGTGGGACGATCGTTTTTCTGGGGACTATCAGGAGGTCGCCTGGTCTCTCGACGGGCGCCGCATGGCCCTCCGGGTCCACCTCGACGGTCAGCTCTTCCTCCTCGACACCCGCCACTTCGCGTTCTTCGAAGCCGAACCAGCCGACACCAGCCCCGCCGAACCGCGAGTGATCGACGGCGGCGGCTGGTCCCAGCCCGCGTTCGCGCGCGACGGTACGCTTACCGTCGCCCACACCGACGACGACGCACGATGGACCCGCCGCATCATCGACTGGGACACCGGCAACACCCTCTCGGATTCCCCGCTCCCCAGCGAACCGCTCAGCCAGGGCTACGACCGCACCGGCGAATGGCTTCTGACAATCCTGAAGGATCCCGGAGACGCAGGCGGCCACGCGATCTGGAGTGGCCCGGGCGGCCTGACCGGGAGCATCCCAGGGACCTACCGCGTCATCGCCTGGTGACACCGCCTGCGAGACCATCGGATCAAGGTGCGCGGCACACCGACGCTCAGATACCGTGCCCGGGTGAGGCGGAGAATCTACGTTGCCTGCGCCGGCGCCGGCATCGCCCTAGCGGGTACCGGATGTGCATCGACGGTGTCGGCCGAGGCCGAGGTCTGCAAAGCGTTCGACTCCCTTGCGGCTGCCATCGAGCAACACGGCTCGGTTGCCGCTATCCCCGACAGCACTGCGGTTGCGGCATGGGAGCAGATCTCCGGAGCTGGCGAACCTGAGGACCATCGCTTCGCTGAGTTCATCTCCAACGTCGGCTACCAGGGCGGCAACCAACTCCTGCTGGCGGTCTCCGATGCTGACATGGACTACGCCGAGCAAACCTGCCAGGCACTTGGTTACGACATCGTGCCGCCAGTCGCCCACGTCCCCTAGCGCCGGCACGGGGGCGCGCCCGACGCGCCGATCTCTGGTGCCTCGTCGAAGTTCGGCGTCGGGATTGGGGGTTGGTGATATGTCGTGCCGTTCACCGGCACATTGCGGGCAGCCCTGTCGCGTCCAATGCAGACTTGGTCTGTGCATCGCGATACGCCGTTCGACGTCGGGAGCCAGATCGTGTGGCGATCCCGCCCTGGTGGCGACGTGGGCTATGTGTTCGGGTGTCGGGTCCTTCTCGATGAGCCCGAGGTGGCAGCCGTGGTCCAGACGACCGGGTCCCCGATCATGCGGCGGATTGCGCAGCGGGGTGGTCCGCGTGGAAGGTCGTTCGTACCTGGAACGTGGGACGGGTCGCGGCGGGAAGTCGCATGGGACCAGCCGCCGTGTGTGCGGCTTCATCCGATCGGACGCAGCTACTCGGTGATCCGGACATGGAATGCCGCCGACGAGCGCTTCCACGGGTGGTACGTCAATCTCGAGCAGCCGTGGATTCGAACGACGGTCGGATTCGACTCGCGTGATGATGTACTCGACGTCACCACCTCGTCGGATCTCAGCCAATGGCACTTGAAGGATGCCGATGAACTGGACTTTGCTGTAAAGGTCGGACTGTTCACCACCGCTGACGCCCGAGCGATTCATGCCACGGCCGAGTCCACAGCCGAGGACATCGTGCACCGCAGGTGGCCCTTCGACGACGCTACCTGGGATCGAGTGCTTCCACCCGAACTGCTAGCGCCAAGTTCGCTGCCGGACGGATGGGATCTGTCCTGAGCCAGCGACCGCCGGCTTCGGGAGTCCACGGCAGGGGATGCGCCAAGATGGCCAGATGGGGCCAGAGACGTTCCAAGCGCTCTTCTCGGCTGGACACGCCGCGGTCCGATCAGGGGTGTCTGGCATTGAGAGCGATCCGAGGGTAACTGGACGCTGGGGACCGTCGATCGTGCTCCTGCCTGGAGGTGACGTCGCGCAGCGGCTCGCCGGCCTGACCTCGACGGCCGCGACGATTCTCCAGGACGAGCACTGGCTGTCCGGCGGAGCAGATCGCGCGCACCTCACCGTGCGCGCACTCGAGCACTATGCAGACGTAATCGACCCGGACCGGCTGGAGCGCTATCAATCCGCTCTCCGCCGCGCCCTTCGCGACATCGGACCGCTGCGGTTCGAGTTCCGGGGTCTCGGGATCTCGCCAGGAAGCCTCCTGGTCCCGGCGATCCCTCTGGGCCCCGGACCCGACGCTCTCCGCGAACGGCTGGGTACTGAGCTCGGCGCGGACGGCTGGCTCGAGGATCGGTTCTTCGACAACGGCCGCGACCCGATCTGGTATTGCTCAATCCTCCACTACGCGACCTCCCTCTCGAACGTCGACAACATGATGAACTGGGTCGAGAACCAGTCCGACGTATTCCTCGGCGCCCACACCTTCGACTCCGTCGAGATCTGCGCATGGAAGCACGATGGCGCCGGAATGGCCCCCCAGGTCGCAGCGTCGCTACCGGCTCCAGGCGGCACCTGACGGACGGGACGGACTGTCACCCATCGCCGGTTGGTCGACATGATCCACCGCCGAGGATCATTTATTCGCGAATCTCGCTCGATGATCTTCCCGATTCTCGACCGACACGACCCGCGGGGTACGCGCCGTTACATGGTGACGAGCGTTCCATGGCGCCTTAGGGCGTCCATCGGAAGTATCGGTGGGCGAGGGCGACGCCGGTGACGGTCCACGCGGCGAGTACCACCAGGTTTGAGAGGGGAAGGCCGTGGCTGGCGGGGTCGTAGGTGGAGCGCAGGCCGTCCGCGAGGGCTTTGAGGGGGAAGGCGCTGATGATCGTGTCGAGCATGCGGGGGAGGTGCAGGTCTGCGGAGAACATGCCCGAGACCATGGCGAGGGGCAGGTAGGTGCCGTTGGTGATCGCACCGGCGGCGTCCGCGGTTGGGATGTGGGCGCTGATCGCGATGCCGAGCGCAGCGAAGCAGGCGATTCCCAGTGCAAGGACGACGACCAATGTCGGGAGGGCGGTCGCTTGGGGGAGTGCGTGGAAGGCGATCCCACCGAGAGTGATCGTGGTGATCGAGATGAGCAGTGCGGTGGCGAGGACGCTGAGGAGCTGTCCTCCGAGGTAGATCGATGGGTTCATCGGTGTGGCGCGTAGCCGTTTGAGCACGCCGTCGGCGCGCTGGAGGGCGATGGTGGCGGCGAGGTTGCCGTAGGCGATGACGACGATCGCGAACGCGAGGATCCCGGGCACGAAGAGGGTGAGGAGCTTGACGTCGGTGCGGCCCGGGACGGTGTCGGTGCCGGCGGTTGCCCCGAAGATGAGCAGCACACCGAGGGGCATCGCGAAATTGAAGAACGCGGACTCGGGGTTTCGCCAGAACGACTTCTGGTGGAGCCACACCTGGTTCCAGAGCAGACGGCTGGTGTTCATCAGCTCATACCGTCGGTCGTGCCAACGAGCTGGAGGTACACGTCTTCGAGGCGTGGGGCCACGAGCTCCATCCGAGGTTCGGCACCGGCTTGCCGGGCCAGCTCCGTTGGGGTGCCGCACGCGCAGATGCGACCGTCGCGAAGTATGGCGACGCGATCGGCGAGGCGTTCGGCTTCGTCGAGGTAGTGGGTCGTGAGCAGGATCGTCTTGCCGAGGGCCCGTAGGTTGTCGATGGCGTCCCAGCACCGTCGACGCGCTTCGGGGTCGAAGCCGGTGGTGGGCTCATCGAGGAAGATGAGGTCGGGATCGCCGGCTAGCGCGAGCGCGAAGTCCAGTCGGCGGCGCTGTCCGCCCGAGAGCCGCCGCACGACGCTGTCACGCTCGGCTCCGAGCTCGACGACATCGAGGAGCTCCTCGAGCGGGCGGGGGTGCGGGTAGAAGCTGCGCCAGGTGTCGAGCAGCTCACCGACTTTGAGGTGCATCGGGAACCCGCACTCCTGCAACACCACCCCGGTGCGAGCGCGGAGCTCGAGTGGATGCGGGGCCGGGTCGAAGCCCAACACGCGTACCCGTCCGTGAGTTGGGGTGCGGTACCCCTCGAGGATCTCCACGGTGGTCGTCTTGCCCGCTCCGTTGGGGCCAAGGAGGCCGAACACCTCGCCGCTGGCGACCGTGAAGTTGACGCCCTGCAGCACCGACCGATCGCCGTAGGCCATGTGCAGGCCCTCGACCTCAATCACCACCTCCACCCCAGAACCAGTCACGTCACTAAGATACCTCCCTGTATCTAAGTGTCAAGGTCGTATAGTCACGCCGTGGTCGTTGAGAAGCTCACCCGGGAACGGCGACGTCAGCAGACCCGCGACGTGCTGATCGCCGCCGCGACCGAGGTCTTCGCCCAGCGCGGCTTCGAGGGCGCTTCACTCGAGGAGATCGCCGAAACCGCCGGGTTCACACGCGGTGCCATCTACAAGCACTTCGCGGACAAGGAAGACCTGTTCTTCGCCGTCACCGACGGCATGAACGAACTCGTCATCGAAGCCTTCCGGGCGCTCGTACCGGCCCATGGACATGCCAAGGAGTGGGACTTCTCCGGGCTAGCGGAGATGTGGCGGGCCAGCGTCGAGGGCTTCGAAGACCTCTTCGCCCTCGGCAAGGAGTTCGAGCTCTACGTGCTCCGCAACCCATCGGCACGCGACCGGGCAGTGGCCCACCGGCGCAAGAATCGCGAGCTCGTGAGCGCCTTCATCGAAGAAGTCGCCGCACAATCCGGCATGACCCTGCGACTCCCACCCGCCACGCTTGCCAGCATCGTCCTCGCCGCCGCCGATGGGCTCACCTACGCAGCCCGCATCGACAACGAAGACCTCTTCGGGCCGTTCCTCGAACTGCTCAACGCAGGGATGCTCGCGGACTGACCACAGCGGAAGGTCCAAGGACCGTGCGAGGTGCCACCGAACTCGAGTACCTCACGAATCGTCGGCCAGAAGACTCCGCGAAGCACCGTTCGGTTCGGCGCCAATGATGTCGGAGTCCGGCTTCTGGAGCGCCTGATAGGGACGACCTCCAACACTCCGGGGTTGGTCATCCTTCGCGACTCGGGTGCCATCAACACCGGACGGATGCGCTCCCGATGCGCCGTTCTCCTACGTCTCATGGACCACGCGAATTGTCGATAGGTCGGAGCGATAAGTGCAGGGTGCAGTGGTCTGAGGCTGCACGTGCCTTCACGTCCTCGATCGGTGGCTGAGCAGCCAAGCTGCGCGGCGGAGCGGCATTGCCCGCGCGGCGAGGTCAGGGATCTGCGCAGAGTCGGCAGCGATGTGTCGGACGCGGACCTCGACGTTTCGGATCTGGACGATGTCCTCCTGCCCATCGTTGTCGACGATCCAGAGTGTCGGGCCGTCAGGCTCCAAGCTCACCGCGAGCGCGATGTCGGGGTCGGGGTCAACCACTTGGACGGCGCTCGCTGCCCGGTAGTAGCTCAGCGCCTCGGTTCCCTCGACGGGTGGGGTGACCGGGAGGAACCCTGCCTTGGACAGCAAGGTCTCGGACGCGACGTTGCCTGCCGTTACCCAGGCGGCAAGGTGCGGCTCCGGTCGGGCCGCCAGCACACGCAACGACCGATCGAGGAGGGAGCGGGCCACGCCACGGCCTTGAAACTGTTCGACCACCGCGATCTCATAGACAAAGGGCGCGTCGAGCTCACGTCCGATCAGACATGCGCCAACGAGCTCGTCGTCGATGGCGACTGCGCTCGCTTCGTCGTCTGCGCCATCGACCCGCCGCCACGTCTCCAGCTCGCCAACATGGTCGGCGTCAGGATCGTGGTCGATCGTCCCGACGTAGGCCCGGTCGAGCAGCGCTGCCAGTTCGGTGTCGTCGTCCGGGCTGGTTGGGCGCAGCGCCAGACCGTGTCGGCCCGAGGCTCCAGTGGTGATCGGCGCGAGCACCCAGCGGCGACGACGGCTCATGGGATCCTGTCGGGCCGTGTTCGCCAGTCGTAGTGGCGAAGGACCCCTCCGCTGGCCTGCTGGAAGCCGAGCCGCTCGTAGAACGGGAAGACCTCGGCGTCGCACATGACATCGATCATGTAGAGCCGGCCCATCTCGGTGAGGAGCTGGCGGACGAGTTCGTTCCCGATGCCTTGACCGCGCCAGGGGGGAAGGACTTCGAGTAGCGGGATGTAGGCCGACAGCACACCGTCGGAGAGCGCGTTGACGAAGCCGACGACCTGCCCGTCCTCGATGGCCAACACGACGTGCGTCGCAGCGTGCAGCAGCTCGAGATGCTCGTCGGCGGTGAGCGGGGTCGCCCAGCCTTCGAAGAACCCGCCGACCAGCTGGTCGGCGGTCAGGCCTGACGCTGAGGTGATGTACGCGACCGCCATCAAGAGCCACACGTATCAGGAGAGATGCTTCGAGCCACGCCCAATAGTTTCGCAGGCGCACCGACCATCGCCCTCACGTGACGTGCCCGCGAATACGCGACGATCGGTCGCGCTCCCGGTCGGCCTGGGCGGGCGATGTTGCGTTGCTGATAGGGACCCGGTTGAGGTCGATGGGAGTGTCATGCTCGTGGGCATGGAGGGTTGCGTGTTCTGCGAGATCTCGCGCGGCGAGCGTGATCCGGACGTCGTCGCATATCAGGACGAACACGTGATGGTCGTGCCTTCGCTCCACCAGCGGCCGACGAATCGAGGTCACATGCTGGTACTCACGCGCGATCACTTCAGGAATCTCTACGACGTGCCACCCGATTTGGACGCCCGGATATGGGCGTGCGTCCGCCGTGTCGCTGATGCAATCCAAGACGCGTTTTTCGCTTCCGGAACGACGATCCGGCAGAACAACGATCCACCGGGTCAAGACGTCTTCCACTTTCACGTTCACGTCATTCCTCGATACACGGATGATGACGGGCTGTCCGGACAGTCAGAGGTGATGGCCCTCGATGACCGGCTTGATCAAGCGCGGCGAGTGTCGACCCTTCTCCACGTGAGCCAATAGCTCCGCCCGGACGCCAACGATGATTTCGCGCGCGCTCATGAAGCGCCGTTCTCTTGTGCTGATTCGCACTCTCAACCCGTCGATCAGCTGGAGCGATAGGTGGTGGCCGCTCTCCAGCCCTTGGCACCCGTACGCGCGGACCGGTGGCCGTTCGGACGGTTGTTCCGGTCAATCGGCTGGCGTCACTTGGTTCGCTTTGCGACGCTGTGGGCGTGACGGGTTCCGGGGATCGCTACGACGCCATCGGCGGCTCGTACGCCAGGACTCGACGGGAGGATCCGCGCATCTCGGCGCAGATCCACTCGGCCCTCGGTGCGGGCTCGGTCGTCAACATCGGTGCCGGGTCGGGCAACTACGAGCCGACCGGGCGTGATGTCGTCGCAGTCGAGCCCTCGAGGCGGATGGTCGCCCAACGCACCTGCGAGAAGGCGCCCGTCGTGCACGGTGTAGCCGAGTCCCTGCCGTTCGCCGATGACTCATTCGATGTCGCGATGGCTGTGCTAACCGTCCATCACTGGTCCGATCCGACCGCGGGGCTCTTGGAGATGGCCCGGGTCGCCGGCCGCCAGGTCGTGTTCTTCTTCGAGTCTCTGAAGACCCACGACTTCTGGGCCCTCGAATACTTCCCTGCTGCGCTGTCGCTGCCTACCGAGAAGGACCCGCCGGGGACACGGTTGCTCGAGGAGCATCTCGACGTGAAGGAGATCCGGCCGGTGCTCGTGCCCCGAGACTGCCTCGACGGATTCGGCGCTGCCTTCTGGGCTCGGCCGGAGGCCTACCTCGACCCGGAGGTACAGGCCGGGATGTCCTGGCTTGCAATGCTGCCCGAGCGTGACCGACAACGCGGTGCCGATCGTCTACGCGCTGACCTCGATTCCGGGGCATGGGACCGGCATCATGGGCACCTGCGGCGACAAGAGCTGTTCGACGGCGGCTACCGCATCGCGATCGCGGAGTAGCAATCGCGCGCCGAGCTCCCGCACCGCAAGACCTGCGCGATGCGATGATCGGGCCGGCCGATCTGTGGGGCCGGGTCCCGGACCGGCGCAGAAGGCGGAAATCCTCACGAGCCGGGACGCCTTCTCCCTACTGTTGGCTGGTGGACAGGCTCGGGGGGTGGCGGCGTTGACGGGTCGTGCTTGGGAGCACCCGGGGTTCAAGATCCGGTCGACCGCGCTGATTATCGACAATGGTCGGGTGCTGGTGCACACGATCGGGCCGACCATCGACTGGTGGGCGCTGCCCGGGGGAGGCCCGGCGTTCCAGGAGCTGACGGCCCAGACCCTGACGCGGGAACTCGATGAGGAACTCGGGTGTGACGCAACGGTTGCGGATCTGCGGTTCGTCATCGAGCACGCCTTCCGCAGTCGTCGCAGCGGTGACCTCGCGCACCACCTCGATTTCGTCTACCGCGCGCGCATTGATGACCGTGATCTTCTCTCCCGCACCGAGCCCTGGGTCGGGCCCCGCCCTGAGTCCTACGGTGAGCTGGTCTTCCACTGGCTGCCGCTCGAGGAGATCGCAGGGCCGGTCCCGTTGTTTCCCGAGGTGCTGCACCCTTACCTGGCTGACACCGGCGGACCGGTGATGCACCTGTGCCATCGACAGGACACCTGAACCGCTCCCCCAAGTGTCGGGGCTGCAGGCAGCCCGATCCGGGTGCGAGCGGGCGCCGCGCGCGAGCCGGCAAACGCGCCGTGGCATGTGCTGCCTCCACCACGTAGGCGTTGGCCTATGACTGCGCCGTCCCCTAGCGAGGCCGGCGACACGGTCCCTACGCGCCGATCTCCGGCGCTTTGACATTCTCGCGATCCGTTGAGCGGCGAGCGTGATATCTGGCACGTCGTCGGGGCGGTGTCGGCAAGGATGGGACCGTGGATGGCGTGACTCACGATTGTGCGATGGCGATCCTTCGCAACGGGGACTCTGTGCTGATGTGTCACCGCCATCCCGATCGCGAGTGGGTTCCCGACGTATGGGACTTTCCAGGTGGCCACGTCGAGCCGAGCGAGACCCTTCAACAAGCGCTCGTCCGTGAACTGGACGAAGAACTCGGGGTCGTCGTGGGCGAACCCCCGCACCCGCCGGATGAGGTGCTCAACTTTGAGTCTGAGTCCACGCGCCTCTCGGTGTGGTTCATCGACTACGACGGGCCGTTCGAGAACCGGGCGCCGGAGGAACATGACGATGTTCGTTGGCTGACAGTCGACGACGCGGCTCGACTCCAGCTTGCCGACCCGTCGTACATCTCGCTGATCGAGTGTTCCCTACGGCGGTGAGGGCCGATTATCGCCGGCCTCAGGCCACGATCCGCAACGCCGAATTTGCGCCGATCCGTTGGCCACGAGGGGAATCCCGGTGCGGTGTTCGGGGCGGGCGATAGGCGCGCCCGCAACGGCACGTTGAGGGGAAGGTTGACGTCATATGGCACGCTCAGACATGGACGAGTTGCCCATCCGCACCGGGCCGGTCGACGTGCTCCTGTTCGACCTCGGCGGGGTCGTCATCGACATCGACTTCGGACGGTGCACGGCGCTGTGGGCGGCCAGCGCAGGTCGCGACCCCGAGGATGTCGCCTCCCGATTCGCCTTCGATGCCGCGTACGAGGAACACGAGCGCGGCACTCTCGATGCGGCTGGCTACTTCGAGAGCCTGCGGCTGAGTGTGTCAACCCAGATTGGCCCCAGCGTGCTCACCTGATTTGGCCCCACCCTGGCGTGGTTCGGGGAGGTCGTTGAGACCCGCCGCGGCTCAGCCGGTCTTCGCGCGGCTGGCCCGGGCG
>JBQTKH010000226.1:0-2823 GCA_052386335.1 Microthrixaceae bacterium
GCACGCCACACCAGTGATCGGGATCGGCGTCGATCTCTGCGAGGTCGACCGGATGCGGGCCGCACTCGGCCGCACGCCCACACTTCGCAATCGAGTGTTCACCGAGGCCGAGCGCGCGTACTGCGACCGGCGTCGTGACCCCACCGAGCGCTATGCGGCACGGTTCGCGGCCAAGGAAGCGGTGATGAAGGCCATGAGCGTGGGGATGGGGGCCTGCAAGTGGAGCGAGATCGAGGTCGTGAAGGCCCGCAGTGGGGCGCCGTCGGTGCGCCTCCACGGTGGAGCGCTGGCGCTGGCCGACGAGCGCGGGATCACCTCATGGCGCCTGACCATGACCCACACGCACCGGATCGCTGAGGCGATCGCCGTCGCGCTGTAACGGCCTCCGCTGCCGAAGATCGGGGGTCGCGGCCGCCGATCGCGTCACGGCATGGTCAGAGTGGTCACCCGTCCTACGCTGATCTCTGCATGATCCCCGTCCTCACGCCGTCGGAGATGGTCGCGGCCGACGCCGCGGCCACGACGCCTGTCGCCACGCTCATCGAGCGAGCGGGCGCGGCCGTCGCCCGCGAGTCGCTGCGGCTCCTCGGGGGCGGATACGGCCGCCGCGTGGTGGTGCTCGCGGGTAAGGGCAACAACGGTGCCGACGGGCGCGCCGCCGCCCGGCAGCTCCGGCGACGTGGCGTCCGCGTCGAGGTCATCGAGGCGCTCGATGCCCCGGACCGGCTGCCCCCCGCCGACCTCGTGATCGACGCCGCCTACGGGACCGGGTTCCACGGCAGCTACCACGCGCCTGAGCCCTCCAGCGATGCGGTGCTCGCTGTCGACATCCCGAGCGGCGTGTCGGGTACCACGGGGGAGGTCACCGGACGAGCGCTGAGCGCGACGCGCACCGTCACGTTCGCCGCGCTCAAGCCCGGCCTCCTGCTCGGCGCTGGGCGGGAGCTCTCGGGCGAGGTGGTGGTGGCTGACATCGGCCTCGACGTGTCCTCCGCCGCGGGTGTCGTCGAGCAGGGTGACGTCACCCGATGGCTGCGTCCTCGTCGGCCTGACGGGCACAAGTGGGATGCGGCCGTGCTCGTCATCGCAGGCTCGCCGGGCATGGTGGGCGCGGCCAACCTGGTGGCAGCGGCGGCGCAGCGGGCCGGGGCAGGGATGGTGCGGCTCGGGATCCCGGGCGCAGCAGACCTCGAGTGCATCCCGGTGGAGGCAGTGGGCGTGCGACTCCCCGCCGAGGGTTGGGAGCGCGCCATCGATGACGTCGACCGCCTCACCGCCCTGGTGGTCGGTCCTGGTCTTGGGAGGTTGCCGGCCACCGAGGAGAGCGTGCGAGCGCTGCTGTCGCAAGCCGATCTACCAGCGGTCGTCGACGCCGACGCGCTGCTGGCCCTTGCCAGCCGCCTGGGGCCGGGGGCCCGACGCCGGCCCGCCGACACCGTCCTCACACCTCATGACGGCGAGTTCGCCCGCCTCATGGGAGCGCCTCCGGGGGCCGATCGACTCGGCGCCGCCCGGCAGCTGGCCGTGCACAGCGGGTCGGTCGTGGTGCTCAAGGGACGGCCCACGATCGTCGCCCACCCCAGCGGCGACGTCCGACTCGTCACCACCGGTGACGCGAGACTCGCAACCGCGGGGACCGGCGACGTTCTGAGCGGGCTCATCGGCGCATTCCTCGCACGTGGCCTCCCCACGTTCGACGCAGCGGCGGCTGGCGCCTGGCTCCACGGGCTGGCCGGGCAGCGCGGTCCTGCCGATGGGCTCGTCGCCAGTGACCTCGTCGATCTGATCCCCGGAGCCCTCACGGAGGTGCGGACCTGATGCGGGCATGGGCTGAGGTGTCGCTCGACGCGATCCGGGCGAACGTCCGCGAGCTGTGCCGCCTGACCGCCCCTGCGGAGGTCTGCGCGGTCGTCAAGGCCGACGGCTACGGGCACGGCGCCGTCCCCGTCGCGCGGGCGGCGATCGACGCGGGGGCCACCTGGCTCGCCGTCGCCCAAGTGCCGGAGGCGGCCTCGCTGCGTCAGTTCGGGATCGAGACGCCGATCCTGCTGCTGTCCGAACCTCGGCCCAGCCAGATCGACGAGGCGCTCGACGCCGACGTCGCCATCACCGTCTACACACCCGAGCTGGCGATGGCGCTCGGTGCGGCGGTGACGCGTCGCGGACGAGGGCACTGGCCGGTTCACCTGAAGGTCGACACCGGGATGCGTCGGGTCGGCGTGGCCCCCGCCGCCGCCGTCGAGCTCGCTCGAGCCATCACCGCGCATCCCGGGCTGGCGCTCGCGGCGGTGTGGACCCACTGCGCGGTCGCGGACGAGCCCGACAGCTCGTTCACCGCAACGCAGATCCAGCGCTACGAAGCCACCCTCGCGGACCTCGCCGCGGCGGGCATCGAGGTGCCGATGCGCCATGTCGCGAACTCGGCCGCTGCCATCGCTCACCCCGCGAGCCGGTACGACCTCGTGCGCTGCGGGATCGCGATCTACGGCATCGCACCCAGCGCAGCGCTGCTCGGGGCGCTGCCACTGGAGCCCGCCGTCCATCTCGCCACCGAGGTGTCCTTCGTGAAGGACGTGCCGGCGGGAGAAGGCATCTCCTACGGGCTCCGCCATCGCACCGAACGGGCCACACGCGTGGCCACCCTGCCCATCGGGTACGCCGACGGTGTGCCGCGACGGCTCGGTCTGCAGCACCAGGAGGTGCTCGTGGGGGGTCAGCGCCATCCGATGGTGGGCGCAGTCACCATGGATCAGCTCATGGTCGACGTCGGGCCGGACAGCGACGTGCGCCAAGGCGATGAGGCGGTGCTGCTCGGCGCCCAGG
>JBQTKH010000227.1:0-2263 GCA_052386335.1 Microthrixaceae bacterium
GGTTGCCTTCGAGGCTCTCGATGAGGGCGGTCTCCTCGCCGACGATGTAGGCGCCCGCGCCCCAGTGCAGGACGATGTCGACGGAGAAGTCGGAGCCCAGGATGTTCTTGCCGACGTACCCGCCCGCGTAGGCGTCGTTGAGCGCTTGCGCGATCCGCTCTTGGGCCAGCGCCATCTCACCGCGGACGTAGAGGAAGGCCTGCGCGGCGCCGATGGCGTAGCACGCGATGAGCACACCCTCGATGAGCTGATGCGGATCGCGCTCCATGAGGAGGCGGTCCTTGTACGTGCCGGGTTCGGACTCGTCGCCGTTGACGACGAGGTACCGGGGCCACACGCCAGGCGGGCAGAAGCCCCACTTGGTGCCGGCCGGGAACCCGGCGCCGCCGCGACCGAGCAAGCTCGCGGCCTTCACCTCGTCGCCCACGGCGGTGGGGGCCTTGGTGAGGGCCGTTCGGAGGGCGCCGTACCCGCCGGTGGTGAGGTAGCGCTCGATCGTGTGGCTGTCGTCGTACCCGAACCGGGTGGTGATGATCGCCGGTGCGTCGGTGACCGTCATGCGCCGGTCCCCCCGTCGGCCGAGGCGGTGGTGCGCAACCACACGGGCTCGCCGGCCTCGCCCGGGACCGCGTTGCCGGCGCGGCGCTCCTGAGGGATCAGCTGGCGAACGCGGGCCAGCGTGCCGTGCTTGGGCACCTCGTGCGCCCGGCGGCCGGCGCGGAGGTCGTCGAGCAGGGCATCCACCTCGTCGTTGCTGATCTTGTGGAAGTAGCGGTAGTTCACCTGCAAGCACGGGGCCTCGGTGCACGCCGCGATGCACTCGACGTCTTCGAGCGTGAAGGTGCCGTCCGCGGTGGTGCTGCCGGCCTTGATCCCGAGGCGCCCCTCGAGGTAGTGGAGGAGCTCCTCGCCGCCGAGCAGCATGCAGGCGATGTTCGTGCACACGTTGACGAGGTAGTCGCCGACGGGCTCGCGCTTGAACATCTCGTAGAACGAACAGGTGCCGAGGACCTCTGCGGGCGTGATGCCCACGAGCTCCGCGATGTGCTCCATCGCGTCGTCGGTGACATGGCCGTCCTGCTCCTGCGCGAGGTGGAGGAGCGGGATCAGCGCCGACTTGGGGCGCGGGTAGCGAGCGATGATGTCGCGCGCCAGCATCGTGTTCTCGGCGGTGAACCGGGCCATCGTTGTGAATCCTCGCACATGCCCGAAGGAGCGGACGCAGATAGGTCAGAGCACGAACCGCTCGGACGTTAGCGGTCCCCGCGAGGCAGGACCGAACTGGCACACGGGGGCGCGGCTCGGGAACACCCATGTCGATTCGGTATCTGAACAGATACCATGAGGGCATGGCCCAGCCGATCACCACCCTGATGCGGTCCGCCCGCCAGCGGGCCGGTCTCACGGCACGGGCCCGCGCCGAACGGGCCGGCCCCGCGCAATCGACGCGTGTGGCGTACGAGCAGGGGCGGGTTCACCCCCGGGTGGACACCGCCACCCGCGTCATCGAGGCCGCCGGCTTCACGCTGGAGCTGCACCTTGCGCCCCGTCTCGACAGCGGCGCCGCCCGAGAGGCCAAGGCGCGCGAGCTCGTCGAGGTGCTGCTCCTCGCCGCCGAGTTCCCCGGCCGGCCGAGGACCGCCCGGCTCGCGGCCCCGATCTTCGGGCGGGCTCGCCCGTGACCGACCACCTCGACCCGTCGATCGTCGAGAAGATCGTCCTTCTGCACACATCGTTGGCGGACGGCGGCGTGGAGCACGCCTTCGGAGGCGCGTTGGCCTTGGGGTGGTGTGTCGCAGAGGCGCGCGGCACCGTCGACGTGGACGTAAACGTGTTCATGCCGGCCGACCGCGCCGCGGAGGTCGTTCAACACCTGCCCACTGGCGTCGACCACACCGACGACGACATCGCGCTCCTGGAGCGCGACGGTCAGGCCCGGCTCTGGTGGGGCCGCACACCGATCGACCTCTTCTTCAACACCACCGAGTTCCACGAGCGAGCGGCCACCCGGGCCCACTGGGAGCGCTTCGGCGGCACCGATCTGCCGTTCCTCGCGTGCCGGGACCTCGCCGTGTTCAAGGCGTTCTTCAACCGACCCAAGGACTGGGTCGACCTCCAGGCCATGACCGACGTCGGCATGCTCGACCGCCAGGCGGTGCTCGGCGTCCTCGTGGACTACCTGGGAACCGCCGACGAGCGGATCGAGCGCCTGCGGACCTTGACGCCACAGCCGGAGGGAGAACCCCCGCGCTTCGGATGACCA
>JBQTKH010000228.1:0-13642 GCA_052386335.1 Microthrixaceae bacterium
CCGCCGTCGTCAGCGATCGCTCGGCAAGCTCACACCGGTCGAGTTCGAACTCGCCTTCGCCCCTGCCGAGGATCACGTCGCGGCATGATCTGTCTCAACCACCGTCAACCGAACCTGCAGCAATCCCACGCGCGCTTGTCAGTCGAGCGACTGGGTCGCTTCCCCGATGTGCCGGAATGCCGCGCGCCGATCACGGCCCCGAAACCCGGCGCCCCTCGCCACCGAAGCGTCCCTATCGGCGCGTCGCGAGCGCCCTCGACCCGGCCGTGAGTCGGGTCCGCCCTATCGGCGCATCGCGGAGCCTCGATCGACGCTGACTGTGAGCGGGGAGGCGCTGGTCCGCGATCGGCCATCAACGAGCGAGTCGGTGCGCTATCGCTTCCAGTACTGGCGAGGCGCATGGCCAGTCCGACGCAGCCAGTGATCCGTGTACACGATTCGGTCAGCTTCAACGACGACCAAGGGGCCGGTTGGAGCCTGGTGGAGGCTCCTCCCGCGTTCTACGGCATCTGACTGCCAGCGGTACACGTTCATGAGCCGGTGAAAGTCGGGATCGCGCTCGGACAGCACCGCCGCCGTGCCGAACAGTTGAGCCCCGCGACTGCTCGCCTGTCCCACCAGCGGTGCGAACACCCCCAGGGACACTCGGGGATCACGGCCGATGTTCCGCATCTTTGGCGAGTCAGCCTGAGCGGTGAAGACGACGGTGAAGCCAAGGTGGAAGTACCGGACGGGTGTGGCAAGAGGGCCGTCCTCACCTGACGTCGCGAGCACGCACATGTTCTGCGTCGAGAGGAGGTTGAGAATCCGCTCCTCGAGTGACTCTCGGTCCAGACGGTCAGTCGGCGCCGGCCCAGCCAACCATGGGTTCGACATCTCATGGTTCGGATCGGATCGATCTGCCATGTCGCACGATACGACAGGCATCCCGATGCCGGTGCGTGGCGTGAGGCTCAACCGTCGGTGGACACCGTGGCGCGCACCGATCGCACGCGCCGAAGCACGACGCGCGGGAGACCCGAGAGCGCACCGATCGGCGCTTACGCGGGTGCTCCGGTAGGCGACGTTCGGGGACGCTGCCGCTCGGGATTCGGGGACAGGCGGTGGCAAGAACCTGCGTCGACCAACCGGCGATTGGTGACGGGCCCGCTCGCGATCGCGGGCGTTGCTGCTCGCACAACGGCGGGCCGGCGCGACGTCAGGCGCGGCAGAGATAGCTGACGGTTCGGATGCGACGTTGCCTGAGGTTGGCGACCTGGTTCGCCGCCATCTCGGAGAAGTCGCCGCCCAGGAACACTCCGAAACTGACCGGGGGCGGACCATGCTCGGCGATGCTTGCCGAGAGCTGCTGGAACCAGGCCAGGCTCTCTTCGGTCGAGTCCGTTTCGTCCAACAGCTCGAAGCCCGCGGCCGCCAGCAGTTCGCGCATCTCGCTGGTCGTCGCCAGATGGCTGATCGACGGATCGCGAGCCCACGGAACCGGGAACAGCACGTCGCCACCTTCGCCCTGGAGTACGTCATAGGTGGCGAACGCTCCACCCGTCCTCAGTACTCGGCGAGCCTCGCTGTACACGGCTGGCTTGTCGGGGATGTTCATGACGGCGTGGATCGTCATGGCGGCATCGAAGCTGTCGTCGTCGAATGGCAACGCACAGGCGTCGCCAACCCTGAAGGTCGTTCGATCGTCGAGTCCTGTCCAGCGGGACAGTTCGGCAGCGGCCTCGCAGAACGAAGGCGTCAAGTCGATGCCGGTTACCGAGCAGCCATGTACCTCGGCCAGCGTCCTCGCCGCACCACCGAGACCACTTCCGATGTCGAGAACGGACGTCTCCGCATCGACGCCCATGGCGTCGGCCAGCGCCAGCGTTGCCGACCGTCCCCGGATGTGAAACTCATCCACCGGCGCCAGATCGGTGGTCGAAGCCCGCTCAGGATCGATGCCGACAGCGCGCAGCGAGGCCGCGATGGCATCAACGAGCGACTCAGACTCCGAGTAGTGCCTCTCGACACCTGTGCTCATGACGTACCTCCCTGGCTTCTCCATCATGATCCGTCCGCCGACGACGACAACGGCCTAGTACACGCAGAGTTCCGTGCGTTCCGATCGACGGATGCGGACGCGCAACCGCGGTCGGCGTGTCCCCGAACGCGCGTGAATACGACGTGGGGCGTCGCCCCCGAGGTGCCGGTGAAGGGCACTGGAGATCACCCGCCCATAATCCCGTTCGGGAGCGTCCGGTTGGCCCGCCCTATCGGCGCTTCTGGTGGTGCCGGGAACCGGCGTAAGGCGGGGACGCTGCCGTGGAAGTGGTCAGCGACACTCACGTACCGTTGGAGTCGAGATTCGGGAGGTCCATTGTGTCGAGCGCGCCGTTGTACGACACCATCGGAACCACCTACGCCGTGACCCGGCGTACGGAGCCCCGGATCGCAGAGCAGGTCTGGGCTGCGCTTGGCGAGGCGAGGACCGTGCTGAACGTCGGAGCGGGGACCGGCTCGTATGAGCCCGTCGACCGCGACGTGACCGCCGTCGAGCCGTCGGCCGTCATGCGCGCGCAACGCGCGCGGAGCTCAGCGCGGTGCGTGGCCGCCACCGCCGAGCGCCTCCCGTTCCCGGACCACTCCTTCGACGCCGCGATGGCCTTCGCCACGGTGCACCACTGGCAGGACCCGATCGCCGGGATACGGGAGATGCGGCGGGTGGCCCGCCGCGTGGTGGTCTTCACCTGCGAGACCACCGAACGGAGCTGGCGGCGCCGGTTCTGGTTGACACGCGACTACCTGCCCGAGGTCGCTGCCTCCCCTATCGGTCTCGCCACCCAACTCGCCGGTGCGATCGGAGCGCGTGTGGAGCCGGTGCTCGTCCCGTGGGACTGCGCGGACGGATTTTTCGAGGCCTACTGGCGCCGCCCAGAGGCGTACCTGGACGAGGAGGTCCGCCGAGGGATCTCGGTGTGGACCGCCGTCGGGCCAGACGCCGAGGAGCGAGCGGTGCGCAGTCTCCGCGCTGACCTCACATCTGGCCGGTGGGCCGAACGCAACCACGACTTGCTCGATCTCGACGCCGCCGAACTCGGCCTTCGCCTGGTCATCACCTGAAGCCGGCGGTTGTGGGACGCACAGGGCGTCCAGTGGTGGTCTGATCGCGGATGTGACCTTTCATACGGATCCTCTCTCACACGTCGCCGCCCGCTTCGCCCATGCGGTGAAGATGCTGGTGGACCTGATCCCCTTCACGAGCAACCCAGAACTCCCTCGAGTCGTGGAGATCGCGTGTCTCGAAGACTGGTTCACCAACTACAGACTGCTGATCGAGTTTCTGCTTTTCACGCCGCCGAGTAACTGCGCGAGCGCGCAGACCTTCGTGCCCGGCTGGGCCGTCACGCCGTCAGACGACCTGACCCTCCTCAGGGCCGACTACGGGTGGGCGAGCGAGGATGTCTCGCACATCGGCCACCTCAACTCGGCCGACCGAGGGCCAATCGACCCTCGGACCCTTCACCTCAAGGCTGGACGTCTGCTCCGCGTGGTGGAGGACTTCTCGGCAGCCCTTCATGCGGTCGACCACGACTACGACCTGATGATCGGTGTCGCGCTGAAGTCAGCTCAGGCTGCCTTGGCCTGACCTCGGTGCGACCAGAGCTGCGTGGGTCGTCAATACCTCACCCAGTGGTCCGTGGCGCCATGCGCTCGCGTGTCGAGCGCTGGAGCGGCCACCGCCTAGGGCGAGAGATCACCCCTCCGCGATCCGCCCGTCAGCGCGCCAGACATCGCCCGCACCGAATGACGGTCAGCAGCCCGGACCGCCAGGTCCCTAACGGCGCATCTCCGGTGGTGATCGCTGCGCCCGATGCGCAGCGGACCCGGCCGCGCGATCGAGGCACTTCGGTGCTACTACCGATCGAGGCAGTCGGCAGGCGGGCCGCGTCGCGATCGGGCAGGATGTGCGCGATGCGAAAGGCACTGGGGGTCGCAGGAATCGTGATCGTCGCGCTCACGAGTTCGTGCACGAGCGACGATAGCGACGGCGCGGAGCAAGCAGTTGTCAACGCTCTCGACGACATGCGTGACGGCAATGCCGAAGCGGCGTGGTCCACGCTCCATACCGACGAACAGGCGCGGACCGACGCGGCTTCGTTCGCTCAGTGCGTGGCCTCCCAGGAGCTTTCACCCGACCAAGAGAAGTCGGAGCACCGCGTAAAGGACGTGAGTGCCGAGGAAGATCCCGAGGTTGCGGGACACACGATTGTGGGCCGAGCAATGCGCGTGACCATCGAGTTCTGGAACTCGGAGGCCGAGATCCGGGGAGGCGGGCCGGTGCTGGACTACTACGCGATCCGTGTGGACGGCGCTTGGCGGTGGGCTGATCCCCACCTGGATGTAGCGAACTGCGCTCGGCTCCCAATCGAGTAGCCCGTAGCTACCGGTCACGACACGCCGGGGCTCGGAGGGGCAGAGTGTTCGTGTGATCCCGCGGGTTGTCGCCGCCGCTGTCCTTCTGATCGTCGGTTCATACGTGATCTACGCCGTGGCCGCGGGCTACGTCGGCGCCTTGCCCGCCCCAGCGAACTTCGCCGCAGCACTCGGTCTTCTCGCGATCCTGTTCGTCGCCGTTCGGCGCTTGCTGCGCCAACCTGGCGCGACATAGCTGCGATCGCCAGCGCCATCGCTCCCAGCCCTGTCCCACCCCCGAGCCGCTCCGAATGCCGGCTCGCGCGGGCGCTTGCCACCGCGGCGGCGCACAGATCATGCACACCGAATGACAACGCCCCGGGTCCCAACAGGTCCGCGCTATCGGCGCCTACTCGGCGGTGTTTCCGAGACGCTCCAGAACGAGTTGGTACCGCTGTTCGCTCGCCGTTGGAGGTCGGGCGTCGTCCCACCAGCAGCACGCCTCGACCGCACGCAGCCCGGCCTGCTCGGCACGGCTGGTGAGTTCCGCCGGCCAATACAACTCGAACTCCATGGATTCCGATTCCCCATCGGCGTAGCGGATCGTCGAAGTCAGCCGATTCCCGGTCATCGTGTTCGTGATCGACTCGGCGGCGGGTGTTCGCACCCCGGTCACGGTCCCCTGGTTTGCCTCGAAGTAGCCCCGATGGAACACATCGAGGAGGAGCCTCCCGCCCGGGCGGAGCAATGCAGCGATCGCGGCGAGGACTTGATCGTTCGTCGCGGTGTCGAAGTAACCGAAGCTCTGCCACAGGACGACGACAGCGTCGAACACCCCGTCGATAACGCCGAGGTCGCGCATGTCGAGCTGCAGGAACCGCCCTGTCGGGACGAGGTCACGCGCCTGGGCGATCGCCTGCTCGTCGCGGTCGACACCTGTCACCTCGTACCCGATCTCGGCAAGCATCGCTGCGTGCCGCCCGGGACCGCAGCACAGATCGAGCACCCGGCGGAACTCTGGCAGCGGGACCCGGCGGGTGACGGCCTCGACCTCGTATCGAGTCGACTCCTCGGGAATCGAGTGGAGGAAGGCGTCGAACCAGACGCCCGAGTACTCGTTGACCATGCCGTTGGTCTAGCCGCACTCATCACCACGACCGATCACCAGATCGGACGCGGTGGTGGCTGCCGCCTAACGGCGCATAGGTCCCCCGAGTCGGCGTTGTGGGACAGACAGGTCAGGCGATCACGCCCCGCTTGCGTTCCATCGCCGTGACGAACTCCTGCTTGCCGGCCGTGTAACGGCGGCTGTCGTGGGCGAACTCGGCTGCGAGCGCGCTCTTCACCTGGATGTACGTCGCCGCGTCGGCTGCATTGCTGCGGAGTTGATCTCGAAAGGCGATGATCCGCTGCCAGTAGAGGCTCTCGGGATCTGTGATGTGGAGGTGGTGTGTGCGAAGCAACGACATGTCCGTCGGTCCCTTGCGAAACACGCGGCGGGTCGGGTCGTCAGCCTCCGACTCCGGGGTGTACACGTATCCGAGCTCGCGCAGCTTCGTGACCATGTCGTCAAGGCGCACCCACGTCGTGACTGCGGCGAGGATGTCGATGATTGGCTTTGCGGCCATCCCAGGCACTGCAGTGCTGCCGACGTGTTCGATCGCGATGAGGTCGATGCCCATCGCCGCGGCGATCCGCAGAGCCTCCTTTTGGTAGATCTCGGGCCACCGCGCGTCGTACTCGTCGATGTGGACCCGTGCCGGCCGATACCAGGCGCCAGCATCCACCGAGTCATCTTCCATGTACCGCAAGGTAGCCACATACCCATTGGGCGCCCGCAGAGGTCCGCGAGGTCATGCATGTGCTGCGCGTCGCGCGATCGGGGACGCCGCAGATATCGCGCGCACGGAACATCGCGGGCCTCGACCACCGAACCCGGCCCGATCGGCGCGTCGGGGGTGGCCCCAGTCAGTCGTTCGCTGCCGGCCGCGCAAATCTGGAGGTCTGCCGACGAGTGAGGCGGAAGAATCGCACGATGGAAGCGGCGGAGGTGCGGCGTGCGGTGACTGCAGCGATGTCGGTCGCGGCAGCGCTCGACCTGGCCGTCGATGACGCGGTCGTTCTCCACAACTCCAACCGGCTTGTCGCCCGCCTGCTGCCATGCGACATCGTCGCCCGAGTTTCGACGATGGGGTGGTTCAGCGCAGCTAGAGAAGTCGAGCTCGCGCGACGCCTCGCGGAGGGGACGGACGGCCCGGTTGCTGGACTCGATCCACGCGTCGAGCCACGCATCGTCGTGCGTGACGGCTTCGAGATCTCCATGTGGAGCTACTTCGAACCGGTGCAGTCTCGAGAGCTTCCGCCGGGCGACTACGCGCACGCGCTCGAGCGTCTTCATGGTGCCCTGCGGCGGGTCGACATGAGCGCGCCGCACTTCACCGATCGTCTCGCAGAGATCCAACGGTCGCTTGCCGATGTCGACGCCACGCCGGACCTCACGGACGAGGACCGGGAGCTCCTCGTCGACCGGCTCGAGACCCCGAGGCGGTTGCTCACCGACCGCGGCACCGCCGAGCAGCTGCTGCACGGCGAGCCGCACCCGTGGAACGTGCTCACCACGAAGAACGGACTGCTCTTCATCGACTTCGAGAACTGCGCCCGCGGGCCGGTCGAGTTCGACCTCGCGTGGGTTCCCAACGAGGTCAGCGAGCGCTATCGGGACGCTGACCAGGAGCTGGTCGGCGAGTGCCGGACCCTCGTACTGGCGCTCATCGCAGCGCACCGCTGGCATCGGAACGACCACCACCCGAGCGGCAGACAGTCAGGCGTGGCGTTCCTCAACGTCCTGCGGGCGGGTCCACCGTGGCCGGCACTCGACGCCATTCATTGGTAGCGCCCAGCCGAATGAATCGCGAGACCGTCGCACTTGGGGGCGAGATGCACCGATCCCGAAAGATGAGCCTGAGCGGGGAGCTACAGGCGGACGAGGTCCGGTCGAAGCGCGTTTCCGGAGTCGAACTCGAAGCCGATGACGGCGTGGCCGTCGAGAGCTTCGGCGAGTCGGCGCAGGGTGTCGGTGCCGCTCCGGTGTTGACCGCTTTCGATTCGGGAGATCACCGACTTCGTGGTGCTCATCCGCTCCGCTAGTTCCTGCTGGGTGAGACCAAGGTGTGCTCGCCGCATGATCACCACACGGGCGATCTCCTCGAACGGGCGAAGCCGATCCTGGGTCTCCCGGTACTTGCTGCTCCGGCCGCGCTGCTGGCCGATGTGCTCCTCGACGCTGCTTCCGACTGGGCTGTCGTTCTTGGCCATGGCGTTCACCTCACGGATCAGGTTAGCAGTTCTGCGAACCCGATCGTCAGGGAGCGTCGTGTCCTGCCGCCCGAGGCGGGGTTCGAGTATCGGCGTCCATCCGCTTCTTGAAGTCGTCCCAGCGCTGTTGGGCGATGGTGATCTCCGAGGCGGGGATCTTGGCGGTCCGCTTCGAGAAGATGTGAAGCAGCACCAGCAGGCGGTCCGAGCGGCGGTACAGGACCCGGAAGAGCTGCCGCCCGTAGTGGCATCGCAGCTCGCGCAGCTCGCCGTCGACCTGCGAGGTGTGGGGGAACGGCAGGTGGGGTACCTCGTCGCTGAGCAGGTTCAGTCGGTCCATCTGCTGGGCGAGGACAGCGTGGACCTCGTCGTCGAGGGCGTCGAGGAAGGCGCGCACCGGCTCGTCGCCTTCGGGTGCTCGGTAGTGGACGGCGTGGAACGCGGCCATGGATCGAACCTAGATCAGCCGATGGCGGCGCACCGCCGACGAGCTCCGCTTCGCCGGTCAACGCAGACCCCGTCGCCGGGCCCAGCTCGTAGACACCGGCGATCCGTGTCAACGAACTTGTCAACGGATCACACTCCCACCGACACCTACGGGAGCAGACGAACGGCCCGGAGTGTGGTAGAAAAGGAGCTGTGACCTGGGTCGATGCGCCACTAGCGCCGACCAGTGCACACGGGAGCAGACCAGGTTCGTTGGTCTCATAACCCGAAGGTCGTAGGTTCAAATCCTACCCCCGCCACCACATAGCTGCAGCCGAACGTCCAGGGTCGGAGGGTCTCCGACAGGATCAAGGTTCAGCACGAGATCGAGGGTCCGGTACAGCCGGGCCCTCGTTTCGCGCTCGGCCTCGGCCAGGAGCACGGCGAGGTCGCCGGCGTGCTCGAGCGCCTGGTGGATGTCCTCCGCGCTGAGGGGCTGGGCGCGCTGGTGCTCGTGCTCCCAAGTGGCGATGGTGGCCGGAGCGGCCGTGAGCTCCCATTGGATCTGCCTGGTGGTCGACGTGGCTAGGTCCGGGTCCATGCCGGCGCGGATGGCCGCCAGGATCCGGTCGAGCTCGATCGGCAGGTCCCGCAGCACTCGCCGCGCGGCTTGGATCTCGGTGGGCTCGGTCGGCTTGTCGGCCTCGGCGGCGAGCACGGCGTCGATGGTTGCCTCGCGGTGGTCGGGGTCGGTGAGCTGCCCGAGCCACGGGTCGAGGGAGGCGAGAATGCGTTCCTCGCGGATGGCGGTGCTGCGGGGATGGCCGATGTCGGCGTAGTCGGGACGCTGGCTGTTGCACCGGTAGTACGGCTTGCCCTTGAGCGTCGCGCCGTGCATCGACCGTCCGCAGACCGAGCACCGCACGAGCCCGGCCAGGAGGTACACGCCCGGCTCGGCGCGTGGCCGGCGCCGATGCGGTCCCCGGTTGTTCGTGATCTGGGCGTTGACCCGCTCCCACAGGTCTGGCTCGACGAGTGCGGGCCAGGCCGGTTCGTCGGAGGTGACCCAGTTGCCGGTCGGCTGCCACCGCTGCCGGCTCGTGGTCCCCGAGGCCGGGTCCATCGGATCGAGCAGCTCGTCCCGTCGGCGTTGCCGACCGACGACTTGGTGGCCGAGGTAGCGCGGGTTGGTGAGGATCGCCCGCACCGCGGAGCCGCCCCACAGGCCCGCCGATCGTGGATGGCGGGTGGGGCCGACCTCACCGGGACTGGGGAGGCCCTCGCGTTCGAGAACGTTGGCGATTGTGCGGTAGCCGATCCCGGCGTCGAACATCTCGAAGATGCGCCGCACCACCGGAGCGGTGTCGAGGTCTGGTTCGAGCACCCGGAGCTTGATGCCGGCGGCGGCCTTCTGACGCTGCGGATGGGGGAGGTCGGTGTCGACGAGCCGGTACCCGTAGTTCGGTCGCCCGCCGAGCCAGCGGCCCACGGCGCCGTGGGCGAGCATGGCGTTGCGGGTCCGGATCTGCAGGCGGCGCCGCTCGGCTTTGGACAGCCCGCCGAAGAGGCCCATCAGCATCTCGTGGCCCTCGCTGTCGGGATCGATCCGACCGCCGAGCTCGGGCACCCACAGCTCGATCCCGTAATGAGTGAGCTGCGGGAACACGAGCTGGAACTGTCCGCCCGAGAAGGCCCGCTGGGGCTCGGCGATCACCAGTGCCGTCCATCCCCGGGCCGGGTTGGCGGCGTCGGCCAGGACACGTGACGCCTCCGGTCGCCGGGCCCAGGGCAGCTCTCGGGTCACGTCGATGTCGTGGTAGGTGGCGACGATGACCCCGCCCGCCGGGACCACCAGCCGGGTGGCGATGTCGAGCTGCCACCGCTTCGAGTCCTCAGGCGACTGCTGATCGTCGGTGCTCGTCCGGATGTACGCGGCGAACTCCCGTGCCGGTTCGGTGCTCATCGCTCCAGTCTCCCGCGTCGAGTTCTCCGGTTGCCCCGAGGTCGTGCGACGTCAGGTACGCCCGGATGATCTCCCCCAAGACCCCGGCCGCCCTTCCCGGGATCTCTAACGGTGCGGGGCCCTCGACCCGAACCGCCGCGCTGCTCCTGTCGAGCGTCGTCTCCGTTTTCCTTGCCACGACCCATGACGCACTCGCCACGGCCCCTCGCGTTACCGACTCGTGGCGACGGCCTGTTGCCGCCGAGATCGACCGCCATCCGGCCCGGCCGATCGGGACTAGCCAGGATTTCGTACACAGATAATCACCAAAGGTGTGCACTGGGTTCTGGGCCTTCGGGCCGGGACCTCGACCAAGGCACCAGCGGCGGCGCAGGACCAGCTAGGCAGCGCCGCCTGGAGGTCGACCCGGCTGACGACGAGGCGCGTCGTCGAGCTCTCGGCTCCGAACTCGAAGCCCCAGAATCGCGGAGCCGTCGGCAGGCAGCCTCGACGGCGGCGTGGCCGTTACGACGGACCGGTCTCGGCTGGCTCAGTCAGGCAACGGTGCAACCCGAGCGCCCGAACTCGCCCGGCGGGACTGAGTCCGGGACGAAGTCCGGGAGCAACTCGGGGACCTCGTTGTGTAGACGCCGCCGGCGAAGAGCGGCCGGGCGCGCGTGCCCGACCGCCGGCCGCTGTTCTTTCGCGAATGGATCAACGGTGCGGTCACGCGGTGCTGAGGAACGGCACCTCGGTGCGGCATCTACGTGCCTTCGCGGCCCATTTCATCAGGAGCAGTCGGGCGGTCGGTGCGACGAGACCTCTCGGATTTCCGGTCAGATCGTGAAGCACCCGCGCGCTTCAGCGTCGCCACTCCCCAGGTGCGCAGCGGCTGCGAACCGAACCTCTTCGGACTCGTCCCGAAGCAGACCGCGGAGGAGCTCGTCTGCGACCCCGTTCTCCCGCCACGTCAACACGATCTCGTCTCCACGGGCCGTCGCTACGTTCGCATCGTCCGCAAAACTGCTCGCGATGCTCGTCCAGTAGCCCACGGCTGTGAGGCGGAACTCGTCTTCAGAGGGGAGCTTGTCCACGGACGCATGATGCCGGTCAGCAGACCCGCACGTCGGAGTGACTACAACCCGAGGAACTCCCGAACCTGCTCCTTCGGGTCCCAACTCGGCGGCGGCTTGATCGCAGCACCGGACCACGGCGCACCGTGCGTAAGCCAGCATGACCGCCACCCGTGGTAGAAGGCGTTCGCCGAGTCGCCCTGTGCCATCGAGTCCTGGTACCCGAACTGCAACCCGCACGAGACGCAGATTTCGTGACTGCCGCCACCGCCCTGCCACGGCGGTTCTCCGACATCGAAGCCGCAGGCCGGGCAAAGCGTCGAGAGCTCGTCGTCCACGTCGAGAGTCTCCCAGCCATCACACGGAGGCCGCTATTGCCGGCTCGCCCAGGGTGTTGCGAGCGGCGGTCGATCGGGACGTCCTGTCGGCCGCGAGGTCCGCGATGTGGAAATCGATCGTGCCGTGCCTTTAGGACCGGAGGTCCCGCCAGCGCCACGGCGATCCGTCGAGGAGGAGTTCGGGGTCGCCAGTCCAGAGGGTGGCCTCGGAGGCGATGGTGAGCGCCGCCGCGAACGCATCGGCGTAGGCCATCGGGAGGTCGGCCTTGATGCGGGCGGCGTCGACGACGAGCGACTCGTCGGGGAGTCGAGCGACGATCACGTCGCGCAGATCCCGAACCGTCTCGGTGGCGGCGTCCTCGCCATGGAGTCGTCGTAGGACGTAGTGGACCTCACCGAGGGTGATCCACGACATCAGCGGCTTCTCCTGGCCGAGCAGGTCGCTCACGGCTTCGGCCGCAGGGCTCGAGTCCTCCAGGTAGCGGAGGACCGCCCATGAGTCGAGGACGACGGTCACGGGGCTGCTTCGCGGGCCCGGTCAGCGGCCCGTTCGCGCTCCAGCTCGTGGGTCAGCGCCGAGCCCGGGAACCGTCCGCGGAGCGGTCGGCGGTGGTCGGCGGGGCGGACGGCGACGTGGTCGTCGTGGAGCCAGAAGTTGACCTCGTCGCCTGGTTCGATGCCGAGTTGGTCGCGCAGCTCCTTGGGGATGACAACCTGGCCTTTGGCGCCGACGCGGTGAGTCATACTGAGCAGTATAACTCACGAGGAGCGGACGGTCATCACCGCAGAACCAGGGTTGCAGCTATCGCGCAGTTCGGGCCCCCGCCACCAACATAAGTGCAGGTCAGAGCCTGTCGCATGAATCCTGACCATCCCACCCGCGTTTCGCGGTGGCTGGGATGGTCAGGGCCATGTCGATCAACGTGCGTGAGGTTGAGCGCGATCAGTTGTGGTTGATGCCTCCGTCGGTGCGGGATTGGCTGCCGGAGGATCATCTGGCTTGGTTCGTGCTGGACGTGGTCGCTGAGCTCGACCTGGCCGAGTTCTACGCGTCGTATCGGAGCTCCTCGAACTCCTCGTCGATACGAAGCGACCGTCGACATGAGGCCGGAAGAGTTGTCAGCCCCTATCCTCGAACGGGACGAATGAGGCCGTCGAGTAACTCGGTTGCGGAGGTGATGAGTACGTTGCCGCCGGCTGGCCCGAGCGCAGACGTCAGCTCCTCGAGGGTCCTGACCGGCACGAGCTGCCGCCGTCGTTCGTCCACCGCGAAGCACACGCCAGGCAGTGTCAGCAGCATGAGGGCCACGCGCTCCGGGTCGTCTCCGCAGGCCTCTAGCTGGCGCGGCACGTACTCGATGAGGAGGACCGGTCGCCATGCGATGACCAACCGTCGAGCCCCGTCCAGGGCAAAGCCGTCGAACCCCTCCACGTCGATCTTGAGCGCGTCAATCGACGTCAGACCCTCCCGGGACGCCCAGTCTTCCAACCGGACGACCTCGACGCGCTCGGGAGTGCCTGAGGACAGCCCTGCGGAGTGGGTGCCGCAGTCAGCGCCGGAGCGGTACAACGTGAGCTGGCCCTCGGTGTTGCCGACCGCCTTGTCGATCATGCGGATGTTCGCGATGCGGTTGCGAGCGGCATTTGATGCCGCGAGGTCTCGGTTCTGGCGAATCGGCTCGAACGCGACGACCGTGCCTCGGGGGCCGACTGCTTTCGCGGCGAGGAGCGAAAGGACTCCGATGTTCGCGCCGACATCGACGACGGTGCCGCCGGTCGGCACGAGTCGGATGAACGCGTCGATCGCGGTGCGCTCGTAGTCGCCTGTGGCAAGTGTCGGGGTGATGGTGATGTCGGCTGCCGGCGCCAGCAGGTCGAGGCCCCGAAAGGTCACCGGGATGTTGCGTTGTGCGCCTGCCGCCACGCGGGCAACCCGCCGGTAGCACCATGTGGTGATGCCGAGCCGCTGGACGAAGGTTCCACGTAGCAGCCGGCGTGCGACGCGGATCACGCCGAGCGCGAGTCCCTTCGTCCAGGTGGTTGGTGACGCGTCACGGCGGCGGCGAAGTCGACGGATCCTACGGAGCGGGAGAGCCATCGTTGTGAGCAGCGCCATGGCGCCCCACCGGGCTGCGCGGGCGGCACCTGCCGGCGAG
>JBQTKH010000229.1:0-41884 GCA_052386335.1 Microthrixaceae bacterium
GGCACCGCACGCGGGCCTGGCCGATAGGTGGGTCAGACCGAACGGGTGAGTCCCTGCTCCACTTGCTACACGGGATCAATCACATGAACCCGCTGAGCAACATCATCACTGCCGATAGGTCCGGCTCACCTCGCCGTTGGTGACGCGTTACGGAGCGCGCGTTCTGGCGCGTCTCGCGTATTTGGAGCTGCCGCGGATCGGCAGATCTGGCGCGTCAAGGGCGGCGGTCGGGTTGGCCCGGGCGACTCCGCCTACGGGCGTTGGCCGCGGATCATCCGCCCAAGGGCATCGTGCACCAACCGGGCGTTGCGCCGGAGGACACCCATCAGCACGGTTCGGTCCTTATGGTCCATCTTCTGCCAACGATCCCTCAACGTGTCGATGCCCATGACTACCGACGCGGAGCGGTTCAAGACGCTATGGGCAGCGACCGCACGAGCCTCGACCTCGCCGCTGACTTGTCGCTGCTCGTCCTGCGCTGCGCGTAAGCGGTCCGCGACGACCCGCTGCTCCGCCGCGGTCTCTCGCTGCCGCGACGCGTCGTCGCGAACTCCGGCTTGGTCCCGTCGCGGCCCCGCCGCGGACGTGGCCTGCTCGGCAGGGACGTCGGGTTCGCGCCGGTCAGCGGCGCTGTCACGGAGATCAGCGGCGCTGTCACGACTGTCCGCGCGGCGATCACGGTCGTCAGCAGCACGGTCGCGGAGATCAGCGATTAGTTCGCGCTCATCTTCGATCGAATCAGTTGCCAACGCATCGTCGCTGTTGTCCTCGGCGGGCCGCTCGGACTCCGGTTGGTCACCCGCCATAGGTGCATCTCTTACCCCAACCGAGGGCGGGCTACCCATCCAACCAGGGCCGGGTCAGTCATGAGCACCGGCGACCGAGCGTCGCAATCCCCCCAGATCGCCCGCTGCGGGCGCTGCTCACCAGCGATCGGGCGCTTTCGGAACGTCGGCCGCACCAACCGGCAGTTATGCATCCTCAGGTGCGGGGTTGATCCTCTTTGGTCGCCCAGGCCCGCCCCGGCCCGCCCCGGCGCCACAGGTACCAGTTCACCAACAGAAGCGACCCACCCCCGACCGCTGCGGGTCGCCAGTCATCGAAGAGGGCGACACCCATCAGCGCGATCGCAACTGAGGACCCGATCACCCACAGCACGGGATGACTCAGCGCGAAGCGAGTCACGTTGTTCGGCCTGGCCTGCAGCACCCACGCATAGTGCCCGCTCCGGGCGCATCCGACCAGTGTCGACCCGCGTACAGATTCGCGGGCGCTCCTAGCGGCAGCTCTGCGTCTGTCCGCGATCATGGAGCGGTGGAGAGCGAGCAACCTGTTCGACGTCTGACCCTCGACACCAGTTGCGTGAGCGCGGTCGCGAACCCACAGCCGAGCAACCCCGCGGCCGAGGTGGACGCGCTTGATCAACTCGTTGATCTCGCGAGGGTGGGTCGCGTGACCTTGCAGTTGGCATCTGCGTACGACCGTGACTTCGAGAGATGGACAGATGCTGAGGGCAGGGTTCAGCGACTCGAATGGCTGGCTTCCGTACCACTCATCACAAGCGTTGGCGGCGTGTTCCGATGGGACGTATCAGTACTCGATGGCCCGGATGTTCTCGGCAGCGCGTCAGATGTTGAACTCGATGAACGCCTCCGAGCGATTTGCTCTCCGACACGGGCCCGCGGACCGATTCCGGGTCACGACGAGGCGCCAGGCGTCGCCGCGAAGCTGATGTCAGACATCGACCACTTGATCGCGCATCGGGTGTCGGGAGCGGATGCATTCGTCACACTCGACGTGAGCACCATCCTGAGCCGACGAGCAGCGCTTCAAGCCGAGGGGATACTCGTGTGCGCACCGACGGAGGCGTTGCTGGGCATCGACCGCCCGTAGCGGCAGATCGGTACTCCCGCTCGGATCGACGCGGCGAGCATCGACTGCAACAGAACGACCCTTCCTTACGGTCGCCGCGAGTTCTGGCGGGAGGGCCGCCTGCCCGGCCAGGGTCCCGGTCGCGTCACGCAGGTGTCAGGTACGCGTCCTCAGCCCATAGGGAGCAGTCATCGAAGTTCACGGACCAAGGGCCGATCGTACGCGATACTTCGCCCGTGGGGTGTGGGCTCGGCTGGCGGGGAGCGTGTCTGTTCAGCGTGGTAGCGCTGCTTGTCGCCGGGTGTGGCGACGGCGGCTCATCGTCGGACGCGCCGATGCCACCGGGACTAGCGTCGACCGACGAGGAGGTGGTTCGCAACTACGTCGAGGCCCTCGTTGAGCGCGACATCGAGACGGCGATGGACTTCCGGTGCACCGAGCTGCGAATTGCCGACGAGGACCGGAGGCTGTTCGGGCGACAGCTCGAACGGCTACTTGACGACATCGGGCCGCTCAGCGTGGCCGCAATCGACCCGGTCCCTTCCAGCGGCCTCGCCGACGGCGGCGAGGGCCGCGATCCACAGGAGGTGCAGATCAGCCTCACGAGCCGAGGTGATCCCGAAGGCTCGCCGCTGGTGGCAGTGCTTCTCACGCAGGATGGCGAGCGTCGCATCTGCGGCCGATCCACCCCGCAGGCCGCAGGGATCATCCTGGGGGGTGACCATCCGGCCCTTGTCGACCTTGGCGAGTCCGACGCTCCGCTGGAAGCGCTGCTGCCGGCCATCGAACCTGAGGGGTACCGGCTCGTCAGAGACGAGGGCATCGACCCTGACCCGGACGGTGGAGATGAGTGGATCGAGAGCTGGGAGCGGATCTGGCAGGTCGGCGAGTACGGCGGCGCTGCCGCCCGGGCCGAGCGCTACCCGTCGGCGGCGGAAGCGCGCGAGTCGCTGCGTGACCAGATCTCAGAGTTCCTTCCGGACGGTGTTGCGACCTTCGGGGTCCCCGACGTCGAGGGCGCTTTCGGCGTGCGCTACCTCGGCTACGCCTGGCTGGGTATCCAACCTCCCTCACAGGGTCCCTACATCGACGGGCTGTACATTCTGATGGGCGACGCCGTCATCGTGCTGACGGTGTCGGCTCTACCGAGCGGAACCACACACGACCTCGTCCAAGAGTTGGCCGCCCAGGTTCTGGAGCGCGCCGGGAAGCTGCCGAACCGGTCGGTCTAGCCGCCCCGAACGCCATAGCTGCCGAGATCGCCCCGACGACTCGGCGCGCACGCGGCGTAGACGCGGTAATCGGTGACCGATCGGTCTTGCCGCAACGGCAACCTTGAGGAGGCGCGTTCTGGCGCGGCCCGCGCGAAGCGACGGAGCGCCGATCTACAGCTCTGGCGCGTCCCCGAACGGCACTTAGACGGCACCCCCTCGTGCCGAGGCACCATGGGGACATGACGCCTCCGGCCTTTCCTGAGTTCGATGAGTCCAAGCTCGCGATGGTGACCGTCGATTTCGTGTCCGGAACGCCGGCCATGACCTTCTGGTGCTCACAGATGGAGCTGCTGCCGGACGTCGTGCGCCTGGACGCTGACCTTGACGGCACCGTCAGACCAGTGGTCGAGATCCGGCGTCAGGGCATCCGCCAACTCGTCGTTGACTTCACCGCTAAGCCCGCCGACTACTAGCGCCGGATCGCCGAGCGTGCTGCCACCAGCTGTCCGGATGATCGGTGCTCGCCGACCTCGATCTGCTCACTGTGGACGGCCCACCGAGGATCGGCACATAGGCGCTCCCTCTGCCCGCCGATTGGTGTGTCTCACGGCATCCACCCACAGCGCGCTCGGAGATATGACGGAGTTAGCGGAGCGTGACTCTCCACCTGAAGTTCGGGGCGATCCGAACCTTGTCGTCAGGACCAATGGAGTCGTTGGACCATCTCCCGAAGATCGGGTGATGTCGCTCGAAGTAGTCGCCAGAGTTCAGATAGCGCCCCCAGAACGCCGTCGAGCACGCAAGATGCAATGTTGCGGGAACGCTGTCGCTCGCGGCGACGCCGCACACGATGTGGTTGTCAGGTCGCTGAAACTCACTCTGGCCTCCGTAGGCAAACAGGACGACGCTTGCGGACGAGACCTCATTGCAGAGATCTTCGAGCGCAGCGGTCGGGTCAAGCCGACCGACGGTGAACGTCTCCCCTGGGTCCCTCCACTGAGCAAGCACCGTCTCGATGAGTTGTTCGGCCTCTTCGAAGTGCAACTGGGTCGCGCCCGGACCGCCGAGGAAGGCTGACGGATCAGGAAGGAGTGAGATCGCCTGGTTCCAATGCTCCCGCGTGACTCGCTTGCCGGTCAGAGCCTTGTACGCGTTGGCAAGTGCGTAGAGGAAGCAGCCAGCATCGAGCACGCCCTGGAAGTACACCTGTACGCGAAGAGTCGGGTCGGCCAGTCGTCCCGATACCTCGGGCACCGACGCCGGGTCCTTCGCTTGGGCCATCGAGTCAGCGATGCTAGCCAACGGTGTCGTCAGACTCTTGCGGCACGTGCCCACAAGTGCTGGTCGGCGGCACGTGCGCGATTGCCGGATATTTCGTGCCTCCGCCAGACTCACCACCGAGCGGAGACTGCGTACCCAATGCCCGCTCTGTGCTCGCGATGCCATCGGGCTCGCCGCGACAGAACGACGCGGTCCCGCGTCCCCGGCGTAAGTGCACACGCGACGCGCCGCCAGCCGGGTGATCCGTGACGTCGAGATGTGCTGCCAACTCCGCAACGCGTCACTGGCGCAAGTTCAGGGCAGGTCATTGCGGCGAGCACTCTCGGCCCACCAGTCACGTTCCTCGCCCCGGTCGCGCCACTGAGCAAGCGCTGCTGCAGCGTGGAGTTCCTGACGGCCAGTTGATCCGCAGAACAACCAGAGCTGTTTCGTCGCGCGCTTGTACCGGTGGATGAGATCGTCTACCTCGAACTCGTTGATCTCGCCGGCATCGAGCCTGGCGAAGCCCTCCCGAACGCGCTCAAGCAAAGCTCGTAACTGTTCCTGGTGGTAGGCGGCGACGATTGGTCGAGCCTCTGGCAGCGTGCCCTTCGTACTTCGGGCGTCTGCAACATGGGGCGGATCAGCCACGACGCTGAACGTAGCTCTGTCACGCCGCGGGCGCTCGCGAACGGATGATCTACTGATCGACCCCGCACCATGTATCGGCACGTAGGCGCGCTCAGGGGTCCCCCTAGAATGGACCCTCCAGCAAGGCCCGGTAGAAGAATGCGACAAGCGTGACGCCCGTTCCTGCGAGGGAGGCCATGACGGCACGCCGGCGGCGGCTCCTTAAGGAGCGGGCGGTCCACCAGAAGACCGAGCCTGCGGCAGCGAAGGGCCCCCCAGCGAACAGGACGCACTGGATGCCAAGGCCAATGTCTCGGGGGGCACGTATCCCTCGGAAGGCGCTGTTGCCGACCCACACCCACCACGCGGCGTTGGCGATCGCCAGGTACAACGCGCCCGCCAGGACGCCCAGCACGGCCCCCCACTTCGCGAGGTTGGCGACCTCGTCTCCGTGGGTGGTCGGTTCGGCAGCCTGTTGCTCGATTTGCATCCCGCTCAGAGTGCCGGGTGGCCAGCGAGTCGTCCACCCCTACACGGGATTCGCGAGCGGGGCCGTCGTCGAGGTCGGCGCTCGTCCGCTCACGAGGACCTTTGACGGCTCTGCCTACTCCACCCCATACCGTTCCTTGCAGTCGCCGTGGAATTCGGTCACACCCGAGACCCATGACCGACCCTGCACGCTCTCGACGGTTACCGCGATCCTGTTTCGGCGGAAGACGATCGGCCCTCCGAGACCGGGTCCGGTCGCCTCGTAGTCATCTGGCGACACCTTGGTCAGCCCGAACTCAGAGCCACTCGCCACTACGAAGAGTCTCAGCGCGTCGTCGGGTGGGATCGGCGCCCCTGGGCCGCCGCTCACGACGGTGTTGTCGAGCTCGCAAGGCCCTTCGGCAGAGTTGTTTGCGATCACGAGAGCGGCTGCCCCGACGAGGGCCAGCGTGGCGAGCGCGATCACAACGCGCAGCCGAACCGAAGTCAGCGGTGGGCGTACGAGGAACTGATCCGGCGGCTCGGACACCCTCTCACGGTACCGGCGCGTGGTCGCCGGAGGAGCCCCGCCTGCTGCGGGTGGGCAGCGCTTCGTCCACCCCTACTTGGGATTCGCGGGCGGGGCCGTCGTCGAGGTCAGCGCCGTCACCTGCCGCCGAGGATCGGCACTTCGGCGCGCCAAGTCAGGGAAGCGGCCAGACCCACGAATCGTCGTGCCGTTCGCGGTGCTCGGTTCAGTCGAGGAGCGGAACGACCGCGGCCAGGAGCTTCCGGTTGAAGTCGTTGAGGTCTACGTTCTCCAACAGAGGAGGGTCGAACCAACCAACCTCACTTGTCTCGTCATCGTCAGGGCGTGGGGTGCCCTCTAAGATCACGGCTTCGAACACGACCGACACGCAGGCGACCTCGTCGCCGTTGGGGTAACTGACGCGGAAGTCCGGCCCGCCGGTGACCGTGATGAGCCTGTTCAACTGCACCTTGATACCGGCCTCTTCAGCCGCTTCCCGTATCGCCGCTGTCTCAGGGGACTCGTCAGGTTCCATTGAACCGCCGATCGTCCCCCATTTGCCGGTGTCGATCTGTCGCACCAGGAGTACGCGACCGCGCTCATCACGTGGGAGGACGGCAACCGTCGGAAGGAGAAGGAGGTCGTGTCCGACACGCTCTCGCATCATCTTGATGTAGGGCGAGAGCGGCATTCGGTCAGCGTATGGCGGAGCTGAACCGCGCGGGGCGAACCGTGCGCTGCAGGTCACTCCCTGCCGGTTGATCGGCGGCGTGTCCACCCCTACTCGGGATTCGCGAGCGGGGCGATCATCGAGGTCAGCGATGCCACCCGCCGCCGAGGATCGGCACATCGGGGCGCCTCACGCTGCCGTCCAGTAGGAAGGTCCAGAGTGGTGACGAGTGCGAAGCTGATCCTCATCCGAGGACCCTCTGGTGCCGGCAAGAGCACCATCGCCCGCGCCGTTGTCGATGCGTCGAGCAGACCGACCGCGCTTGTTGAGCGGGACCACTACATGCTGATGTTCAACGAAGCAGGACGGTTCTCGATCGACCAGAAGGTTATCGAACTCGTCATCCTGACCTGCCTCGAACGCGACGTCGACGTGGTCTTCGAGGGCAACTTCAAGGCCGACACGCACCGCGATCTCATCGGACGCCTGTTCGCGGCCCACCCCGAGCAGAACTACATCTTCTACGTCGACGTCGGCCTGGAAGAGAGCCTTCGACGCCACGCCTCCAGGCCTCAGATCATCTCCGAGGAGAAGATGCGAGAGCTCCACCCGCTCGCGACTCCGCTCGGCGACCCTCGCGAAGTCCTCATCCCCGAGGAGACCCCAGTGGACGCGGCAGTCCGACTGGTGCTCGACATCTCAGGACTCCAGACCGCGCCATCCTGACGAGAGGCCAGGTACCCACGTGGTTGCCGGTTGATCGGCGGCGTGTCCACACCTACTTGGGATTCGCGAGCGCCTCAGCTGCCACCGTCCTCAGCGCGTGCGGCCACCGAGGATCGGCACGTAGGCGCGGTCGTGCCTGGGAGGATGGATGCATGGTTGACGTCTTGCTGGAAGAAGTGTCCGATCCCGAGGAGATCGCAGCTCTCCTCGCCCGGACAGCCGACCAGGAGCGCGATGCGCTGGTGGCGACCTTCGGGCTGGAACATGAGGAAGCGGAGCGACTCGGGCAACAGGCAATCGCGAACCCGCGAGACACCTCGCGCTTCCTCAGAATCGTCGTAGACGGATCGCCGGTCGGCTGGCTCTGGACCGCAGCCGCTGCCACCGGTAGCCGCAGGGACGCGTGGTTGCTGAACATCGAGATCGACGCCGGTCGCCGCGGGCAAGGTCTGGGCCGGGCGGGCATCCAAGCCCTTGCTCAGCTCCTGACTGCGGAGGGCCATAGCAGCCTCGATCTCACGGTCTACGGCTCGAACCGCGGGGCGGAGGAGCTGTACAGGTCGATGGGGTTCCAACCCCTACGGACTCATCTCAGGCTCGATCTGTAGCCCGCGCTATTGCCGGCTCGCGCGGGTCGCCTGTCACGTCGAACTGGAAATCGCGAGTGGCACGCTTTGGCGGCTAACCCTCGCGAGCAAGACGCTCCCTGGTCGATGGTCCAGAGTCCGTCAGCAGCAGGTTCGTCCCGTCGGCGTCCAGCCATGCGAGTAGTCGTTGCTGGAAGGCCTCGCTGAGATTCGGCGGCAGCTGATCGGGGGGAAAGAAGCGGTGTTCGTCGGCCTCGTCCGTCAGTGTGAGTCCGCCACCAACGATCTCGCATCGGAACTGCATGAGCAGCTCGTTCCGGCGGGGCTTCCATGAGGTACTTGCGAGCCCGACGACCCGGACAGACAGTCCCGTCTCTTCGAGGGTTTCTCGGACCACGGCGTCCCAAGGAGACTCGCCGGCCTCGACGCCACCACCGGGAGGGTTCCAGACATCAAGATCGCGCCGGTGGCTGAGGAGCACAGCTCCCTCGTCGTTGAGGATCGTCGCGAACGCGGCGAGCTTTGCCATGAGCTGACGGTAGAGCCGAGGCCGCACCTAGTGCCGGATATTCGGCGAGGCGAGCCACTGCGGCCCCATGTGTGTACCGAGCTGAGCTGGGATTACGGAGCGCCTCAGCGCGCGGTGACGCCCCGTTCTCGCGTGGTGCTACCGGTGGTGGGTGGTGTCGCCTCGGCTAGAGCCGGCGACGAAAGTCGCCACGATGTAGGTGGCATGCCGGTCCAGGGACTGGCGGGCCCGGTCGTAGCGCATCGTCGTGCGCGGGTCGGCGTGTGAGGCCGCTTCCTGCACGTCGCGGAGTGGGACACCTGCGTCGAGCGCGGCAGTGATGAAGCTGTGGCGCAGGCTGTGGGGGCCGATCCGCTTGATGATCCCGGCCGCTTTGGCTACTCGGCGCACCATCCTGGCGGCGGCGTCGCGGGTCATCTTGTCCCCGGTGGGCCCCAGGAATAGCGGTCCCTCGTCGCGTTCACCGATCGCCAGGTCGAGCGCCCGGGCGGTGCGGGGGGCGAGCGGGATGGTCACGGTCTTGCCGCCCTTGCGGTGCACGACCAGCGTGCGATGGCCGCGTTCGAGGCCGAGCTGTTCGATCTGCGCGTTCAACGCCTCGGAGATCCGCAGCCCGTTCAACGCCAGCAATGAGCACAGCGCATGGTCCCGCGGTGAGGACAGCCCAGCGGCGACAAGGAACGCACCGAGCTCGTTGCGGTCCAGGCCCACCGCGTGGGACTCGTAGTCAAGGCGTGGCCGACGGATGTGCACCGCCGGTGAGTGCTCGATGACCCCTTCCTCGCTCGCGTACCGGTAGAAGCTGGTGATCGTCGACAAGCGTCGCCCGATCGTCGACGGCCTCCGACCATGGTCCTCGAGCTCGCGTGCGTACAGCTCGATGTGGATGCGGGTCAGGGCGAACAGCCCAAGGCGATGCTCGTCGCACCACCGGTAGAACAGGCGCAGATCGAGCGTGTACGCCTCCCTGGTCCGGCCCGAGTAGCCAGCCAAGAACCCGGCGAGCGTTCGGACCTCCGGGGACGTGTCCTGCGGGTCGTACAACACGACCGATGTCATCGCAGCCATGAACGGCTCCTTCATCGAGATGGAGCCGGACGAGCCAGGGCGGTTCGCCCAGCTCACTTGGATATGCCGCCCCTATCAGCGCACGAACCACCCCAACCCGCCAGCGGCACGCCGCACATAGCCGGCGTTACACGGGTGATCCGTGTCAAGGGGTCTCCTGGTCGACTCGGTCGATGAGCCCGTCGAAGAGGGCGGCCCGGTTGGTTTGGCCGTGGGTGCGGGCGTGGTCGCGTTGGCGGATGAGGATGGGCTTGAACTCGACGCTGGTCCGGAAGTAGCTGCAGGTCTCGCAGGCTGATTCCATGCGGCAGTGGAGCTCGACGGGTCTCGTGCAGAGGCCGTTGCCGAGCATGCGGGCGTGTGCTTCGCGGCGGAGTCGGGCCATGGCGGTCGTCTCGTAGTCGGCGGGCAGCGTGACCGGTTGGCCGTAGAGCGCGTCGATCTGAGTGTTGACCGCCGCGTATTCGTCGGCGACGACGCGGTCGGCGATGCGGGCGTAGGTGAGGGTCATCTCCATGGAGCGGTGCCCGAGGAGCGCTGCGATGGCTTCGAGGCGCATGCCGCGGTTGATGGCCTGGGTCGCGAGAGTGTGTCGGAGCTGATGGGGGTGGACGTGGCCGATGCCGGCGCGTCGGGCGATGCGGGCGACGATCCGGGCGATGCGGTCGCGGCTGAGCGGGCCGCGGTCGTCGGTGACGAGCACGCGGTGCGCTCGGATGTGCTCGAGGTTGGCGGCGGTCCACTGGGCGAGCAGAGCGACGAGCTCGGGGTGCAGGGGCACGTAGCGGTCGTTGCGGAGCTTGCCGACCGGCACCCGGAGCCAGTGGCCGTCGCCGATCTGGACGACGGCGTCGGCGTCGAGGCCGGCTAGCTCGCTGGCCCGCATCCCGGTCCGGGCCAACAGCTCGATGACGAGCCGGTCCCGGGGATCGGTCGATGTTCGGGCGGCGGTCATGAGCTTGGCGGCGTCTTGGTCGTCGAGGAACTTCGGGAGCGGCTCGGGTCGGGGCGGGATGTCGCGGCCGATGATCGGATTCCGCATGGGCGCGTCGGGCCAGTCCCACTCGATGATCCGTTCGAAGAACACGCGCAGCATCCGGAGCCGTTGGCGTTGGGTGTTGGCCGAGAGCTTCGGGCCCTTCAGGCCGGGCTGGTCTGCGAGCCAGACCTTGAAGTCCTCGATGTCGTTGCGGCTGATGTCGGCGACGGTGGCGCGGTCGGTGTAGTTGACGAGCCAGCGGGCGAGCTGTCGCAGGGCGATGTCCGCGGCGTCGACGCTGCGTGGCGCGAGGAACGTGCCGGCCTGCATCAGGTATCGGCCCATCGTGGATGCCAACTGCGGCGCGATGGCGCCGAGATCGGCCCACTCGCTCGATGCGACGACCCCGGCCGGCTGTGACGCGGAGGCGGCGGTCATCGAGCCACGTCCTGGGCGGCGAGCATCTCGGCGACGGCTGCGTGGTCGGCGTCGATCAGCCGGCTCGCCCGTCGATACTCCGTGGCGAGCCAGTCGTTGGTCAGGTGCAGGTAGATCCGGGTCGACTCGATCGATCGGTGACCGGCCTGGGCCTGGACCGCTTCGAGCGCCATGCCCGCCTCGCGCAACCGGGTCAGGCAGGTGTGTCGCAGCTCATGACATGTCGCATGCTCGAGCCGAGCCCGCCGGCGGGCGCCAGCGAGGATCTCATCGACCCCCTCAGCGCTCAACTGCTGACCTCGCCGCGGGCCCTTCAACACGACGAACAGCCGGTCGGTCGACGTCGATGGCCGCTCGTCATGCAGGTAGTCGCCGACCACGGCGAAGAACCGAGCGGCCATCGGCACCACCCGCTGGTGGCCGCCCTTGCCCTCGACGATGAACACCCGGCGATCGCCGACCTGCAGATCCCCGAGGCGGAGGCCGAGCATCTCGCACCGGCGCAGACCGCCGAGCAGCATCGCTAGCACCATCGCCCGGTCTCGATGGGTCCGCAGCGCGGCGACGAGCCGGTCCGCCTCTGCCGGCGAGAGGATCTTCGGCAAGGTCCGCGGGACCCGCACCAACGGAACGTGCCGCGATCGTTGGCTGCCGCCCTGACGGCGAGTCGACAGCCCACGCGGGACCGGGTTGGTCGTGACGCCGACATCGCCGCGGGCGACCAGATACGCGTAGAGGCCCGACACCGACGACAGGCGCCGAGCGATCGTCCGAGCCGACAGACCCGACTCGCGGTCGGCGAGGCGGACCACCGTCCGGTCGCCGCGCTGATGGGCGAGGAACTCGAACACGTCCGCCGAGGTGACCTCGAGCGGGTCCTTGCCGACCACAGTGAAGAACGTCTTCAGATCGAACGCCGTCGCCCGCACCGTGCTCGGCCGAGACCGGCCAGCCACGAACTCGAGATAGCGGTCCAGCAAAGGATGACCCAGCTCGAAGCGCCACTCACCAGGCGCCCGAACCGAACGGATGAGGCATGGAATGAACGTCATCCGCGCAGCCTCGTGAGCCCCGCCCACCGAGCATGGGATGCCATGACGATCACCCGTGTATTAGGCGATAGCTCGCGGCCCTCAAAGGTTGCTGGCGAGCCGGAGCCCAGCGCCGGCCCGTCAGCAGGCTGTCAGCACAGCGCCCGGCATCCGGCCGTACCCTCTGGAACCAGCGGACGGTATTGTCCGGAGGGACAGCCAACGGACGGGTGCGTTCCGCCTCTCAAGGTGGCGGCACGGGTTCGAATCCCGTTGGGGGTGCCAACCAAAGCGTGCAGTCATACTTGGCGTCGTGTCTTCGCCCTTCAGCGATCATGCGCATCTTCGCAGTGAGCCTTCGATCGAAGGTCTCGAGAAGGTGGCGCGTGCCTTGGGACGGGGGTACAAGGTCGTCGGATCGAAGCGTTTCGGCGGCGGGCTCGTGGGCGCGACGAGTTGCGTGAATCTCTCGACCCCTCAAGGGGACCTGCACGTTGTGCTCAAGCGATTCCCAGCCGGATCCGCCGAACCGCAGACAGAGTTCGATCGCTTGGGCTTCGCTTGGACGCTCGACATCCCGACTCCAGAGCCCCTCGCGATCGACAACGAGTGCGACTGGTTCGGAGGGCCGGCCATCGTGATGTCGTGCCTGCCGGGCAGTCCATCCCCCGGTTCGATCGGCGTCGACGATTGGGCATCCCTGGTCTCAGGTGCGTTGGTCGCGTTGCCGTCCGCCGACATTTCGCAGGCGGAAGGGGTGTTGCCACGACCGTCCGCCGCTGAAGTCTGGGGAGTCGTGCAGGATGCGTCGGGATGGGGAGAGGTCTACCGCCGCGCGGCCGAAGTTGTCGGCTCCACGCTTGCAGCTCGCAAGGACTTCGACCGCGTCGTCGGCCATGGTGACTTCCATCCAGGAAACCTGTTGTTCGACGAAGGCCGTCTGTCAGGCGTGGTCGATTGGAGCCACGCATGGATCGGGCCACGAGACTTCGACCTCTCCTATTGCAGGACCGAGGTCGCCCTGGTTGCCGGCGTGGAGGTAGCTGAGCGGTTGCGCGATGCGTACGAGCGGGAACTTGGCGCGAAGGCTGACGATGTCGCGTTGTGGGATCTCGCATGTGCCCTGCACGCCCGCAAGTGGAGTCACATCTGGTACCGGGACTACCTAGAGCGAGGGCGCGATGGCGTGACCCTGCGCCACCTCCGTTCGCGCCTACAAGCCTTCACCAAGAGAGCTCTTGCCGAGATCGGCTAGGAGGGATCGAGCGTCCAGCGGTAGTCGACACTGGTCTAGGTCTCGACGAGCAGGTCTCCATAGGTGTCTCGCCCGGCTGCCATCGGCGCCGACCGAGCAGTGCCGCCGGTGGCATTGCTCTCAATCCCGACTGCGTGTCGGTTCGTTCGGCGCGCGGCCGGGGTTGTCTCCTCCGGTCGAGCCGAGTCGAACCATTGCACCCCTACGCAGTTGCCGTCGCGCCTCGGCATCCAGAGTGCCGATTGAGACGACAAGGGACTGCAGCCGATCGATCGAGAACGGCTTCGTGAGGTAGGCGACGGCGCCGGACTCTAGGCCGCGGATCTGGTCGTCGATGCCAATCCGGGCGCTGACGATTACCACGGGAAGCTCGTTGGTCAGTCGGTCATGGCCCAGTTCGGCAAGCACACCGAACCCGTCGAGCTCAGGGAGCATCATGTCCAGTAGGACGAGCTCGAATTGGCTGTCTCGGAGCATGTCGAGGGCGTCTCGACCGCTCGTTGCTTCGGACACCTCGTGCCCCTGGCTCTCTAGGGTAACCCGGTAGAGCAGGAGCAGGTCCGGGTCGTCGTCAACAGCAAGGACTCGCACGCCGTCGCTCCCTTTGGATCACTCCCCGTCAACTCCCACCTGTACCACGCGTTCCCGCCATCGGGAACGAGACACAGAAGCAGCTTCCGTGACCCGAAGCAGTGTCGAGCGTGACGGTTGCCCCCATCGCGTCACACAGCTCGCGCACAAGGTGCAAGCCGACCCCAAGTCCTCCAACTCCCCTCGTCGCCGCGGGCTCGATCTGGAAGAAGGGCTCGAAGATGCGGTCGCGCAAATCGGCCGGAACGCCGTCTCCTTGATCCGTGACTTCGAGAAGGACGTTTGTCCCAGCTCGGCGCACGGTGACCCCGATGGGCGCGTTGGGCGGCGAGTACTTCGCGGCGTTGGAGAGGAGGTTGCTCAGAATCTGGTGGGCTCGGCGTTCGTCGGTGTGCACCATGGGTAGGTCCGGCTCGATCTGACACTCGACCGGATGTGGATCGAGGTCAACATCTTGCAGACCGTCCCCGATGACAGTGGCGAGATTGGTCGCCTCGCAGGTCACCTTGAGAGATCCCTGCTCGAGCTGCGAGAGATCGAGCAAGTCGTCGATGAGGAGCTCAAGGCGGCGGCTGTTGGTCACGATGCGATTGGCGAAGGTGGTCACGATGTCAGGATCAAGATCCCTGACCTGACTGGAGAGCGCCTGGGCCATGCCCGAGATCGTCGTGAGGGGCGTCCGGAGCTCGTGCGACACGACGATGAGGAAGTCCGCTCGGAGGCGCTGGAGCTCACGGAGGTTCGTCGTCATGAGGACTTCGCGTTCGAAGAGCTGGGCGTTTTGCACGGCCGCGGCGATCGTTGGAACGAACGACAGGACGAGGGACCGGGTCGGCTCGTCAAAGGCGTCGACCCTCGGCGAATCGAGCTGCACGACGCCGATCGGCTGGCCATGGAGGATGAGCGGGACGCCGAAGTAGGCGCGGACCCCGCCGCTGACACCCTTTGCTCGCCCTTCCGGGTGGACGCGGGGATCCACCGTGATGTCGGCGATGTAGCACGGCTCGCCAGTTGACGCGATCGTGCCCGAAACACCCTGACCCACGGGGATGCGCACGGTCATGGCCTCAGGCGTGGCTGGCGGGTCCGTCGCGGCAGCGATCAGCGCGTCGCCGTCGATGAGCTGTATCGCTCCGCCACCGAAGTCGACAAGGCATCGGAGGGCTTTGAGGCTGGTGTCGAGCACTTCCTGGAGATCGAGGTTGGCAGTGACGTCCCGGCTCAGTTCGAGCAGCAGGTGCGAATGCTTAGCGTCGTGGGTCTCCTCGCTCATGGCACGCCTCACCGTAGGAGACGTTGCGACGCCTGGGAAGCCCAACCAACCACCCAGCCGGCGGCGCCGATTCTCAAGTCAGCGCACGTAAGGGACCTCACTGGCGCAAGCGGGTGTTCACCCGCCTGTGAGCGACGACGACGACCGCACCCCTCAGCGCACGAGGGTTCGATCCGGGGCATCGCCGCTCGCATCCTGGGGCGGACAGACGTATTGCGGACCGTCGCGGATCCATCGATGCGCTGGCGAAGCCAACCACATGACACGCCGGTCGAGCCGGTTGAGAACAGCCAGGGGCTCTGACAAGTACCCATCGCGACGGTGTAGGCCGCGACTGCGAGCATCGCTTGCTCGGCTTCGTCCTCAGGTCAGCGCCGGCTCCCAGCTCGCGTGCAGGGCGGCGAACCCGTGCTCGATGCCGGCCGCGAAGATCGAGGCATCTGGGCATGCCGCAGGATCCGCGGTGACGCAGAGGTTGAGGGCCCCGTCGTAGGAGAGCACCGCGACCTCGAGAGTCATGTTGGCGCCGAGCGGCACGACAGGAAACGCCTCGAGCATCCTGCCGCCGAGCGCGTACAGCGGATAGCTCGGGCCGGGGATGTTGGTGACGACCAGGTTGACGAGCGGCTGGTGGTCGAGACCGCTGGCGATGGTGCGGGCGATCGGCGGTGGGAGCAGATCGATCGCCTGGAACAGCTGGTCGGCTGTGGCCGCCTCGCCGCTGGCCTTGAGGCGTGCGGTGGTGGCGGTGATCGCTCGGAGTCGGGCCGATGCGTCACCGATGCCGACCGGCAGCGACGCGAGCAGCCCGCCCACCCGGTTTCCGAGCGCCATCGACTCGGCTGGGTCCCTGACCGACACGGGGATAAGCACGGTCACGTGGCGATCCGACGTCATGGGCTCGCCGTGCGCGAGGAACAGCTCTCGGAGGCCTGTCGTCACCGCGGCGAGGACGACATCGTTCCGGGTCGCGCAATACGGCGCGCCGGCCGCGCGCGCGTCGGCCAGGCGCTCGCGGATGAGATGGAGCCGCCGCGTCGTGCCGATGGGCCCGTTGAGCGAGCACTGGGGGGCGCGGACGCCCTCGCCCCGCATGGCTCGAAGCCCGGCAGCCAGGCGCGAGGCACCTGCCGCGAGCCGGGTGGGATGGCGCGCCGCACCCGCGATGCGTGCCGTGACGTCCATCGGCGCCGACATCAGGTCGATCAGGCCCTGGCCGACCAACGACGTGGTCGTCGGTGTCGGGCGCGGCGCCCAGGGGTGGGGGTGGTCCGCTGGTGCGTCGGGGGTCGTGTCGAGCAGCGTGACGGACACGTCGATGCCGGAGACGCCGTCGATCATCGCGTGATGAGCGCGCTCGATCAGCGCGATGCGGCCACCCTCCAGACCCGTGACGAACCGTAGGTGCCACAGCGGATGAGCGCGATCGAGCGGCTGCATGATCAGCCGCTCCGTGAGCCGAAGCAGCGCCGCTTCGTCGTTCGGGCTCCCGAGCGGAACGGCATCGACGTGGCGGACGATGTCGAAGGCGACGTCGTCGACCCACACCGGACGATGGATGCCGAACGGCACCCCGACGACGCGCTGGCGCATCCGTGGCAGGAGATCGAGGCGTCCAGCGATCCGTGCGCGGATCTCATCGAGCCGGAGGTTGCCCTCGGCGTCGCACATCCGTCCCGGCTCGAACACCGCGATGGACGCGACGTGCAGCGGTGTCGCCGGCGACTCGGCGACCAGGTAGGACTCGTCGATCGCGGCAAGCCGATCAGGGTTCATGCCCCGACCCCTTGGCTGGCGGCCCTGGCCCTGATGGTCATGCCCAGAACCTCGTCGAGCGCGCACTCCATGCACGTGTGCAGCAGCGCGGAATCGTCGACCGCCGCACGGTCGCAGACCAACCCCACACACGCAGTGTCGATGTGCGACAGGAGCGTGACCGACAGGGCGGCGCCGGTCGGCGGCGCGAAGGCCCACAGCCGCTCGATGCGGGCGCCGCCGACGAAGGCCTCGTGGCTCAGGCCAGGGACGTCGACGGCGTCGACATCGACGTTGCGCAGCATCGACGCGAACAGTGGCGTGACGACCGTGTCTGGCAGCTGATCGAGCGCGACGGCCAGCACGTCCGTGAGGCCGACGGCGGGCTCGTCGCGCCAGCGACGCGTGATGGCCCCCGCGATCTTCGCTCGCACGACGGGGTCGGCGTCATCGATCGGCAAGACGAAGCGAGCGGGAGTGAAGCGGTTGCCGCCGGGAGGATCGCCGGGCTTGCGGAGGCTGATCGGCATGGTCACCCGCAGGGCGGGCACGTCGAAGCCCAGCCGCTGGTGGTAGTCGTGGAGGGCGCCGCCGACCGCAGCGAGGAACAGGGCGTTGATGGTCAGGCCGGTCTCGTGGGAGCGCTCGCGCAGTCCCGCCATCGGTACCTCGAGCACGTCGAGACGGCGGTCGAGCCCACGGCCTCGCAACACGGGCGAGAGCGGCGCGGGCGCCGGTTCCAGCATGCGCGCCACCGATCGGACGAACCGCACCGCACTCGAGGCGGCATCGGTGGGTCGCGTTGCGCTACGAGCGAGGGTCCCCGCGGTGCTGGCCAGACGCGTCGCGACCGACGGGGGCCCCGACGCGACAGTGATGGGCCGGCGCGCCTCGACCCGACTGCGTCCCTTGCCGCTCCGGGCGCTGTCGAAGACGGATCCGGCGAGGTCGACGCCGCCGACCCCGTCGGTGATCGTGTGGTGGAACTTGAGGATCAAGGCCGCCCGTCCGGCATCCAAGCCCTCGACGATGGTGAGCTCCCACTGAGGTCGAGCGGGGTCCAGGGCAGAGACGGCGAACGGCGCGGCGATGTCGAGCACGGCTCGCACGTCGGCGGGGTGAGGCGCCCGGACACGCCGGAGGTGGTAGTCGAGGTTGAACCCCGGGTCGGGCTCCCAGCTCAAGCTCCGTCCGCCGATGCCGGAGCGCGCGACGCGCTGGCGCAGGCGAGGGACGCGTTCGACCGCGCGCTCGAAGGTGCGTCGCACCGCGTCGGCCGCCGGCTCACGGTCGAGCAGGCCGATGGTGAGCACGGGGGAACGGAGCACCGGATCGCGCTCGATCTTCCACATGATCCGGTCCGACGGGGAGAACTCAGTGGGAAAGCGTGTGTCGTCCATGGGCGGGCCTTTGCCGTCGATCGTCCTCACCGTGCACGAGTGGTGGCGGTCTCTGTAGAGGCGAAGGTCCCGCGGACCACCGACGGGGACTACGGGCATCGATGCTGGTGGGCTGGCGCAGCGTCCGCGGTCCGGGCCACGCTTCCGGGATGTCTGATTGGGTGGCACGGGACGCTGCGGTCGTTTGGCACGGCTTCACGCAGATGTCCTGCTTCGCGGAGAATCAGCCGATCGTCGTGGAGCGGGCCGAGGGTCGCGAGCTGATCGACGTCGAGGGCACGCGCTACCTCGACGCCATCTCCTCGCTCTGGGTCACCACGCTGGGTCACCACATCCCCGCGCTCGACGACGCCATCCGTGACCAGCTCGAACGGGTCGCCCACTCGACGATGCTCGGCAACGGCAACCGGATCACGATCGAGCTGGCCGAAGCGCTCGCCGCGGTCGTGCCGGTGCGCGACCCGCACTTCCTGTTCGCCTCCGACGGGGCGGCCGCTGTGGAGCAGGCGCTGAAGATCGCGTTCCAGCACTGGGTGAACCTCGGCGTCACCGGACGCACGCGGTACCTGGCGCTGGGCGGCGCCTATCACGGCGACACCGTCGGCTCGCTGTCGCTCGGCGCCGGCGGCTTCGGCACCGACGTGTTCGACCCGCTGCGCTTCGGGGTGCTGCGGGGCTCGGGCTACGAGAGCCCGGGCTGGCTCGACGACGCGCTGGTGCTGCTCGACCAGCACGCCCCCGAGCTCGCCGCAGTGGTCATCGAGCCGCTCGTGCAGGGGGCCGCCGGCATCGAGGTGGCTCACCCCGGTGACGTGAAGCGGCTCGCGGACGCCTGCCGGGCCCGCGGCGTGCTGCTCATCTGCGACGAGGTGGCCACCGGCTTCGGCCGCACCGGCACCCTGTTCGCCAGCGAGCAGTGTGGGATCGAGCCCGACCTGCTCTGCCTCGGCAAGGGGATCACCGGCGGGTACCTCCCGATGTCGGCCACCGTGGCCGCCGCCCACGTGTACGAGTCGTTCCTCGGCCCCGACCTCGGTGATCGCACGCTCTACCACGGGCACTCCTATGGCGGGAACGCGCTCGCCGCCGCCGTCGCCCTCCGACACCTGCAGCTCATCGAGGAGTGGGACGTGCTCGCCAACGTTCGTGCCCGGGCCACGCAGCTCGCGGATCTCCTCGCGGCACGCCTGCCATCGGTTCCGGCCAAGACCGAGGTGCGCCAGCGGGGCCTCATGTGTGGCGTCGAGCTCCTCCCTCCCGTCGACAACCTTCGCCGAGGTCGGCTCGTCTGCGCCGCTGCGGTGCGGCGCGGCGTGCTGCTGCGCCCACTCGGCGACGTCGTGGTGGTGATGCCGCCGCTCACGATCACCGACGACGAGATCGACCGCATCGTCTCGGTGCTCTGCGATGCGATCACCGAGGTGTGCGGGTGACCACCGAGGTCGTCACGTCGTGGGCGTCCCGCGTCGAGGGCCGCAACATCGACACCCAGGCGGCGGGGCGATGGCGGGCCATCCGCGCCTTCGACGCCCTCGGCCCCGCGGGCGCGCTCGATTCAGTGGGACCGGTGGTGTCGTTCGCCTCGAACGACTACCTCGGTCTCACCGTCCACTCCGCCGTGATCGCGGCGGCCCACGCCGCCCTCGACCGCTGGGGCGCGGGTTCCGGAGGGTCCCGCCTGATCACCGGCGCCCGGCCCGTCCACGCCGAGCTCGAGCAGGAGCTGGCCGAGTGGAAGGGCACCGACGCAAGCCTGCTGTTCCCCACGGGGTTCGCGGCCAACCTCGGCGTGCTCAGCGCGCTGGCCCGCCCGGGCACGCTCGTGTGCAGCGACGAGCTCAACCACGCCTCGATCATCGACGGCTGCAGGCTCGCCAAGGCCGAGACGCGGATCTACCGCCACCGCGATGTGGCGCACCTCGCGGCACTCCTCGGCACGGCGGACGGTCCCGCCATCGTGGTGAGCGACACGGTGTTCTCGATGGACGGCGATGTGGCGCCGGTGGACGAGCTCGCGGAGGTCTGCGCACGCCACGATGCGCTGCTCGTGCTCGACGATGCGCACTCGGTGCTCGGCCCCGACCCTCACGACCTGCCCTGCGAGGTGGTGCGGGTGGGCACCCTGTCCAAGACGCTGGGAAGCCTGGGTGGCTTCGTCGCGGCCTCGCGGCCCTTCGTGGATCTGCTGATCAACGAGGCGCGAACGTTCATCTTCACCACGGCGTCGTCGCCCGCCGATGCGGCCGCCGCGCTGGCCGCGCTGCGCATCGTCCGAGGCACGGAGGGCGCCGCCCTCGTGGCCACGCTCCGAGGCCACGTCGATCGCGTCGCCCGCGGGAACCCGTCGCCGATCGTGCCGGTCGTGATCGGTGCGGAGGGGGCCGCCGTCGCGGCCTCCGCCTCCCTCCTCGCCCAGGGGCTGTTCGTCCCGGCGATCCGCCCGCCCACGGTGGCACCTGGCACGTCACGGCTGCGCGTTGCCCTGTCGGCCGCCCACACCGACGACGACATCGATCGCTTGATCGCCGGGTTGGGGTCGCTCGATGTCCCGTCCTGACCTGCTCGTGCTCGTGACGGGCACCGGCACTGACGTGGGCAAGACCTGGGTCACCTGCGAGGTGGCTCGTTCCTTGCGGTCGCTCGGACGCGCCGTGGCTGCTCGCAAGCCCGCCCAGTCCTTCGAGGCGACCGACGACACGACGGACGCGTCGCTGCTGGCAGAGGCCACACGCGTCACCGCGGAGTCGGTGTGCCCAGGCCATCGGTGGTACCCGGTCGCGCTGGCGCCGCCGATGGCCGCCGACGCACTCGACCGGCCGCGCATCGCGATCGACGACCTCGTCGCCGAGATCGCGTGGCCCGACGACATCGGGGTCGGCTTCGTGGAAGGCGCCGGTGGCCTGTGCTCGCCCTTGGCCCACGATGGCGACTCGCTGGCGCTCGCGGAGCGGCTGCAGCCCGACCTCGTGCTCCTCGTCGCCGATCCTGCGCTGGGCGTGATCTCCGCGGTGCGTCTCACCATCCGAGCGCTGCCGGCGACGAACGTGCTCGTCGTGCTCAACCGATACGACCCCACCAACGAGGTGCACCGCCGCAGCTTCGATTGGCTGGTGAGCGTCGACGGCTGCATCGTGGTCACCGACAGCGCCGCGGTGGTCGACCACCTCGCCGCCCACCTGGCCGCCCTTTCCGCATGACCCCTCGCTTCGATCCCTCCGGAGGTTCCCTTGTCTGAGCTGCGCTACGACTGGACGGTGGCCGAGGCCACGGCCCTCCTGGAGGCGCCGTTCTCCGATCTGCTCGACCGGGCCCACACCGCGCACCGCACCTGGTGGGAGCCCAACGTGGTGGAGGGCGCGATGCTGCTGTCGATCAAGACCGGCGCGTGCCCGGAGGATTGCGCCTACTGCCCGCAGTCGGCGCAGTGGAACACCGGGCTCAAGGCCGAGCCGCTCATGGATCCCGACGAGATCGTCGCCAGCGCTCGGCTGGCGCAAGGCGCGGGGGCCACCCGGTTCTGCCTCGGCGCCGCCTGGCGAGCGCCGTCGGACGCTCAGGTGGCGAAGGTGGCCCAGGCCGTCGAGCAGGTGTCGGGGCTGGGCATGGAGACCTGCGTGACCCTCGGGATGCTCACCGCCACGCAGGCCGTCACGTTGGCCGATGCCGGTCTCGACTACTACAACCACAACCTCGACACGTCGCCGGAGTTCTACGGCGAGATCATCACGACCCGCGTCTACGAGGATCGGCTCGAGACGCTCCGCAACGTGCGGGCCACCTCGGTGAGGCTGTGCTGCGGTGGCATCGTCGGCATGGGGGAGTCGCGCCGTGACCGGGCCGGGCTGCTCGTGCAGCTCGCCGCGCTGGACCCGCACCCAGAGAGCGTGCCGATCAACATGCTCATTCGGGTGCCGGGCACCCCACTGGGCGAGGTCGAGCCGCTCGACGGCCTCGAGCTGGTCCGCACCGTCGCCGCGGCCCGGGTGATGATGCCGGCCTCAGTGGTTCGCCTGTCGGCCGGTCGCTCCGACATGACCGACGAGCTCCAGGCCCTCTGCCTGCACGCGGGGGCCAACAGCATCTTCCTCGGCGACCGGCTCCTCACCACCGAGAACCCCGGTGAGGACCATGACACCGCGCTCCTGCAGCGCCTCGGCGTTCGACTGGCCGAGGCGCCACTGGAGCCCGGTGTGGGTCAGTCGGCGGCGTCGCCGTCATCGGCGGCTTCGCTGTCGTCGTCGATGACGACCACCTTGTAGTCCTCGTCCAGACGGACGTCGACGGTGGTGCCATCGGGCTTGGTGATCTCCACCTCCCACGTCGCGCCCTTCTCGTCGTCGAGCTCCACGGCGTTGGCGGTGCCGCCACCGGTGGCCTCGAGCGCCGCTGCGGTGGCCTTGTCGGCTTCGGGACCGGTCACGTGGCCGTCGCCGTCGTCGTCACCGCCCGACACGGCACCGGCGATGCCGGCACCACCGAGTGCGGCGCCGAGGGCGGCAGCGCCGACGATGATCTTGCGGGTCCTGTGCATCTGGGGGGTCCTCCTGGTTGATGTGGTCAAGGGTCAGGCTGCGCCTCGGCCCCTGAACCTTCCCTGAACCGACCTGAACGACCTCAGACGACGTCGATGGCGGGAAGCCGGATCTCGAAGCGCGCGCCGCCACCGTCGGCCCCGCTGGCCGCGTTGGCCGCGTTGGCCGCCAGGCACCGCACCGTGCCGTGGTGCGCCATCACGACCTCGGCGACGATGGCCAGCCCGAGCCCCGATCCGCCGACCGATCGCGCCCGCGCGTCGTCGATACGGGCAAACCGCTCGAACACCCGCTCGCGCTCGTCCGCTGGCACCCCGGGGCCGTCGTCCTGCACCCACAGAACCGCGTCGGCGCCCTGCACGTCGGTGCCGATCTCCACGCGGCTGCGGGCGTGGCGCGCCGCGTTGTCCACGAGGTTGCGCACCGCGCGGGCCAGCTGTGGCGCGTCGCCCAGCACCCGCGCCGGCGCAACGGGTGATGCGTCGATCTGGACGTGGCCCTCGGCTCGCACCCGCCGCGCTTCGGTGAGCGCGATGTCGTCGAGATCGACCGGTTGGTGCGGGCGCTGGCCAGCGCCCTCGTCGGCGCGGGCGAGGACGAGGAGGCTGTCGACGGTCTGCTGCATGCGCAGATCTTCCTCGTGGAGGTCGGCAAGGACCTGGGGCAGGTCCGCCGCGTCAGGGTGGGTGAGCGCCACCTCGAGCTGGTGCCGGATGCTGGCGATCGGGCTCCGCAGCTCATGGGAGGCATCGGAGACGAACTGGCGCTGGCGGTCGCGCGAGCCTTGCAGGCGGGCCAGCATCGCGTTCATCGTTCGAGCGAGCCGCGCGATCTCGTCGTCGCCAGCCGGCTCGGGCACGCGGCGGTCCAGCTGTGTGTCCGTGATCGCCTGCACCTCGGCGCTGATGTCGGCCACCGGACGCAACGCCCGACCCACCACGATCCACGTGGTCACGGCGACGATGGCAAGCAACAGCGGAAGCCCCAGCCCGAGCACCTGGGCGACCCGACCGATCGTCTCACTGGCTGGTTCGAGCGAGCGGGCGACCAGGACCGTGAGCACGCTGCCATCCTCGAGGCGGTCGGTGGACGAGGCCACAGCCAGGTACGGATCCTCAGGGCTGATCGGCAGCCCGCGCACCCGCGCCACAGCGCCGTCTCGCAACGCCGCGATCGGAGGCTCGCCGGCGACGTTGTCCGACGACACCCGCACCTGGCCGTCGGCGTCGATGACCTGGACGAGCGAGAGGTCCTCCTCGGGCTTCTCCTCCACGGAGATCTCCTCCGGGGCGCTGCCCGACTCCAGGAGGGCGGTCACGTCCTCGGCCCGCAACCGGGCCGAGGTCTCGACGTTGTCCTCGAGGGACCGCCGCAGCACGCCGAGCAGCGCGCCCGACGCGATGAGCAGCGCGAGCCCGACGACGAGCGTGGCCGCCACCGTCGTGCGCACCCGCACGCTGCGCCAGCGCGGCCACCCCCGGGGATGGTGGTGGGGCTCAGCCGCCATCGACGGCCAGCCGGTAGCCGGCGCCACGCACGGTCTCGATCATGGCGCGCTCGAAGGGCTCGTCGAGCTTGCGGCGCAGGTGACGCACGTACACCTCGACGATGTTCGGGTCGCCCTCGAAGTCGTCGTCCCACACGTGGTCGAGGATCTCGCGTTTGGACAGCACTTGGCCGACGTGGCGCAGGAGGTACTCCAGCACCGACACCTCGCGGGGCGTCAGGGCCACCTCGACCTCACCGCGCCAGCAGCGCCGGCTGGCCGGATCGAGGCGCAGGTCGCCACAGGCGAGTACGGCCGGGCGCTCCCGGGCCCCTCGCCGCATGAGCGCCCGCAAGCGCGCCACGAGCACGACGTGGCTGAACGGCTTGGTGAGGTAGTCGTCCGCGCCGGTGTCGAGCGCCTCGCTCTCGTCGAGCTCACCGTCCTTGGCGGTGAGCATCAGGATCGGCGTCCAGTTCTCCTCGTCGCGCAAGGTGGCGCAGATCCGATAGCCGTTGATCCCGGGGAGCATGATGTCGAGCACGAGCGCGTCGTACGGGCGCTCGCGGGCCATCCAAAGGCCGTCAGTGCCGTCGAGGGCGACATCGACCGCGAAGCCGTCGGCCTCGAGACCGCGTGCCAACGACCGGGCCAGTCGCTCCTCGTCCTCGACCACCAGCACGCGCATCGGCCACCTCCGGATCAGCCTGCCACCATCGCCGCCGGCACCTGAAGGATGGCTGAACTGGGTGCGGGTGCGCGGACCGTCCCGTCAGGCCTGGGCTCGCGCCAGCCGTCGACGACCGAAGCGGCGTCGACGCGCCGTCACCCCGGAGCGCAGGAGGTCGCGGAAGGCCGCCTCGAGCTCGCCGGTGAGCTTGGCGCCGTCCCCGTCGGTGACCTCGAAGCGGTCGATGACGAGTGCGTCCTCGGTGCTGACGCGCGCGGCCCGCACGAGGATTCCGGCCGCCGCGAAGGCGGTGGACACGGCGTGGAGCACCCCGACGCGGTCCTCCACCACGACCTCGCAGATCGTGTGCCAGGGCGACGCCGTACCGTCGAAGGTCACCTGCGCTTCGGGGAGTGGCGGCGAGGGGGCCGGATCGTCGAGGGCGGCCATCAGCGAGGCACGCAGCGACGGGGCATCGAGCGGGCCGGGCGCATCCACCAGGAAGGAGTCGAGCACCTCGCCGTCCTCCCAGGTGGCGAGGACGGCCTCCACGACGCTCAGGGAGTGGTCGGCCAGCGCGTGGGTGATCGAGGCCAGCAGCCCCGGCTGGTCCCGGCAGCTGACGTCGACCCACCAGCGGCCTTCATCGGTCGGCGTGGCCCCCACCTTCAGCGGGCTCGGCGGCGGCTCGAGTAGCAGGGCATGGCGCGCCATGGTCTCGGGAGGCGTGCGGAGCACGTAGGCGCGGGGTGCGGTGGCCAAGCGCTGGGCCGGTCCGGGGTTCCCATCGAGGAACGACAGCGCGGTCTGGCGCCGCTGCTCGGCCAGCGACCGGGCCTGGTTGCCGGTGAGGTCGTCGTCGGCCAGCACGACCTGGATGAGCTCGTACAGCGACCGCAGCCGCTGCACCTCCCAGCGCTCACGACCCTCATCGCGCAGGGCGCTGAGCACGTAGAGGTGACGGGCCTCCTCTGGGCTGTCGAGGTGATCTGCCAGCTGCAGCACGGCCTCCTCGGTCATCGCCCGGGGCTGGTGCGACGCCGACCACAGCAGGTCGCGGTCGTCCACGAGCCGCTGCACCTGCCGGACATCGGTGTCGGGCAGTGCGAGTCGGCGCAGGGTGGCACGCGCTGCGGCGGAGGGGTTGGCCGCCGCGTCGAGCACCTCGACGAGGAACAGGGCCAGGACCAGGTGATCAGGGTGATCGAGCCGGTGCATCTCGACGGCCAGGGGATCCTCCGCCACCAGCTGTCGTCGGCGCTCCAATGAGGTGAGGCGATGGCCGGCCAGCGGGTCGAGCGAGAAGGGGTCGCGCCCGCGGCGATGGAGCGCGTCGGCCACCTCCGGCAGAGCGTGCTCCAGCACGCCCGAGACCTCGAGGAACCGCCACGATCGGGCGGTGCCGAACTCCATGACGTCGAGGAGCTTGGCGGTGAGGCGCTCGTTCCACACGACCGGTGGGGGAGTGGCGGCGTTCAGCCAGTCGACGAGCGCGTCGGTGGGACGACGTCGAGCAAGGGCGAGGGCGGCATCGAAGGCCAGAGGCACGACGAGGCTGTCGGGGGGCCGGCCCGCGAGGTCGACGTCGTCGCGGCCGACACGAAGCCACCCGCCATCGGGGGTGGGCGCGTCGGGTGCAGTGGCGGTGGCGACGATCCGACCCCGGAGCGACGAGTACCGCAGCTTCAAGAGCTGGGGGGCGGCAAGGGTGGTGACGAGCACGACGAGCAGCAGGGCCGCGTAGAGGTCGGGGCCCAGCACGCCCTGCTGGAGGCCGATCGTGGCGAAGATGAGCCCGACCTCGCCGCGGGGCAGCATGCCGAGGCCGATGAGGATCTTGTCGCCCGGCGCGCCGATCGCTCCGAGCGGCGAGATGAGCTTGCCGACCACCGCGACGGCGAGGAGCAGGGCTGCGTCACGCAGCACGCTGGCCCGCATGAAGGCCTCGACGTCCGCGTCGATGCCGATCTGGAGGAAGAACACGGGGATGAACAGGTGTCCGACGGGCAGCAGCTCGCGGCGGATCTGGTCGGCCTGACGGCTCTTCGACAGGGCGATGCCGGCGACGAACGCACCGACGATCGGGGCGAGCCGGGCGGCGTCGGCCAGCTCGGCGAAGGCCAGGGTGAAGGCGAGGGCGAGGGCGACCATCGTGCCCGACGATCGTGAGACCCGCTCGATCAGCGCGAACAGCGGGGGGCCGAGGCGGAGCCCGCCCAGCCCGCCGAGCACGAGGAAGAGCACGGCGACGGCGACGATGCCGGCCACCGAAAGCACCGACACCGAGCCATCGGCGACGAGCCGCACCACCACGGTCAGCACGACGAGGCCCATGACGTCGTCAGCCACCGCGGCGCCCAGCACGATGCGCGCTTCGGTGGTGGCCAGCGCCTTGAGGTCGCCGAACACCCGGGCGGTGATCCCGACGCTCGTAGCGGTCAACGCGGCCCCCACGAACAGGGAGGTCGTGAAGTCGTTGCCCATGGCCTGCATCACGACGATGCCCAGCACCATGGGGGCCACCACGCCCACGGTGGCGACCTGGAACGAGGTGCGTCCCACCCGGCCGAGCTCGCGCAGGTCCATCTCGAGGCCGACGTCGAGCAGCAGGAGGATGACACCGAGCTCGCCCAGCGTTCGCAGCACCTCGTCGCCGCCCCCGTTGCCCACGATGTTGAGCAGCGACGGCCCGATCGCGATGCCCGCGACGATCTCGCCCACCACGGCGGGGATGCCGATGCGCTCGGCGACCTCGGCGGCCACCTTCGCGGCGATCAGGACGATGAGGATGTGGCGGAGGAATTCGGCGATGTCCATGGGATCAGGGTTCGTGAGGGGCTGGATGGGGCGAGACGCGGACCGGGCGGGTACGGGGATGCCGTACCCGCCCGGTCACCATGCTGACGCGATTGGTCAGGACTCGTGGACGCTTCCGCGGGCGGAGCCGATGTGCGGTCGCACGCCGATCTCCGGGTCCGAGCTCTCGATGGCGAACTCGAACTCGGGGTAGGCGAGTGCGCCCATCTCCGGGAGGTCGAGGCCACCGATCTCGTCGGCCTCTGCCGAGCGCAGCGGCGTGATCTTGTCGCTGAGCTTGAACCAGAGGTAGGCGATGCCGAGCATCACCGTCCAGATCACGAGTGCCCCGATCGCCTGAGCCCCGAGCTGACGAATGCCGAGCTCGAAGTCGTAGAACACACCGGTGATGCCGCTGGCCTCGCCGGCGGCGCCCTCGGTGGTGAGGTTCCACCCGGCGCCGTAGGTGCCGTCGGCGAAGAGCCCGATGCAGAGCACGCCGAAGGTACCGCACACGCCGTGCACCGAGATGGCGCCGACCACGTCGTCGATCCCGCGCCGCTCGATGAACCCGATCGACTCGATCACGAGGATCGCCGCGATCGTGCCGATGAGCGCCGACACCTGAGGGGTGACGAAGGCGCACGGGGCTGTGATCGCCACGAGCCCAGCGAGCATGCCGTTGGCCATCATGCCGGGGTCGGGCTTGTTCGTCTTCTTCATGATCCACAGCATCGCCACCACGGCACCGAAGGCGCCGGCGATGGCGGTGTTGGCGGCCACCACGGCGAACTGCACATCGGTTGCCGCGAAGGTGGAGGCGGCGTTGAAGCCGAACCAGCCGAACAGCAGGATGAACGTGCCGAGCAGCGCCATCGGGATGTGGTGGCCCGGGATCGTGTTGGCGCTGCCGTCAGCGTTGAACTTCCCGATGCGGGGACCGATGGCGATCGCGCCGGCCAGCGCCGCCGCGCCGCCCATGGCGTGCACCACGCCGGAGCCTGCGAAGTCCACGTAGCCGAAGCCCAGCTCGAGGTTGTTGCCGAGCTGGTTCAGCCAGCCGCCACCCCAGGTCCAGGCGCCGAAGAGCGGGTAGTAGATGGCGCCGCAGAAGAAGCCCCACAGCACGAAGTTCTTCCACTGCCAACGCTCGGCCATCGATCCGGTGGGGATGGTGGCCACCGTGTCCATGAAGGCGACCATGTAGAGGAAGAAGCCGAGCACCGCGGCGCCTCCGGCAGCCTGCCAGCCGTCGAGGGCGAAGCCGCCCTGCCACAGGAACACCCAGTCGCCGACCTTCAGCAGGTCGTCGCCGATGGCCGACACGTAGCCGAAGTCGTAGCCAGGCAGCACGTAGCTGAAGCCACCGAACATGAAGGCGAACCCGACGAGGAAGAAGCCCACGAACCCAAGCCCGAAGATGGCGAAGTTCGTGCTCATCACGTGGGAGGCGTGCTTGGCGCGGCTGAAGCCCGTCTCGACGAGCGCGAAGCCCGCCTGCATGAAGATCACCAGCACGGCACCGATGACGATCCAGAGCAGGTTGACCTGTTGGCCGAGCGTGACGACGGGGTCGGCCTCCTCCTGCGCGCCAGCGATGGCCGGGAACGCCACGAGGGCGGCGCCGAGCACCGAGAGCCCTACGAGGGCCTTGGTGCGCAACGACCGCCCTCGGGGGGTGCGGCCTAGGGGACGAGGTGACATGTGGTTCCTTTCAGGCTCAGATGCGGGGCCCGATCGACGTTGTCTGACCCATTGCTGAACCTAAGGACGCGCTGATTCGCCTCTGTGGCCCTTGCGTGAACCGAGGGGTTCGACTCTGGAGCGCGTCGGTTTCGAGAACCTGTCAGGTATCTGACTGACCCTCGCCGGGTCGCTGCGGGCGGCGCTACGGCGTGGCGTAGCCCACGACCTCGACGACGAGCTCGCCGTCGGCCGGGTCGTCCTCGAAGACGAACGTGAGATCTTCGCTGTCGTCGCCGGCCAGAAAGTCGACGACCTGATCCGATTCGCTGACCTCGCCGCCGATCGTGAGCTCAACCCGCACCTGCACCTCGGCCGCCGTGCGCCCGCCGACGTTGCGCACCTCGACGGGCACCTCGTAGCCGGCTGCGCTGCGGATGATCGAGCCTGTCTGGGACGCGACCGGCTCGGCCGGGGCATCGTCGCCAGAGCGCGTGACGATGACGACCGCAAGGGCGACGAGGAGCGCGCAGGCGATCGTGAAGGTCACCCACTCGGCGCCGGTGCGCGGGCCGCGCCCCGCCGGGCGCTTGGTGGAGTCGGTGGGCGTCGCGACGGTCACATCGCCAGCCTTCCGGCCGCCCCGCCGATGCTGGCGGGGAGGCCCAGCACGACGACCTTGTCGAGGGTGAGGGTCCATGGCCCGCCGAGACGCTGGTACATGAGGAGCATCAGCGCGGCACAGGCCAGTGCCACGAGATAGGAGCTGACCGTCTCCGACGCTGGGCTCTGGAGCAGCCCGGTGTGCTGACGGCGCTGGTCCTGACGGCTGAACCCCGCCCCGAAGACGATGCCGTAGGAGACGGCGAGCGATGCAGCCATGAGCGCGAGGATGCCGAGCGGGTCGAGCGCCGCCGCGATCATCGGCACCTCATCGGTGGGGGCGATGTTCAGGGCCACGAACACCGAGCCGATCACGGTGGCGCCGATGTCCTTCGCAGTCGCGCTCAGGCCGCCGTCGGGGGACGCTTCGGTCGCCTCGTCGTCGTCGCCCTCGGTGCGCTCGCCGCGCAGGAAGTGGTTGGCGACGCTGATGCCCAGGCAGAACGGGAAGGCCTCGTAGACGGCCTTGCCGATCGCAACGCTGATCGGGGTGTCGGGGGTGAGCTCACGGAGCAGGTACAGGACGACGGTCACGAGCACGAGGCCCAGCGCCACGGCCTCGACGGTGTCCATGACCGCGTCGCGGACGCGGACGTCTCGGGTCGAGCGGAACCCCGAGGTGCGGTTGAGCAGGAACACCGGGATGCTGGTCAGCACGAGCACCCCGGCCGCCTGCAGTGGCGTGGTGTGCGACCCGGTCCACCAGACCTCCATGGTCATGAGCATCGGGATCCCGAAGAGGAGCCCACCGGAGGCGGCCGCGACGAGCTCCACGCCTTCGGTGGCCCACGGGCCGCGCTGGTCCACCGCCGATGCTGCCGTCATCGGGGAGGCCGTACCCAGCGCGTCAGCTCGTCATGCCTCCGAGGCCCACGAGGCCGCGGGCGAGCTCGATCTCGCCCATGTGCCGGAGGCCGTGCTGGTAGATCCAGCACTCGATGGCGTCGAGCACGGTGATGCCCTGCTCGTCGGCGACGCGGGCGCTGTAGGTGCTGGCCACGACCGGGGGGAGCGGGCGGGGGATCAGCACGCGGTCGAGCTCCGCGGGGTCGAGGCCGGCCAGCCACGTCTCGGTACGGGCGAACACGGCGGTCTGGTACTCGCAGAAGGCGTCGTAGTCGCCGATGCGCTGGTGGATCATGTCCGAGACCGGGCGCTCCTTGCCGTGGTCGTCGATCGCCATCTGCACCCGGGCCTGCCACTCGGCGCTCCACACGACGGGTTCGCCGCTGATGACGGCGCCCGACACGTCCTGCATGTTCGTGTAGTGGAACAGGCAGAACGCGATGGGCAGCACCCCCTCGCGCTCGAAGTGGTTCACGTGGGACAGGTCCATCGAGGAGCGGGCGTCCTCGTAGAGCGAGTGCATGGCCCGCATCCGCCGCTGCAACGAGTCGAGCAAGAGGTTCGTCGGCATGCCCGAACGCTAGGTATTGTCAGATCATGTGTCAATAGATACGATCGCCCCGATGCGCTCCACCGAACGCCGTCACCGCGTGATCCACGTGGGCGCCGACCAGGCCTGGGCGATCGTCAGCCGACCAGAGCTCCTGCACCTCTGGTTCCCGGGCGTCGTCGCGTGCACGGTCGAAGACACCACCCGCACGGTCACCACTGGCGCGGGGGTGGAGCTCACCGAGGAGATTCTCACGATCGACTCGATCCAGCGACGGTTCCAGTACCGCATCTCCGGGGGCGTGTTCACCGAGCACCTCGCCTCGATCGACGTGATCCCCCTCGGCGACGACCGTTGCGTGGTCGCGTATGCCACCGACGTCGACCCCGCTCCGATGGCGGTCGTGCTCGGCGGCGCGATGCAGGGCGCGCTCGATGAGCTCGCCGCCCAGCTCGAGCGCGGCTCCGGCCCCGCGCTCGACGCGGTGGCTGCGGGAGCGACCGCCTGATGGGTCGCAAGATCCTGTTCATCACCACCGACCAGCAGCGCTACGACACGCTCGGGTGCAACGGCGGCACCATCGCCCGCACCCCGGTGGTCGATGGGCTCGCTGCGCAGGGGGTGCGCTACGAGCGGGCTGTGCCGCAGTCGGTCGTGTGCATGCCGTCTCGTTCCACGATGCTCACCGGCCAGCACCCGAGCACGCACGGCGTGTGGATGAACGGCGTCGCACTGCCCGTCGACGCACCCTCGGTGGCCGAAGAGCTCCATCGAGCGGGCTACAAGACGGCCCTCGTCGGCAAGCCGCACTTCCAACCGTTCCTCGATCCGTTCGGTCGGTTCGTCGAGAACGGGCTCGCCCGCGCGGGCACGCCGACGGCGAACTCGCCGTGGCACGACGGCACGATCGGGCCGCATCGGGGCTTCGACCACCTCGAGTTCGCCACCCACAGTCCGATGGGCGCGCTGCACTACGCCCGCTGGATGACGGCTGAGCATCCCGAGGCGCTCGGCGGGTTCTTCGCCGTGCTCGATGCCGAGCTCGAGGTGAGCGCGACGGGCGGCGGTGCGACGGGCGCGCCCCAGGTAAAGGACAATCCGGTGGCGCGCGAGTGGTACCACACGGACTGGGTGGCCGACCGCACCATCGGCTGGCTCGACGGCCTCGCCGCCGACGACGACTGGCTCGCGTGGATGAGCTTCCCCGACCCGCACCACCCGTGGGACCCCCCCGCCTCCGAGTTGAGCCGGATCGACTGGCGGGAGGTGCCGCTCCCTGCGGGCTACCCGCAGCGCGCAGGGGAGCGGGAGCGGCTGCTCGATGCCAAGCCCGCGCAATGGCGCCGCTGGTACGACGGCACGCTCGTGTCGAACTACGAGGCGCCTGCTCGCTGGGTGCCGGCCACGCTCACCGTCGACCAGCTGCGCGAGGTCACCGCCCGCAACGCGATCGAGGTGGAGCTGATCGACGAGGCGATCGGCCGGGTGCTGCGAGCGATCGAGGCGCGCGGCTGGGGTGAAGACCTCGATGTCGTGTTCACCACCGACCACGGGGAGCTCGGCGGCGACTTCGGCCTGATGTTCAAGGGCCCGTACCACGTCGATGGCCTCATGCGACTGCCGCTCATCTGGCGTCCGGCGCCGTCAGCCGGCATCGCGCCGGCCACCGTCACCGCGCCGGTGGGGCTCGTCGACCTGGCGCCCACCTTCTGTCACATCGCGGACGTGCCCAGCACGGACTGGATGGAGGGGAGCGCGCTGCCGTCGACCGATGCTGAGGCGCAGGAGCGCGGGTTCGAGCGCGTGCTCACCGAGTGGGACAGCGAGCATCGCGGCATCGCGGTGCACCTGCGCACGATCACCCGCGACGGGTGGGTGTGCACAGCGTGCCTGCCCGGTACGGTCCACGACGGCACCGAGGGCGAGCTCTACGACCTCACCGAGGATCCGCTGCAGCAGGTGAACCTCTGGGACGAACCGCTGGCCAAGGCGATCCGAGACGATCTCGTCGACGACCTGCGGGCCAGCCTCGGCCAGCCTCGGTCGCCGCGGCTGCCGCTCGACGCCCCCGTCTGAGCGCTCGCGGGGTGGGCGTGGTGTCACGGATTCGGCGTCTGGGTGCCCAGATCGGTGACACGACCTAGGTTGGCGGCTGTGATCGCCACGGCGCCGTTCGGGAGGACCGGCCACGACAGCACGCGGGTGATCTTCGGGGCCGCTGCGCTCGGGGGCATGCGCCAGGAGCGGGCCGACGAGGTGCTCCGGGTACTGCTCGACGCCGGCGTCAACCACCTCGACACGGCCGCCAGCTACGGCGACTCGGAGCTGCGGATCGGGCCATGGATGGCTGAGCACCGCCACCGGTTCTTCCTGGCCACCAAGACGGGTGAGCGCCGAGGCGATGCCGCGCGCGCCGAGCTCGAGCGGTCCCTCGAACGGCTCCGGGTCGACTACGTCGACAGCATCCAGCTGCACAACCTGGTCGAGCCCGACGAGTGGGAGGTGGCCCACGGCCCGGGTGGCGCCGTGGAGGCGATGGTGCGGGCGCAGGACGAGGGCCTTGTGCGCCACATCGGCGTCACCGGCCACGGCAACCGCATCGCCGCGATGCACCTTCGGAGCCTCGAGCGCTTCCCGTTCGCGTCGGTGCTGCTGCCGTTCAGCTTCGTGGGGCTGCAGGACCCGACCTACCGCGCCGACGTCCAGGCGCTCCTCGCCCGCTGTGCCGAGGACCAGGTGGCCGTGCAGACGATCAAGGCGATCGCGCGCCACCGCTGGCCCCAGGGCTACGACGGCCGACGCTTCAGCTGGTACGAGCCGGTCACCGATCCCGAGGTGATCGGGCGAGCGGTGCGGTGGGTGCTCGGCCACGACCAGCTCTTCCTCAACACCTCCAGCGACGGCCGCCTGCTCGGCGCTGCCCTCACCGCCGCCCGCGATCTGTCCGCGGCGCCGACCGACGCCGAGATCCAAGCCGACGTCGAGGCGGAGCACATCGAGCCCCTCTTCGACGGCGCCGACCTCGAACGGATCTGAGGCGACGATGACGAGGGCCGGCGCATGAACGTCGTCATCCCGGTGCTCGGCGTCGGGCTGTGGCTCGGGTTCCTGTACGTCTGGATCGACGCGCTGATCGGGGTCGCGCGCATCCCGGAGTCGGCCTTCCGGCGAGGTGTGCGGGCCAAGGCGTTCTGGATCGCCCTCATCGCGCTGACGGGAGTGGTCGGGATCATCGTGTGGAACTACTGGGGCCATGCCCGTGCCATCGGGTCGACGGCAACCTGAGTAGCCGGGGGCCCTCGGCGATCAGCGCTCGACGCGGCGTTGGTCGACCTGGGTCAGCTGGCATCGCTCAGCGGGGGCGGTGAGCCCGGTGAACGTGCTGAAGTGGGTGTTCGATGACTTCGCCGGGACGAGCAGGTCCTGTTCGCTCGCGTAGGCGTTGTCGGCAGTGGAGACATCGGCGCGGAGCGTGATCACGTAGTCGTCGTCGGTGTTGTTGATCACGGTCGCGCTCAGGTTCAGGCGGGACGACGCATCGAGCAGGCACATCGCCTCGCCGACCTGGATGCCGTCGAAGCCGTGCAAGGCTGGACCCCGCGGTGGCTCGTCGCCATCCAACAGCGGGACGGCGATCGTTGCGGTGATGAGCGCGGCGTACAGGGGTGGGAGCGCTCGCTTGATTCGAACGATGCGTCGACGTTTGGGGGCGTCGGCGGGCACGGTGGGGTCGTCGGGTGTGGGTGACCGCTTCAACGTGCGAAAACGGGCCTGCCGAAGTCGCGGATCGACGCGCCGTTCGAACACAAGCCCCAGCGGCACGATGACCACGACGAAGCCCGCGCCGACGAGGAGGCCGACGAGCACGCCGCCGATGCGCGACCACACGAGGACGTTGTAGATCACGATCGGCACGAGCAGTGCCATGGTCTGCGTGAGCTGGTGCCAGGCACCCTCTCGGGTTCCGGCCTCGGCGATCAGCCAGTCGAGCTCGGCGTCGTCCGCGTGGACGAGCTGCGCTCTCAGGAGCGTTCGACGCCACGCGCTCGCTGGCGCGGCAGCCTCGACCTCGGTCCCCATGCGGTCAGCCTCCCACACCGGTGGTTCGCGCGGGAGCGCAGGCACGACCTGGGCGGTCGGTCCCGCCCCCGCCCCGTCAGGGGATGGAGCCGCGGATCCAGGCCTCCGGGTACCGCTCGCGCTTGGCGGTCGGACGGAACCTATTGCCTCGGACGGTGGTCGGTGGTGCGGTAGTCGCCGAAGGGCTCGTCGCGGTGCTGGAGGGCGGCGGTGAGGCCCTTGGTGCGCATCTCGTCGAGGAACACCTCGAAGCTCTCCTGGTGGATGCCGAGCGCGCAGATGTCGGTGCCGGCTCGGATCGACTGGCGCAGGCCCATGTGGTCCATGGCGCGGTGCACGGTGCGCTTGTTGAGCTGCACGATGTCGGGCGGGAGCAGTGCGATGCGCTTCGCGACGGCCAGCACCTCTTCGTCGAGGTCGGCCTCGGGGAAGGCACGGTTGGCCCAGCCGAGCCGCACCGCCTCGACGCCTGAGATCGAGTCGCCGGTGACCATCATCTCCATGGCAGCTCGCATGCCGAGGAGCCATGCGTGGAACTGCATGTCGGGCACGCCGAAGCGCACCGCGGGGTAGCCCATCTTGGTGTCGTCGGCGACGTAGACGAGGTCGCATCCGGTGGCCAGCTCGCTGCCCCCGGCCAGGCAGTACCCGTGCACCTGGGCGATCACCGGCTTCTGCAGGTCCCAGATGCCCATCCACGTCTCGGTCACGTGACGGGGCCACTGGCCCTCACCCGGCGCGGTGAAGTGCGGGTAGTCGTGACCCTCGTTGCCGCCGCCGAGGTCGTACCCCGCCGAGAAGCAGGTGCCGGCGCCGCGGATGATCGTGACGTGCACGGCGTCGTCCACGTCGGCAGCCTGCAGCGCAGAGATCAGCTCGCCTCGCAGGGGATGGTTCAGGGCATTGCGCTTCTCGGGGCGGTTGAGGGTGAGGCGGCGAACGTGCGGCGCCGGGTCGTCGATGAGGACGAGGCCGCTCACGTGATGGCTCGCGCGTCCATGTCGTCGGACATCTTCCCGAGCGGGTCGTCGGGCACGCCCTCGATCGGCGTGGCGATCTCCGCCACGGTGGGTCCGATGCGAGCAGCCAGGGGCGCGAGTGCGGCGACATCGAAGTCGTAGAGCGCCGCGGCGTTCTCCGTGAGCATCTTGCGGACATCGACCGGATCGACGTCGCTGAACCGGGCCCGCAGGTGCTCGCGGGTGTACGGATGGCTCCCTTCGTCGTGCGGGTAGTCGCTGCCCCACATGAAGCGATCGACCCCGACGATGTCGCGTGCGGCGACGTCGGCCGGGCCCGGGTTGCTCACGCCCATCCACACGTTCTGGTGGAAGTAGTCGGTGGCCGATCGCTGCACGACCTGGTCGCTGCTGTAGCGGATCTCGCCGGTGGCCCCCGAGTCGCGGATGCTGCCGAGGATGCGGTCGAGCTGCTCGAGCATGCCGGGCACCCACGAGCATCCGGCTTCGGTCATCACGAACTTGAGGCCCGGGAAGCGCTCGAAGACACCTGAGAGCACCATCTGCACGAACGGTCGCTGCGAGTAGAAGACCACCTCGTTGATGGAGAGCAGCATCGACGTGGTGTACGGCCCGTAGTCGGGGTTGCCGGTGCCGCTGTGCACGTTCACCGGGATCTCGAGCTCCTCGCACACGCGCCAGAGCCGGTCGTACTCCGGGTCGTAGAGCGGCTTCACCCACTTCACGTCGGGGGCGATGTTCGGCAGGAGGATGCCGCCGCGCAGGCCGTGCTCCTTGATCCAGTGCACGTCCTCGATCGCGTGGTCGACGTCGTTGAGGAAGATCTGCCCAACGCCGGCGCGCCGCTCCGGGAACTCACCGCACCAATCCACCAGCCACCGGTTGTGGGCGTGCACGCCGGCTCGACGATGGGCGTACTCCTCGGCGGTCGGCGGCTTGGCGAAGAGCACGAAGCTCGGGAAGAACGGCGGGACGGTGTTCGGGAACACGACCTCGGCGACGACGCCGTCGGCCTCCTGCTGCGAGTTGCGCATCTCGTTGTCCCAGTTGCGCAGCCGTCGGTTGTCGCCCAGGTCCTTGTACGGGTTCTTGTACTCGCCGCGCCATGCGTCGAAGTCCTCGTGGTAGGCGGGGTCGAGGTACTCCCGGTACGAGGCGTGGGAGCCGCCGGCGTGGCAGTCGGCGGAGATGACCGTGTAGTGATCGTCAGGCTGCATGGTGGCCGTCATCGTGCGCTTCCCCCTGGTGTGCGGTGCCCCGCACCCTAGAACTAGAACGCGTTCTAGTTCCAGGCCCGACGGAATGATGCGGATGGACCATCGTGCGCATACCGCAGCGAGACGATGATGGTGCGGTAGGAACACCGTCGGGGGACCAGATGAGACGATCGCGCCACATCGAGACAGCGTCGGGCCAGGCCGCGGTGCTGTTCGTTGCGGCGGGTGGCCTCGGCTTCCTGAACCAGCTGGTTCCCGGTGGCCAGGGGGCCGGCGGCGGACAGCAGGTCAACATCCTGACGATCCTGCTCGGGATCGCCGCGGGCACCTTGCCGTGGGGACGCTGGCACCCGCGCGCGACGCTTGTCCTCGCGCCCGTGGCGTTCGGGCTGATCGTGTCGGCGCAGTGGATCGACCCCAAGGGCGTCGGCCCGCTGTACGCGCTGTGGTTCGGAGTCGTGTTCGCGTGGATCGGCTCGTGGCATCCGCCTCGCACCTCCCTGATGATGGCGCCGCTCGGTGCTGCCATGTACATCATCCCGTTCCTGCCCGACAGCCCATCGGCCTCCAGCGACTCCGTTGCGTCAGTGGCGATCGCGATCCCGTTCGCGATCCTGCTCTCGGAGGTCATCGCCGCGAAGTCACAGGCCGCCAGCCAGGCTCGAGGCCACCTCGAGGATGCCGCCGCGCTCCTCGAGCGGGCCAGCGTCACCGACGACCTCACCGGGCTCGGCAACCGGCGGCGCGCGAACACGCTGCTCGACAGCATTGCGCCCGGCGATGCGCTCGTGCTCCTCGACCTCGATCACTTCAAGGCCGTCAACGACAGCCGGGGCCACGCCGAGGGAGACCGCGTCCTGATGGCCCTCGGCACCTACCTGCTCGAATCCGTTCGCGAAGCCGACTGCGTCGCCCGCTTCGGTGGCGAGGAGTTCCTCATCCTGCTGCGCGGGGCGGGCCAGGGGGCCGGTGAGATCGTCGAACGGCTCGTCGCAGGGTGGCGAGCGTCGGGATGTGGGGTGACGCTGAGTGGCGGGGTTGCCGTGCACGTGGCTGGATGCGGACCGAGCACCACGCTGAAGCGAGCCGACCGCATGCTCTACCAGGCGAAGGCCGACGGACGAGATCGCGTGGTGACCGGGCTGGCCGTCGGGTCACCGTCGACGCCCGCGTAGCTCACGGTCCGAGCGAAGCGCCTCAACCGATGCGGCGCCAGTGCTCCGTGAGGATCTGCGCGGCCCGCTCCGGTTGCTCGAGCATCCAGAAGTGCCCAACGCCCGGGAGCTCGACGAGGTCGGCACCGGTGCGCTCGGCGAGGCGCGTGGCGCGATCGGCAGCGCGGAACGGATCCTCCAGCGAGGCGATCACGAGGCCTGGCCCGTCGATCGCGTCGATGCCCGGCCCCCACTCGTTGCCGATGTCGACCGCGGACCGGTACAGGGTGAGGATCGCGGCGCCCATCGTCGCGTCGAGGTGGCCCGCCATCGCCTCCGCATCGGCCTCGGGCACACCAACGGCCGCGAGCAGCGCGGCGCGATCGGCGATGCTCGCTCCGACCATTCCGTCGATGAGCGCCTCACCCTCGCCGGGGGTCTGCCAGGTGCGCGCCGTGTCGTGCCACCGGAAGTCGGGGCCGAGGTCCCCCATGTCGGTCGCCCACGAGCGGACGTTGGCGGGCTTGTCGGCGAGCACCCGCAACGAGAGGAGCGCGCCCCAGTCGTGGGTGACGAGGTCGACCTCGTCGAACGCGTCGAGCTCGGCGGCGAGCCAGTCGGCATAGCGGTGCATGGTGGGCTCGAAGCCGTCGGGCAGCGCGCAGCCGAACCCAGGCATCTGGAGCAGAGCGACGTCGGGGCGTTCGAGGTGGGCAACAAGGGGCTGCCACACCTCGGGCGTCTCAGGCACACCGTGGACGAAGACAGCGGTCATGGGCGGCGAGCCTAGGTCGATCTACCTACCCGATACGGGCGAATCGGGCGGGACGACTGGGCCCCGGTGGGGTTCGTGTCATGGATTCGCCCATGGTGGGCGGTTTCGCGCCCGGGCACGCAGATGGGAGCCGAGACGCAGTGGCCTGGCATCCTTCTGGGGTGGCAGATGACGGCGATCGCACCAAGGAGCTGCTCGCGGCCACGGAGCTGCTCGAGTCGATCGCGGGGGATCGCTCCCTGCTCGACGGGCTGACCGCCGAGGAGCGCATCCGCTTCCTCAACGCGGCGGGCAACGTGTTTGCGCCAGATGTCGAGGCGCGTCGTCGCCAGACCAAGGCCCGTCGGCGTCAGGACAAGGCCGCCAAGGTGCAGCGTGACGAGGCCGTGCTCGGCGAGACCGGGATCCGTCAGCTGCGAGCCCGACCGGTGTTCGTCACCCCCAACATCTTCGTGCCGGAGGGGGTGATCGCGGAGACGGCGGACGACGAGCGCGCCGAGCGGGGGCTCGGCGAGGAGCGCCACTGCTATGTGTGCAAGGAGCACTTCACGCGGGTGCACCACTTCTACGACCAGCTCTGTCTCGCCTGTGCCGAGCTCAACTACCGCAAGCGCACGGAGACCACCGATCTACGCGGTCGCGTTGCGCTGCTCACCGGCGGCCGCGTGAAGATCGGCTACCAAGCGGGCATCAAGCTGCTGCGGGCCGGCGCGTCGCTCATCGTCACGACTCGGTTCCCGCGAGACTCGGCGCTGCGCTATGCGGCGGAGCCCGACTTCGACGACTGGTCAGAGCGGCTCGAGATCTACGGCCTCGACCTCCGCCACACCCCCAGCGTGGAGGCGTTCTGTCATCACATCACCCAGTCGCGTGACCGTCTCGACGTCATCATCAACAACGCGTGTCAGACCGTGCGACGACCCGCCGAGTTCTACCGGCACATGATGGCGCTGGAGACGGCCGCCCTCGACCAGATGCCCCTCGAGGCGCGGGCGCTGCTGGGCGGCGTAGATGGCCTGCGCGGCGCCGAGCTCATCGCGGATCGCCGAGAGCTGGACCTGCCCGGTTCGGGCCTCGACGGCGTCGCACCGTCTGCCGCGCTGTCGCAGGCTGCCCTCCTTCCCGAGGACGAGGGCACGCACGGTCACCTGTTCCCCGACGGTCAGCTCGACCAGGACCTGCAGCAGGTCGATCTCCGCGGAAGGAACTCGTGGCGGCTCACCTTGGCCGAGGTGAGCTCGGTTGAGCTGCTCGAGACGCAGCTCGTCAACGCCGTGGCACCGTTCGTGCTCAACGCGCGCCTCAAGCCGCTCATGGCTCGCACGCCCGAGCGCGACAAGCACATCGTCAACGTGTCGGCGGTGGAGGGGCAGTTCTACCGGCGCTTCAAGACGACCCGGCACCCGCACACGAACATGGCCAAGGCCGCGCTCAACATGATGACGAGGACCTCGGCGGCCGACTACCACACCGGCGGGATCCACATGAACAGCGTCGACACCGGGTGGGTGAGCGACGAGGACCCGGTGCACCTCGCCGAGCAGAAGCGGGCTGAGCACCGGTTCCACCCTCCCCTCGACATCGTCGACGGCGCCGCGCGGATCGTGGATCCGATCATCAGCGGCTTCAACACGGGCCACCACGTGTGGGGCCAGTTCCTGAAGGACTACGCCCCGACTGACTGGTGACGGCACGGCAAGGCATGATGTCGGGGTGTCCCGTTCGCGCCTCGTCGTCCTGTTCGTCCTCTATCTGGGGGTTGTGGCGGCCTCGGTGCTCGGACCGAACCCCGGCGGGTTGGTCGATCGCGGCGTGGGCAAGGCCCACCGCATGGAGATCGTGGCGCGCGCAGCGGCCCGAGGCGAACCCGCTTCGAATGGCGGCTCGATCTCGCGCGAGGGCCTGATCCGAGGGCTCACGGCCGATGATCTCGGCAACGTCGCGTTGTTCCTGCCGTTCGGCGTGCTGTTCCCCGTGGCGCTCCCGCGGTGGCGTCGCCGCACCATCGTGGTGGGTGCCGCGCTGTCGGCCACCATCGAGCTGACGCAGCAGGCGCTCCTTGCATGGCGGGTGTCCACGGTGCGTGACGTGGTGTCGAACTCCCTGGGCGTGGCGCTCGGTCTCGCGCTGGTCCTGACGACGGAGGCGCTGCTCCGCCGTCGCGGGCAACGGCGGAA
>JBQTKH010000230.1:0-3602 GCA_052386335.1 Microthrixaceae bacterium
GGCCGCAAGTTCAACCGCTGGCTCGACGTGGTGCTCATGGAACGGATGCTGACCTGATGCCCTCCCCCGACTCGTTCCCGCGCCAGAGCGCCCGCACGCAACGGTTCACGCTCGGCGCGCCGCGCAACATCGCGGTGGCCCCGGATGGTGCGCTCGTGGCGTTCCTGCGATCCGCAGGCCCTGAAGACCCGGTCACGGCGCTGTGGGTGCTCGATCTGCCCGCTGGCGCCGAGCGCTGCATCGCCGATCCGCGGCTGCTGCTCGCCGAGGGCGGTGACGACCTCCCGCCAGAGGAGCGGGCCCGCCGGGAGCGCGCTCGGGAGAGCGCGGCCGGCATCACCGCCTACGCCACCGATGGCGACCACCGCGTCGCGGTCGCCGCCCTCGCCGGGCGTCTCGTCCTGGCCGACCTGCGGGCGGGCACCTCCGAGGTCCTCGACGTGCCCGGTCCGGTGGTGGACCCACGCCCCGACCCGACCGGCAGCCGGGTGGCCTGGGCCCACGACCGCGGGCTGTGGGTGGCCGAGCTCGGTGAACCCGCATCGGCCCGGGTCGTTGCCCGCGACGCGGACCCGCTGGTGCGGTGGGGGGTCGCAGAGTTCGTGGCCGCCGAGGAGATGGATCGCTTCCGCGGCTACTGGTGGTCGCCGGATGGCAGCGCGCTGCTGGCCGCACGCGTCGACGACACCCCCGTCGACCGCTGGTGGATCGCGGATCCAGCGGCGCCTGACCGGCCCCCGAACGAGGTCGCCTATCCCGCTGCGGGCACCCCCAACGCCGCCGTCGGCGCGTGGATCGTGCCGCTCGATGGCACCCCACTCGAGGTCGAGTGGGACCACGACGCCTGGCCATACCTCGCGCACGGCACCTGGGACAGCCACGGGCCGCTGGTCGCGCTGTTCTCGCGGGACCAGCGCTCCTTTGCGGTGGCCGCCGTCGATCCCACAACGGGCGCCACCAAGATGCTGTGGGAGGACCGCGACCGCCTGTGGGTGGAGCGCGCTGCCGGCACGCCCGAGCGCCTCGCAGATGGTCGACTCGTGGTGGTCGCCGACCGGGACGGCACTCGGCGGCTCCTCGTGGGTGGTGAGCCCGTCACGCCCGAGGACCTGTGCGTTCGCCTCGTCAGCCAGGTCGACGCCGACCGAGTCGTCTTCGCGGCCGGGCCGCTCGACGACGCGACCAGTCGCCACGTGTGGTCCTGGCACGACGGGCACCTCACGGCACTGAGCTCGGGCGACGGGGTGCACGCCGCCGCGGTCGGTGGCGCGGTCGTCGTGCTCCAGAGCTCGACGCTCGACACCGTGGGCGCCCGCACCCAGGTGGTCGACGGACCCGTGATCGCCAGCCACGCGGCACGGCCGCTCGTCGAACCGAACGTGACCATCCACCACCTCGGCAAGCGCCATCTGGCCACCGCCCTGCTGCTCCCCCACGACGCGCCGCCCGACGTGCGGCTCCCCGTGCTGCTCGATCCCTATGGCGGACCGCACGCGCAGCGCGTCGTGCGGAGCCGGGCAGCGCACCTGTCGTCCCAGTGGTTCGCCGACCAGGGGTTCGCCGTTGTGGTGGTCGACGGACGCGGCACGCCCGGCCGCGGCACCGAGTGGGAGCGCGCGATCCACCTCGACCTCGCCGAGCCGGTGCTCGAGGACCAGCTCGACGCGCTGTCGGCCCTCGCGGAGATCGAACCTCGGCTCGACCTGTCGCGGGTGGCGATCCGCGGGTGGAGCTTCGGGGGCTACCTCGCGGCGCTGGCCGTGCTACGCCGACCCGACGCCGTCCACGCCGCGATCGCCGGCGCACCCGTCACCGACTGGCGGCTCTACGACACCTTCTACACGGAGCGGTACCTCGGGATGCCCGACGACCCCGCCGACCCTGGCGTGTACGCGCGCAGCTCGCTCCTCGACGACGCGGTCCGTCTCACCCGACCCCTGATGCTCATCCACGGCCTCGCCGACGACAACGTCGTGAGCGCACACACGCTGCGGCTGTCGTCGCGTCTGCTCGCCCACGGCCGGCCCCACCAGGTGCTGCCCCTCACGGGCGTGACCCACATGGCCTCAGAGGAGGACGTGGCCGAGAACCTGCTGCTCCTCCAGCTCGACTTCCTGCGCCGCGCGTTGTCGTTGCCGGCTCCGGGCGTCGCTACCGCTCCTGCCTCCGCCGGTGTGGCGGGAGCGCACTCCGGCTAGCTCCCGCCACGGTCGATGCCGGCTCCGGGCGTCGCTACCGCTCCTGCCTCCGGCTGGCTCCCGACGCGACGGAGCCCCGCCGAGGCGGGGCTCCCATCAGTGGGCCCGGAAGGATTTGAACCTCCGTAGGCAATGCCGACTGGTTTACAGCCAGTTCCCTTTGGCCACTCGGGCACGGACCCTAGGGCGTACGACGATAGCGGCCTCCCGTCGCCCGCCGGCAATCGCTCTGCAACTAGCGTTTCGCGCATGCCGAGCTTCGACGTTGTGTCCGAGATCGACCAGCAGGAGATCCGCAACGCGGTCGACCAAGCCGTGCGGGAGGTCACCACCCGGTACGACTTCAAGGGCACCGACACGACGATCGACCTGAGCGCAACCGAGATCAAGCTCGAGTCCGCGAGCGAAGATCGCCTCGCAGCGCTGCGGGTGCTCCTCGAGGAGAAGCTCGTGAAGCGCAAGGTGTCGCTCAAGGCCCTCGACTACCAGAAGGTGGAGGAGGCATCGGGCGCCCGCGCGCGTCAGCTCGTGAAGCTCGTGGCCGGGATCTCGAAGGAGAAGGCCACCGAGCTGAACAAGCACATCAAGATGCTCAACCTGAAGGGCGTGCAGTCCCAGGTGCAGGGCGACCAGCTCCGCGTCACGGGCAAGAAGCGCGACGACCTGCAAGGGGTGATCGCCGCCCTCAAGGACCACGACTTCGGCATCCCGCTGCAGTTCTCCAACTTCCGCGACTAGCACGGCCACACCCCCACGGCCGATGGCGGCCCAGCCCTGCCCTGCCTCCACCCCGTGGGTCACATCCGGCGACAGGGTCATGGGAAGGAACGCCGTCAGAGCGCGCCGAACTAGATGGGTGACATCTCGCAAGGTCCATCGCACCAGGGGGTTCACCCGAATGAAGAGGCTCCTCTCCATCCTCATGACCGCCGGCTTGATGTTCGGCGTTGCCGGCATCGCCCGGGCCGACAAGCCGGAGAACCCCGGCGAGAAGGGCCACTGCACGGCCTTCTTCAACGGCCAGAAGAGGGGTCACGACAAGCAGGACGAGTACCCCGGTCCGTTCCAGGGCCTCCAGGACCGCGCCCCTGACGGCTCTGACGACAACGACACGGGCGGTGACCTCGCCGACCTGTACGACTACTGCCAGAGCACCTATGGCATCGGCGGCAACGCCGACCAGAACGGCCGCTTCACGACCTGCTACACGGACGACGACGGCGTCAGCGGCGACGAAGAGGTTCACGACTGCGACGACTGAGCAACGTCGCTCACCAGTGACGTCTCGGTGACGGAGGGGTGGCCTGAGGGCCACCCCTCCGTCGCGCTCAGGGGTCCGGGAAGCTTGCGGCGGATCCACCGTCAGGGGCGTAGTCCCGCACCATCGAGGTGGACCCGATCGCC
>JBQTKH010000231.1:0-37417 GCA_052386335.1 Microthrixaceae bacterium
CTGACCGAGCCGAGCAGCAGCTCGGCGAACCCGCCTCGACCGCGTGACCCGACCACGACGAGATCGGCGCCCTTGGCGGCCGTCAGGAGCACCGAGGCCGCTCCACCTTGCCGGACCACGCGCTCGATGGGATGGGTGAGACCGGTGGTGTCGATCCCGACGAGCGCCGCCTCGACCGTGGCGTGGGCGACCTCTTCGAAGTCCGCGGGATCGAATGCCGCGACATAGGGGTAGCCGGCCACCGCTGGTGTGTGCCAGGAGTGGACCACCTCCAGGGCGGCGCCGCGCATCCGCGCTTCGTCGACCGCCCACTGCAGTGCCCGCCGAGCGTTGTCCGAGCCGTCGATGCCCACCACGATTCGTTCCACGGCGGTTCCCTCCCGTTCGGTGTCCTGTCCGACGCGCAACACCGCGACCGGGCAGGTTGCATGGTGCACGCACTGCTGGCTCACCGACCCGAGCCGCAAGCCCTCGAACCCTCCGCGCCCGCGAGCTCCGAGCACGAGGAGCGAGGCTTCCTTCGCGCATCCCAGGAGGGCCGGTGCCGCAAGGTCGTTGACGAGGCGTCGCTGCACGTCGCCCGCTCGATCCTTGCCGAGGGCCCTGGTGACGTACGCCTCGAGCGCGTCGTTCGCGTCGTTCGCGTCGTAGTCCGGGTCGAAGCGAGCGGAACCGTCGCGGTGGTGCTGATCGAGGTACCCCCAGGCCAGCACCGCCGTCACCGGCCACCCGTGCAACCTGGCCTCGCGATGGGCCCAGACGAGTGCCTGTGCCGCCCACTGGGAGCCGTCGACCCCGACCACGATGCCGTCCACGAGCCCATCGTGCGGGCGCGATCCGGTGGTGAACAGGGCCAGCGGCCCGGGTACGAAGGGACCTTTGGCCCTATTCGGGACGTCCCACCTCAACGAGCTCCCGGTCCGGATCGCCGCCGGCGGGCGGGGATCCAACGCAGGTCCACGTCATCGTCGGGCTCGAGCGGGCGCATCAGCAGGTCGATCGCGCTCCACACCGTCTGCGACGGGCCGAAGAACACCAACGGCACGACCCCCGCCACCGCGAACGCCGCTAGGAAGACCGGCGCTCCCCGCCGGTTTGACCAGGTCACGGCGAACACCACGGCCAGGGTGGCGAACAGCAGGCCAAAGGTGACGATCGTGTTGATGCCGACCGCTCCGAGCCAGTGTCCTTCCTCCCGCCGCAAGGAGAAGTTGCACCGTGGGCACCGTGGCTTCACCGCGAAGAACGAGCGGAACACGTCGCCCCCGCCGCACAGCGGGCACCGTCGCCGCAGCCCTCGCCACAAGGCGCGGGGCACGGTCAAGGGCAGCGGCTGTGGTGCATCCACCTCGTCAGGGTCGCACCCGATGGCACCGGTCCACCACTCATGGGGGCCCGGCGCGGCGCATAACCTCGACCAGGGACGTGGCGAGCCGCTCCACGGGGACCGGGCGCTCGCCGACCAGCGGGAGACCTCGGGAGAGCACCATCCCACTCGGACGGTGGTCGCCGGTCCGCAGGTGCGCGGCGGTCCCCTCGACGATGCCGATGGTGGGGGAGGACGCGGCGCGCAGCGGTGCGGACCAATCCCACGCCACGAACAGGTCGGGCAGCCAGTGGCGACGCGGCCCGGTGTGGTGGTCGTCGCAGCGGACCACCTCACGCACCGCGGGCCGTCCGGTCTCCTCGTTGCGAAGCGTGAGGAGCTCGCTGGTCAGGAGGTCGACGATGCGGTCGGCCTCGAGGCCGGGTCGCACGAGTCCGCGCGGTTCACGCCCTCGGAGGTTCAGCCGGATGCCCCCGTAGAGGTCGTTGTTCGGCACCTGGTACCAGCGGCGACTGCCATCGAGTCGTCCGATGCTGCGCGGGACCGGTTGTGCCCCGCGACCGGTCCTGCGCCGCAGGTGCCGGCTCGCTGCGCGTGCGTAGGGCAGGGTGGCCGCCAGCGCCCGTGTGCGCATGCCCACCGGAGCGAAGTGCGCTCGCTCCACCCGTGCCAGCACCTCGTCGAGCAGGTGGTTCCCGTCGTCGTGGGCGCCTATTCCATGGCTGAGCAGCACCATGACGGGGCGATCGCCCGCGGCATCCAGCACGCGACCGAGGGCCGCGTCCAGACGCTCGTAGACCTCCGCCAACGGATCGCCCCCGAGCGCGGCAGCGACCGCCGGGTCGTGCGCGGGATGGGCACGGTCGTGGAGGTGCCAGAAGTGGTGACCAGCGCAGTGGGCCTCGCTGAACACCGCAAGCACCAGGTCGTCGTCGTCGCCGAGCAGCCGGACCAGGAGGTCGGTGCGACGCTCGATCGCGTCGTGCAGCGCCCCGCGCAGGCGCGCGTGGCCATGCTGCTCGACGAGCGTGTCGCAGCGTCCGTCGTCAATGGGGTGGGGACCGGCCGTCGTGAGGACCGAGGTGGTCACCTCGGACGGCCAGCAGGTGAAGTCGAGCTGGCGGTCGTGGGTGCCCCAGTCGCCGATGACCCGACCGTTCCGCAAGGGTCGGGGCGCCAGCAAGGGCACATCGAAGACCGTGCAGCGGTAGCCGTCGGCATCGAGGGGGGCCCAGAAGGTCGGCGTGTCGATGTCGGTCGGTCGTATCTGCGACGTCTCCCAGCCGCCGGGCACGACCTGCCGGAAGCAGTACGAGCCGTGGTGGGCGGGGCCGACGCCGGACCAGAAGCTCGGCCACAGCCCGCCGACCACGAGCCCGAGCGGGTTGGAGGTGGGCGCGGCATCCCAGGCGGAGAGCAGCCCCGCGAGCACCGGGAGGCGGCCGTCGTTCGCCAGCGCACGCACGAGCCGCGGGTCCATGGCGTCCATGCCGATGAAGACCGGACCGCCTGTCATCATCTCGTCATCCTGCCGCGTGGCTCCTCACGCCGGTCACACGACACCGTGTGCCGCCGTCGCCACCGGCATCAAGCCCGGGTGAGGGTGACCCGATCCACCTCACCGAGAGCTCGCCCCGGAACCGGAAGCATGGGGGCAAGGCCCTTCGCGATGACCGTCATCGACTTCGCGCTCGGGTCGACCTCCACGCGGATGTACGACAGGTCCAAGTAGCGCACGACCGACCACGTCGCCGGCTCCGGCACGCGTGCACCGCCTTCAACGCTCACGTAGGAGAGCGGGTGCGCGGTCGCCTCCACCCGCGGGCTGCCGCCGCATCCGGCGGTGATGAAGGTCGTGCCGTCGGAGCGCGGATCGACCACTGCTGGCTTCACGACGTCGCGCGGCCCGACCCGCGCCGCGAGCACGGGGTGCGCGCGCTCGTAGGAGTGGTTGTGCCCGTTCACCACGAGGTCGACGTCGTAGCTGGCGAAGAGCTCATCCCAGCGGTCGCGCATGCCCTGGTCGGAGCCATGGAGGAGGTTGGTGCAGTAGCTGCACTGGTGATAGCCGACGACGATCCAGTCGATGCCACTCTGGGGAGCCCGTGCTGACTGCAGCTGGGCCTCGAGCCACGCATCCTGCGCGGTCGCCAGGTACCCGCGGTTGGCTGGGATCTCGTAGTTGGCGTCGTTCGCGTCGAGCGCGATCACCCGCACGTTCCCGTAGTCGAAGGCGTAGGTGACCATCGGATCGTCGCCCGGCGGGGGAGCGCCATTGCCTGGCAGCGTGAAGCGGGTGACCATGCTCTCGTACCCACGGAGGCCGTAGCCGGGTTCCATCTCGTGGTTGCCCACGGTCGGCATCCACGGGCGGTTGGCCGCGACGCGCGTCATGTCCTTGAGCCAGGTGTCCCACGTCGCCGGGTCGACGACGCGCGTGTTCCACTCGTCGGGGATCCGATCGTCGTGCCCCATCCCCGCGCGGTTCGCGTAGCAGAGGTCGCCGACGTGGAGGTGGAACGCGGCCCCTTCGGCGGCGATCGCCGCGGTCATGGTCGAGGGGCGGGTGCCGTTCGTGGAGCCGTCGGTGCCCTGGTCCCCGAACGCAGTGAACGCGAACGGCGCTCCTTCCGCGAGCGCGGTGGTGAACGAGCCGCCGACCGCGCCTACCGGGGCATCGGCCAGGGCGTACTCGTAGGTGGCGCCCGCCGCGAGGCCGGTGAGCGCGACGTGGTGGTACTCCGACGGAGAGGCGACGCTGCCGAGGGCCCGCACGACGCGATCCTCCGCCGCGACCGTCTCCGACCAGTCCCCGCCGACGGGCCGGGAGCGCCGCACGGCGAAGTTCACAGCGACCGGCGTCGACCACGACACGGTCATCGCGGTTCGGGGGTCGGCGCCATACTGGAGGTGCGGCGCAACGGCGGTCACGTCGTCGGCGCGGGCGGGCCGTCGCCAGAGCATCGGCCCGCCGAGCGCGGTGGCCGCCCCGGCAGCGGCCGCCCCTGCGATGAAGCGTCGGCGGCCGACGCGAGCAGCGAGCGCCTCGTAGGTCTCTGGCATCGAACGCGGCATGACGATCTCCCCAGCCTCTCCCCCAAACCCGTTGACGGCATCTTCGACGAGGCGGTGCTGGATCCCTGTGCGGCTCAGCTGTCTTCCCGCCGCTGACCCATTGCGCCCCCACCGTAACGAACATAAGTTCGGATGCGTGCCGCCCATCGCCCTCAGCCCCCGCATGGCCGTCGACACGGTGGCGCCATCGACGCGAGCGACGCTGACGATCTCCGCCGACGGCTTCGAGACGCGCTTCGCGCTGGACGCCACACCACCCCGCCTCCGGGTGGGGTTGGTGCTGCCCGCGCGAAGCGATCCGGTCGACGTGTCGGCCCAGCCGACGGTGGTTGCATCAGCGCTCGGGTCCCCGTCTCCGAACGCCGAGCGGGACGCCGAACAGCTCGCCGCCTGGGTTGCGGGGTACTGCGAGCAGCATCTGGTCTGGGCGTCGCCGGAGCGAGACCTGGCCCGGGCGCTCACCGGTGCCGCGTTCCCCCTCCTCGCTCACCTCTACGGCCGCGGTGCGTGCACGGTGACCGAGGTGCCTCGCTGGGCCACCGGCCCACTTGCGCAGGCCACTCCCCGTGCGGCGTCCTCGGTGCTGTTCGGGCGCGCGGTCAGTCGGGCTGTGGTGGCGGCGCTGGCTCGAAGCCTCCTGCCCCTCAGCCCGGCCGGGTCGCCGCCGGCGCTGCTTCCCCTGTCGCTGGCCTTGATGGGCCGCTCGGTCTTGCCACCGGATGCGCTCGTGCGCGTCCTGCACAGCGCGGACGATCGATCCCATGATCCAGCCGAGCTCCCCACGGTCGACGACATCGGGCGTGTGCGCCTGCTCGCCTCCTGGATGGGGCCACGGCGGATCGAGCGGATGCTCACCGACGCAGGGTCGATTGCCGATGGCCCGCGTCTGCTGGTTCGCACGGCGGTGCTCCTCGAGGGCATCCCAGCTGGAGCTTGCCTGCGTCTGCCGATCGGGCTCACCGCGCTGCACGAGCGCTGCCGCGAGCTCACGCCCATCGATCCTCGCCCGCGCCAACCCGTGCCGGGTCCGCCCACGACCGCACGCGCCACCGCCACCGCGGGCCATCAGCGGGTCGTCCGGGTTCCTCGCCATGCCCTGGTTGCGCCCGCGAGGCCGGGCGGGACGATCCGGGTCGCCGGCGCGCTCGACTACCCGCCCACGGTCGGTCGCCTGCATGGCCGCGTGCTCGCGCCGCGCCTGCGACTGGTGCTGCCTCGGAGCATCGCGGAGCTCACGGCCTGGGCTCGCCAGCTGCACAACTGCCTCGACACCTTCGGCGGTGCCGTCGCCTCGGGACGATCGTTGGTCATCGGCGTCGAGCGAGACGACGTGCTGACGTACTGCGCGGAGCTCACACCGGCCAGCCGAACGATGCGCCAGCTCCACGGGCCCTACAACCACGCTGTGCCGGCGGCGGTGGCGACGGTGCTGTGCAGGGTGCTCCTCAGCGAAGGTCTGGTCGATTCCCGCCACCCAGTGAACCTGCCCTGGGTCGACCTCTGCCGCGCCACGGCCATCGCCTGACTGCCTTGGCAGCGCGGTCGCGACGCGTGGCGGCGTCGGTGCCCGTCCTACGCTGTGCGCGCCGGGTCGCATCGAGGTGGCCGCGCAGAGCTGGGGAGCGACATGCACACCGTGGGGACCACACCGAAGGGGCCGACGAGCCGGATGGCGGTCGCCGCACTCGCCGCGCTCCTCTTGGCCGCGTGCGGCGGTGGTGGTGGAGATGACGCCAACGTCGCGGCACGAGGCGGCGATGGCTCGACCACCACCGCGCTCGGCGGGGGGGCCGACGCTTCGACCGGCGGGGTCGCGGTGGAGGCTGGCTCCGGTGGCGCCACGAGCTCGACGACCGCGACCGAGGCATCCACGGGAGCGAGCAGCAAGGCCGCACCGGGATCCGGCTCGACGGCGAGCGTCTCCGACGACACGCCTGGCCTGCCAGCGGCGGGTCAGTACCGCTTCCACACCACGGGGACGACGAAGTTCGGCGCCAACCCCGAGCAGCCCGTCGAGATGGACACCACCACCACGGTGGTGCACCTCGGCGACGGGAAGGTCCGCCAGACCGGCGACGACCAGGAGTCGGTCCTGCAGTGGACGGGCGACCAGGTCCTGCTCCACACGTTGGATCTCACGCGGCCAGGGTTCGAGCGGCACTTCGAGGCCAAGCCTCCCGTGCAGTTCGCTCCAGCCGACCTCCAGGTCGGCCAGGCGTGGGGGTGGAAGCTCACCGCCACCGGTCTGCCCACCACCATCGAGCAGGCGTCGCGCGTCGACCGGCTCGAGACGATCACCAACGGTGGTCGATCGGTGGACGTCATCGTCGTCGTCACGAAGATCACGATCTCGGGTGATGTGAACGGAACGATCGACATGACGCAATGGGTCGATCGCGCCAGTGATCAGATCACACGGATCCACGCGAAGACGAGCATCGCGACCTACGCGTTCACGAGCGACACCACCTCGGAGTTCACCGGCTTCACGCCCGGCTGACCGCGCGGGCGGTTGGCGTACTTGCGGCCGGAGATCTCTCCTTGAGGTAGGTGTGAGGATCGTCCCGTTCGCGCGGCGCGTTCGCCTTCGGGCGAGAGTCGGGCGGGATAGCGTGCGACTGCCACAGCAGCCAATCGGGGGGAACCGTGCCAGCTTCGTTCGCGCGAACCATCGCCGTCGTGTCCGTCGCCGGTCTCGTGCTTGCCGCTTGCGGCAACTCCGACGACTCGAGCGCGCCCACCACCGCAGCCGTGGGCACCGACACGACCGCCGCCGGGGCAAGCGATCGCGACACGTTCGTGTCGATCTCGGGGGTGCCCGGGGTGACCGACGACGAGATCGCCTTCGCGGCGATCGGCACGCGATCCAACAACCCGCTCGGCACCTGCATCCTCGACTGCTACCTCGACGGCATCAAGGCGTACTTCGCCTTCCGCAACGACGAAGGTGGGATCTACGGGCGCGAGCTGGTGCTCAGCCAGGAGCTCGACGACGAGCTCGGCTCGAACCAGGTGCGTGCCCTCGAGGTCACCTCCGGCAACGACGCGTTCGGCGCGTTCCAGGCCACCCTCATCGCCAGTGGCTGGGGGGACCTCGATGCGGCGGGCGTCCCCACCTACACGTGGGGCATCCACGCCACCGAAGCGGCCGACCGCCCCCACATCTTCCCGAGCCTGCCGATCCGGTGTGCGGACTGCACGGGCCGCGTCGTCCCCTATGCGGTGAAGGCGGCCGGAGCGAAGCGGGTCGCCTCGATCGGCTACGGCATCAGCGAGAACTCGAAGGTGTGCACGAACACGGTCGCCAGCTCGATCGACCTCTACTCGGCGGAGGTCGGCGCCGAGGTGGCCTACGTCAACGACAACCTCGACTACGGCCTCGGCGGTGGGATCGCTCCCGAGGTCACGGCGATGAAGGAGGCCGGTGTCGACTTCATCGCGACGTGCATCGATCTGAACGGGATGAAGACGCTCGCCCAGGAGCTGGATCGGCAGGGCATGGCCGATGTCGTGCTCTACCACCCGAACACCTACAACCAGAGCTTCATCTCGGAGGCTGCCGGGCTCTTCGATGGCGACTTCGTCACGGTTGGCTTCCGACCGTTCGAGAGCGCGGCGAAGGGGACGGCGCTGAGCGACTTCCTCACCTGGATGGCCAAGGAGGGGAGCGAGCTGTCGGAGCTGGCGATGGTGGGATGGATCAATGCCTCGCTCGCCTTCGACGGGCTGCTGGCGGCCGGCCCGAGCTTCGACCGTGCCAAGGTCACGGCGGCCACGAACGCGATGACGGAGTTCACGGCGGGGGGGCTCACCGAACCAGTGGACTGGACCGTCGCCCACACGCCCTACACGGAGGCGACCCGGAGCGTCGACGACACTTCAGAGTGCGCCGCGCTGGTCCGGGTCGAGGCGGGCAAGTTCGTCACCGAGGCTCCGAAGGACCGGCCGTGGCTCTGCTGGGACGGCGCCAGCACCGCGTGGTCCGAGCCGGTCCCGACCTCCTTCGGCTGACCAAGCAGCACCACCAACCACATCATGTTCGGGGTCTCGCTGGCAGATGACGTGCTGCGAGCCCTGCTCCAGGGCGCCGCCCCCGGCACGGTGTTCGCGCTCGTCGCGCTCGGCTTCGTCCTGACCTACAAGACCTCCGGGGTGTTCAACCTCGCCTTCGGCGCCCAGGCCTACATGTCCGCAGCGCTCTACTTCCAGGCTCGGGAGAGCTGGGGGTGGTCGATCGTCCCCGCTGTGGTGGCGTCGGTCGTGGTGCTCGCACCCGTGGTGGGACTGCTGCTGGAGATGTTGATCTTCCGATACCTCGGTCCGGGTTCGGCCGTCGCCAAGCTCGTCATCGTCATCGGCCTCTCGGTGGCCCTTCCGAACCTGTTCGACCTCGTCATCGGGTTCGATCCGGTTGCCGGGCGCACGCCCACGGGGATCGTGCCCGATGGCGCGTCGGTGTTCTACGACCCGTTTGGCGTGTACGCGTTCAGCCGCGACGAGCTCGTGGCCGTCGGCGTGGCCGTCGTGGCGATGGCGGGTCTCGCTGCGCTGTTCCGGTTCTCGGCCATCGGACTCCAGATGCGCGCTGTCGTGGAGAGCCCGAGGATGACCGAGCTCAACGGCATTCGAGCCGATCGGGTGTCAGCCTTCAGCTGGGCCCTGTCGAGCGTCTTCGCGGGGATGGCCGGGGTGCTCATCGCGCCCCGCTTCAACACCCTGGCCGCCCCCGACTTCTTCAACCTCGTGGTGGTGGCGATCGCGGCCGCGGCCGTCGGGCGGCTCGTGAGCCTCCCGCGCGCCCTCGCCGGCGGCTTGGGGCTGGGGGTCCTGATCGCGCTCGTCGACACGTTCCTGCCCCGATGGTCGGCGGACCACCCGTGGTTGCGGCCCTTCCAGGAGAACGTCACGCCCGCCATGCCCTTCGTGGTCCTGTTCGCGGTCCTCGTGCTCTGGCCTGCCCTGCGCCGTGCCCGCGAGGTCAGCGATCCACTGTCCGGCGTCGATCCCCCACCACCATCGCTCGCGGCGGCGACCCGTTCGGCGTCCCTCACCCGGGCCACCCGCGCGTTCGCGCTCGTGTTCTTCTCGCTCGTGGGCTACGTGGTGCTGGTGCACGCCGATGCATCGTGGCTGTTCCTCGTCACCCAAGCGGTGATCCTCTCCACCATCTACCTGTCGATCACGGTGATCACCGGTCTGGCCGGACAGATCTCGCTGTGTCAGGGCACGTTCGCGGCCATCGGCGGGTTCTCGGTGTTCCAGCTGGCCGACCGGCACGGGATGTCCGTGCTGCTGGCTGCGCTCATCGGTGCCGTCATCGCATCAGCGACGGGCGCCATCTTGTCCCTGCCCGTGCTCCGGCTCGGTGGGGTCTGGCTGGCCATCGCCACGCTCGCGTTCGCCTTCTTCTTCGACGCCGTGATGGTGCGGTTCTCCTGGATCGGTGGCGGTGAGACCTCGCTGCTGCAGGGCACGCGAGTGCCGCGCCCGACCGTCGGGCCGTGGGACCTCGAGGACGATCGGGCCTTTCTCGTCCTTGCCGTGCTGGTGTTCGTCGTCGTCTCCCTGGCCGTCATCCAGATCCGCGAGGGCACCGTGGGCAGGACCCTGCGCGCCCTCCGGGGCAGCGAGATCGCCGCTGAGTCGATCGGGATCTCCCCGGCTCGGGCGCGGGTCACCGCCTTCGCTGTGTCGGCGTTCATCGCCGGCCTCGGCGGCGCCATGCTCAGCATCCACCAGCAGAACGTGAACTACTCGAACACCTTCGCGCCGTTCGCAGCACTGTTCTGGCTGGTGCTCGTGGTGTCGCTCGGATCGCGCACCGTCGAAGGGGCCGCCCAGGCGGGTGCGGCCTACGCCCTGTTCGACGCGGTGCTCCTGCGAGGGGCGCTGTTCGGTTGGCTCCTGCGCGGCGACGACCGGATCCCCGGCCTGTTCCCGATCTCCCCGAAGTGGCGCTTCATCCTCTTCGGTCTCGGCACCCTCCAGTTCGCTCGTCATCCGGAGGGGCTCGTCGAGCACGGGAAGCGCCGCGCCGCGGTGCGGACCGAGCAGCTGATGGCTCGGCGCCAGCGCGCTCGGGCGTCGGCGGAGGATCGCTCGTGATCCCCGTGCTCGAGACGCGCGGCATCGGCAAGACGTTCTCGGGCATCACGGCGCTGCACGACGTGTCGCTCGAGGTGAACGGGGGCGAGCGCGTGGGACTGATCGGCCCCAACGGGGCGGGCAAGACCACGCTCTTCAACTGCGTGCTCGGCCTCTTGCGACCCGACGAGGGAGAGGTCCGACTCGTCGGCGAGGACCTGGCGCGCCTTCCCGTGCACGCTCGCGCTCGTCGTGGCATCGGGCGCACCTTCCAGCGGATCGAGCTCTTCACCGAGTCCACGGTGAGAGAGCACCTCCTGATCGCGGAGCGGACGCGCCGGGGCGATGGTCGCCTGTGGAAGGACCTGATCGGCCGTGGGCGACCGCTCGCAGACGAGATCGACCGCTGCGACGCCGTGCTCGAGCTCCTCGGCCTCGGCGATCTCGCCGACGAACCGATCGAGCACCTGAGCCTCGGCAAGGGTCGCCTGGTCGAGGTGGGGCGCGCCCTGATGACCGACCCGAAGATCCTGCTGCTCGACGAGCCCTCCTCCGGGCTCGACCGACGGGAGACCGCCAGCTTGGGCCGCACCCTGCGGGCGGTGCAGGCGGAGCAGGGGTTCGCGGTGCTGCTCGTGGAGCATGACGTGGAGTTCGTCGCTGACTTCACCGAGCGGACCTACGTCCTCGACTTCGGCTGCATGATCGCGTCGGGCCCCACCGACGAGGTGCTGGACAGCGCGGCGGTGCGCGGGGCCTACCTCGGCGACATGGGGTCGACCGCGTGACGAACGTGCTCGAGCTCCATCAGGTAGCTGCCGGCTACGGCCCCTTCCAGGCGCTGTTCGACGTGTCGATCGAGGTCGGTCCCGGTGAGGCCGTCGCCCTCTTGGGCGCCAATGGCGTCGGCAAGACGACCGTGGCCCGTGTGGCGACCGGCTTGGTGGTGCCCACCGCTGGCACGGTCGTGGTGGATGGCGTCGACATGACCGGCGCGGCCACCTACCGCTTCGCCCGAGCTGGCATCGTGCACGCACCGGAGGGTCGTTCGGTCTTCGCCACGCTGTCGGTCGAGGAGAACCTCTCGCTGTCGTTCCGACAGTCGAAGGGACGCTCGGCGGTCCCTGCCGCGCTGCGCGACGCCTACGGCCTGTTCCCCGTGCTCGCGGAGCGACGGCACCAGATCGCCGGGACCCTCTCCGGTGGTGAGCAGCGGATGCTCGCCATGGCCCGAGTGCTCGTCGAAGCCCCGAAGCTCGTCGTGGCCGACGAGCTGTCGCTCGGCCTTGCCCCGATCGTGGTCGACGAGGTCTATCGAGCACTGACCCGCCTGCGTGAGGCGGGAACGGCCCTGCTGATCGTCGAGCAGCAGGTGCGGCACGCGCTCGCCCTGTGCAACCGAGCCGTGGTGCTCGATCACGGGGCGGTGTCCTGGGCGGGCCCGGCGCGCGAGGCCGCGGCGCGGATTGCGCCCGCCATCTTCGAAGGCGGCCCGGGGCGGGATCAGGTGGGGAACAGCGGCACGGACAGCTGACCGAACGCGAAGGGCTCCGCGGCACGGTTGGGCAGGCACTGGAAGCAGGTGCCCGTCAGGCCGGACCGCAGTGCGGTGACCACGCCGTCGGCGATCTGGCTGGGTGGGATGATCGGCACGCCCGCCCCTTCCAAGATCCCCTTCATCTCGCTGCCGAGCATCGCGGTGTCGACGATGCCAGGGCACACGGCGTTGACGCTGATGTTCAGCGCGGTGAGCTGGGGATCGAGGGCTCGCACGACGCCGACGACCGCGTGCTTGGAGAGCGTGTAGATCGGGTCGGGTGACCAGCCGATGAGCCCAGCGACCGACGCCGTGGCGACGATGCCTCCCCCGTCGCGCATCGCGGCGGCGGCGGCACGGGCTCCGTAGACGACGCCGCGCACGTTCACGCCGAGCACGCGGTCGATCTGCTCGTCGGTGAGGGAACGGATGTCGCCCTCACCGGTCATGACGCCGGCGTTGAGGTGCGCGAGATCGAGCCGCCCGTGGGTGGCCAGGATGTCGGCCATCACCCGAGCCCACGCTGCTGCGTCGGTGACATCGAGCGGAACGAACCGTCCGCCGATGTCAGCGGCGACCTTCCCGCCGGCGTCCACCTGCACGTCGGCGACCACGACGGTGGCACCCTCCGCCGCCAGCCGAGTGGCGGTGGCCGCCCCGATGCCCGAGGCGCCCCCGGTGACGAGCGCGACGGTGCCGTCGAAGGAGTCGAACGTGGGGGTGCTCATGAGTTGAGCCGATCGAACGCCGATGTGGCGTCGCCGGTGGCGGTGGTCTCGGCAAAGCGCTCGAGCCACTCCTTGCCTTCCTTGCTGCCCGACGCGTCGACCATCTTCCGAGGGGCGGCGGGGAAGTGGTAGCCGTCAGGCAACGGCGGGGCGTCGTTCGTCTTGCGAGCGAAGGCAGCCTCGATCACGGGCTCCATGCGCTTGGCCTTTTCGGCGACGATGGCTTCGTCGCGCTCCTTGAACTCGGGGAGCACCTCCTTGCCGAAGAGCTCGATGGCCTCGCAGATGTCCTCGTGGCGGTTCTTGCCCGCCTGCATCACGAAGATGAGCTGGTCGACCCCGGCGCCCTCGAAGCGAGCGACGTACTCGCGGATCTGGTCGGGTGTGCCCGTGGCGCCCCGCAGGCCGGTGGAGTCGCCGCTGGCCACCTTGGCGCCGAGGCGCTCCTCCTTGAGGGCGGCCTCGATGTCGGGAGAGAAGCCCTGCTCGGCGCGCTTCTCGATGAACTCCTTCCACACGTCGGTGGTGCCCGGCACGTGGTCGCCGAAGATGTAGTAGTGCCCGAGGGAGTAGCCGAAGAAGTTGCCGCCCTCGAGGCCCCGCTCCATGGCGGCCTCCTCGGTGGGCGCGCACATCATCGGCGTGACGCACGCGACGTTGGCGTTCACGTGCTCGCCCACGGGCACGCACCGCTCGGCCATCGTCTGCTCGTAGTCGGTCACCCAGTGGACGGCTTCCTCGGGGTCGATGAAGGCGAAGCTGAGCGACCCGATGCCCTTCTCCGCGGCGAGCAGGATCGTGTCGCGTCGGGAGCAGGCCACCCACAACGGCGGATGCGGCTTCTGCACCGGCTTGGGGACGACGTTGCGCGGTGGCATCGTGACGAAGCGGCCGTTCACGCCGGTGAAGGGCGTCTCGGTCATGCAGCGCAGAGCCACCTGCAGACCTTCGAGCCACGCGTCGCGCTTGTAGAACGGGTCGATCTCGAAGCCGCCGAGCTCGGCCTCGGAGGAGGATTCGCCGGAACCGAACTCCACCCGTCCGCCCGAGACGAGGTCGAGCATGGCGATGCGCTCGGCGGTGCGGGCGGGGTGGTTGTACTGCGGTGCGGTCTGGACGATCCCGTGGCCGAGCCGGATGTCCTTGGTGCGCTGGCTGGCGGCCGCGAGGAACACCTCCGGCGCGCTCGAGTGCGAGTACTCCTCGAGGAAGTGGTGCTCCACCTCCCACACCACGTCGAAGCCGAGCTTGTCGGCCAGCTCCACCTGCTCCAGCGCGTTCTGGATGAGCGTGAGCTCGCTGTCGTCCTCCCACGGCCGGGGGAGCTGGTGCTCGTAGAAGATGCCGAACTTCACCGCGTCACGCGGCCGCGGGGTCGGCGTCGGCCAGCGCGTGGAACTCGGCCAGGACGTCCTTGCCGCCCTCGTGCTGCAGGCACCAGTGCTCCACCTCGCCGAGCACGGCCTTGCGAGTCTGGTCGCGGCCGGCGCCGAGCGACTGCTCGAGACCGCGATCCCACAGGATCTGGATCATCTCGGCGCCCTTGTGCTTCTTGCCGCCCTCGCCGACCCAGGTGCGGTCGCGCATCTCGGTGAGCACCGTCTTGAGGTAGCCCACGTGGGGGGTCTCGTCGGCACGGATGAAGCTCACGAGCTCAGCGGCCTTGCCGTCGCCGGCCACGAGGTTCGAGTCGGACAGCCATGCATCGGCCCACGCGAACGTGTGGAACGCCTGCACCTCGATGAACAGCACGCGGATCATGAGGTTGGCGATCAGCTCGAGGTTCATGTCGATGTCGTCCGGCAGCGCGCGCTCGAGGTCCATGCCTCCTGGCGAGCCGGGCTGACCGAAGCCCATGCGGGCCAGCATGGCGTCGACGTCGATCTTGGCGGTGGGCGACTCGAAGGCGATGTCGCGCGCCGCGAACCACATGTCCTTGTGGCCGGCCTCCTCCTCCCAGCCCGCTTCGTCACGCCCGTGCGCCTCGAAGAGCCCCTTGCCGAGGTGGTCGATGCCGGTGCCTCGGATGTCCTCGTCGAAGTGCTTCTGCATGTTGCCCGGCTGCAGGAAGCGGATGTTGGCCCCGAAGCCCTCCACGGTGCCGATCCGAGTGAGGGTGGCGATGAGCGGCTCGGGCACGCCGCTGGTGATGAGGTGGCGCGCCTGGGCGACGTTGGGCACGTGCTCGGGCCAGGTGTCGAGCGGCACGTGCAGGGGGGCCGTGCCGAAGAGCGCGGTGTTCTGCGCCTCCCATGCCTCGATGGCGGGGACGCGGAACTTGGTGCGCGGCGACACGTAGGCGCCGTCGGCGTCGAAGCCGCCGTGGCAGCGCACGCCGCCCTCGATGAGCGGTTCGGCCATGTCGTGGTTGGCCAGCAGCTCGGCCTCGGTGAAGGTGACCTGGTCGGTGGTCATGCGTTCCCCCTCGGATCGCGGGCCCTGGGTGGGCTCGCCGCCAACTGTATACTCGGGGGTATACACCGGCAAGGTCCACCGGATGGGAGACTCCGACCGTGGTCGAGACGCCCGCGAGACGCCTGCTCCGACGTGAGGAGCGCCACGCCGCCATCCTCCACGGCGCCGCGGCCGCCTTCGCCCGCACCGGCTTCGCGGCGACGTCGATGGAAGACGTTGCCGACTCGTGCGGCGTCACCAAGATGATCGTCTACCGGCACTTCGACTCGAAGGAGGACCTGTATCGGGCCATCCTCCAGCGGGTCTTCGACCGCCAGGCCGAGGAGCTCGTGCTGCAGCTGACGCCTCCCACGACGCGCGGAGTCGGCGTGCGCACCTTGCTCACCGTCGCCCGGGAGGACCCGGCCGCGTTCGTGCTCCTGTGGCGCCACGCACCCCGCGAGCCACAGTTCGCCGCGTACTCGCAGGAGCTGCGCGCGATGTCCGTCGGGGCGGTGCGCGACCTCATGCAGATCGCCAGCGACGATCCCGCGTTCGACGCGTGGTCGGCGGAGGTGGTCATCGGCTGGCTGGTCGAGGCCGTCCTCACCTGGCTCGATGTGGGCGACCCCGCGCGCGACCCCGAGCTCGTGGAGTGGGCCACCGAGGGGCTGCTCCGCATGCGCAGCGGCTGGGTGCACGCCGCGATCCCCTTCTCGCCGTAGCGACCCCGCCGACATTGAGGGCTAGGGCGCGCGCTCAGCGCGCGCTGGTGCCCCGAACCCGAGGGGTGTGCCACAGCGGGGATGCCAGCACCCGTGCGAGTTGGGAGGGTTGTACCATTTCCGAACGGCGCCCCGATGGGCGACGATGCTGGGACAATGGGACTCAGCTGGCGGCTCGGGTGGATGCGCTATCGCACCGTCGAACGGCGAGGCGCGCTGGCAATCGTGCTCGTGTTGGGCATCTCCGGCGGGGTCGTGCTGGCTGCCATCGCGGGCGCTCGGCGGACGGACACCGCGTTCGAGCGGATGCTCACGGCCACCGCAGCGGAAGACGTGCTCATCTCGCCGTCGGCGAACACCGGCCTTGATGGCTTCTACGACGACATCCGCGCGCTGCGCGGCGTGGTCGCCAGCGCCGAGGTGGTTGGCTACAACCTCGCGCCTACGCAGGCGAACCGAGAGGTCACCTTCCAGGGAGCGTTCTGCGGCGTCGATGGAGCGTTGCTGCGCAACGTCGCCCGACCGATGCTGCTCGCCGGCCGCACGCCCGATCCCGACGAGCCGAGAGAGATCCTCGTCAACGAGAGCTTCGCGGACGGTTATGACCTGCGGGTCGGCTCCACGATCCCGATGCAGGCTTCGACGGTGGGCCAGGACGTCGAGGCGACCAGCACGGTCACCTCGTTCACCGTCACGGGGATCGCCCGGTTCCCAGGACAGGTGGTGCCCGTCTCCGCCAACGACACGGCGGCCAACTTCTATGTCACGCCGGCGTATCACCGAGAGCTTGGCCGGCCCGAGTTCCTGGCCTTCTCCGGGCTCATGGTGCGGCTCGCAGACGCTGCTGACGGGAGAGCCTTTGCGGCGGCTGCCGAGGACGTCGCAGCGCGGCACCCCGAGACCGGGGGGCAGGTGTTCGTCCAGATCCAGCAGACCCGTGACCAGACCGTCGCCAGGGCCATCCACCCCCAGGCGGTCGCGCTCCAGGGGTTTGCCGCGCTCGCCGCTGTGCTCGGGTTGCTCATCGTCACCCAGGCCATCGCTCGCAGGATGCACGCCGACGCTGACCGCTCTTCGCTCCTGCGTGCCATCGGAGCGACGCGCCGCGTCCTGATCGGCGAGGCACTGGTGTGGGTCACCGCGGTAGCGGTGGCGGCGGCGGTGGTCGCCGTCGGCGTGGCCGTCCTCTTGTCGCCCCTGATGCCCGTCGGTCCCGCACGCCTCGCCGAGCCAAGCCATGGGTTCGAGCTGAACGTGGCCGTGCTCGGCATCGGCGCTCTGCTGATCGTGGCGGCGACCGTGGTCGGCGCTGCGTGGCCCGCGCGGCAGACGGCGCAGATGGCCACAACGCAGGTCTCCGCGTCGTTGCAGCCATCGCGGCTCGCAACTGCTGGCGCTCGCTTGGGGGCGACGCTCACGCTCGTCACGGGGTTGCGATTCGCGCTGGAGCGAGCTCGGAGTCGCCGGTCCACACCGGTGCAGGGCGCCATCGTCGGGATCTCCGTCGCTGTGCTGGCCCTCTCCGCGACTGCTGTCTTCGCCACCAACGTGGAGCGGCTCCTCACCGAGCCGCGGCTCTTCGGGCAGACCTGGGACGTCTCGATCGACGGCCAGTTCAACGACCTCGACAGCGAGGCCCTCGCTGAGGTGGCCGCACATGACCCATCGCTCGAGGCATACGCGGGTGGGGTCTACGGCGAGATCGAGATCGGCGGCGTGGCCGTCCCTGCGGTCGGCCTCGACCCGATGAACCACGATGTCTTCCCGACCCTCCTGTCCGGGCGGGCTCCGACCGGGCCTGACGAGATCGTGCTGGGTGCCAAGACCCGACATCGACTCGCGGCCGATGAGCGCGACGGCATGATCGAGATCGTCGCGAACGGGGAAACCCAGCGGGTGCGGATCGTGGGCACGGCGGTCTTCCCCGCGCTTGGCCAGGGCACGTTCACCCCAACCGCGCTCGGCGACGGTGCAGCGGTGCGGGCGTCGGTGCTCGAGCCAGACGCAGGCGAGACGTACACCTTCTTCCTGCTCCGCTACGCGAGCGGAGCTGACATTCCGGCCAAGGTCGCTGCTCTGCACGATGCGGCCCCGTCGTTCGGGGGCGACTGTGGGTTTGTGTGCGTCTTCCACACCTCGCAGCAACCTGGCGACATCACCAACTTCCGCCGTGTGCGCAGCACGCCCATCGTGTTGGCGCTGCTGCTCGTGGCCGTGGCGATCGGCATGATGTGGCATGCCCTCGCGGTCTCCGTGGCCGGACGGCGACGAGACATCGCCATCCTGAGGACGATCGGCTTCACCCCTCGTCAAGTTGCCGGGAGCATCTCCTGGCAGGCGAGCACGATGCTCTGCTCGGCGCTCGCGGTCGGGCTCCTCCCGGGGATCCTGGCCGGCCGGTGGGCGTGGGCGGCGATCGCCACGACGCTCGGTGTACCCACCAACGCAGCGATTCCAGCCGGCGTCCTTGTCGTGGGCATCCCCTCAGCGCTGCTCGTCGGGCTCCTCTGCTCGGCCCTACCGGGTCGTTCCGCCGGACGCAGCGCGGCCTCGGTGGCGCTTGCCGCCAATTGAAGCCAGGAGCCCGCCGGCCGCCGGTTACGAGGTCGACACAGCCGCGATCGCGGCGTCGGCGGCGAGGCTGGTCGCGAGCTTCACCTGTTGGCCGAGCTTGGCCAGTCGGGGAACGTGATGCGGGTGGCGGAAGACGTAGCGGATGACGCGGCCGATGTTGGGCGTGCCGTCCTGGTTGCTCATCTGGAACACCTCCTCCACCACCGAGCCGTCGGCCGCGCTGTCGCTGATCACGCGGAAGACCGACCATGGGATGGCGCGCTGCTCGCAGCAGGCGGCGATCGCCGCGGTCTCCATGTCGAGGGAGACCACGCCGCGCGCCCGCAGTGCCGCGAGCTCATGCGGCGGGGTGATCACGTTGGTCGTCCACATCGTGCCCTTGGGGGTGCCGTCGCCCAGTGGGTGGGGACGATGCTCCGAGCCGGTCTCGCTGTTGACCACCACCTCCGGGACGATGAGCTCACCGATCGGGGTGTCCTCCTCGACCGCACCCGTGATGCCGAACACGACGACGCGCTCGGGGGTGACCGCGCCGAGCAGCTGCTCGGTGCCCTCGGTGCCAGCGTGGTGCCCATCCCGGTGACGATGGCCACGACGTCGCGGTCGCCCATCGTGCCCGAGCGGACCTCCACTCCGCTGATCGCGGTCTTGCGCAGGCCGAGGCGCTTGGCCAAGGGCGTCAGCTCCATCGGCATCGCGCAGATGAACGCGATCGGCGCGGCCATCAGTGGCAGTGGCTCGGCGGGGCCAGGTCGAGGGCGGGGTTGGTGTCGAAGAAGCCGACGGGCACGAGCAGGAACCCGCAGCGCTCGACGGGCATGACCGGCCAGTCCTCGGGTCGGGGGATGTGCGTCACACCGAAGGTGTGCCACACCACCACGTCGGTGTCCACGAGCGAGCGATCCGCAGCGGTCCAGCGGGGGAGGCCGTCGCCGCCCACGTGCTGGTTGGGGTAGTCGCCAGCGGGTCGACGCTCGTCGGGTGCGTAGGGCGTGACCCAGAGGTTGTGGGTGGCGAAGCGGGCCCGCTCTCGGATGCTCGAGCCTTCCTGCGCGAGCAGCGTGGGAGTGGACCCGGGGATGAGCTTGTAGCCCACCGGCTCGCCGAGGCGGTTGCGCACGTTCGGGTTGACGACCTTCCACGACCGGCTGCGGCCGGGGTCGACGTCGCGCTGCGCCGCGTGCTCGTGGTCGAGCCGTTTGGTGCGCGGCGCGAAGGCGTTGCCCCACGGGTTCTCGTCGCCCGCGGGGGCCGGCTCCACGTTGGTCTCGTGCACCTCGTTGCCGGGGCCGTCGACGTCGAAGTCGAGTCGGGCGCAGAAGAGGTGTTGGTGCACGGGGGCGGCGAGGCCTGGTGCGATGGCGGGGGAGTAGGGCGAGCGGTCGCCGTCGGCCATGGCCTTGGTGGACATGATCCCGGTGAGCTTCACCTCGAGCTCCATCGAGCCGTCTTGGTAGAAGTACCAGTAGAAGCCGTACTCGTAGTTGCCGACCGTCGAGATCGACGACACGACGAGCCGCCGAGAGCGCCGCACCTCGGTGCGACCGCTGACGAGGTCGGCGTGCTTCCAGAGGATCCCGTGGTCCTCCTCGTGGATGCAGATGGCGTTGGTGGTGGTATTGGGGTTGCCCTGCTCGTCGGCGATGACCGCGTCGAGGTAGTGGATCTCGCCGAGGCAGTCGCAGCCCAGCGCCAGTGAGTTGGCCATGCGGCCGAGACCCCACTCGCCCACATCGAAGGCGTTCTTCCAGCGATGGGACGAGTCGGGGTCGCCGTACGGCACGACCATCTCGCTGATCGACGCCCGGTGCAGGATCGATCGAGTGCGATCGCCGTCCTCGTAGCCGACCTGGTGCAGCACGATCCCCTCGAGCGGGTCCAGTGACACGCGCATCGACCACCGCTGCCAGCGCAGCAGGTTGCCGTCGACGGTGAAGCTCACGCTCTCGGGCTGGGCGATCTCGAGCGGCTTGAGGTCCTCGCGCAGCGGACCGTTGTGCTCGGGGTAGTAGCTGCCGATCTCGCTGGGGATCCGAGCGGCGCCGTCGTCGATCACCTCGAGCACCTCGCCGCGGGCCATGTCGACCACCGCGAGCAGGCCTTCGATCGGCCGGGCGTAGCCGTTGTGGTCGGGTTCATCGCGCAGGTAGAAGAGGCAGCGCACGATGCGACGGCCGTCCTCCAACGCGATCCCGAAGCTGCCGGTGGGCCACGGGTCGATCTGGAGCTTGTCGAGGTCGGTGATGCCGCGTGCCGCAAGCGCGGCCTTGAAGCCCTCGTGCTCGTGCAGGGCGATGATGGCGTTGAACGACTCCTCGAACCCGAGCGCGGGGCGCACGCCCTCTCGCTCGACCCAGGAGACCACCTCGCCGGACGCGAGTGCGACGACGGCTTCCACGAGCGTGCACTCGGGCCCGGGCACGATGATGAGCCGTGCTCGCCGGTCGGCGCGGTCGATGAGATCCTTCGCCGGCTCGTCCATGGTGATCGTGGAGAACCGGGCGGCGTCGCCCAGGCGACCGGTGGCTCGCACCGCGGCGACCGCGACGGTGATCTCCTCAGCGGTGAGCGGCTCGAGCGCGTGGGTCATCGCCCGGCCGTGCCCTTCTGGTCGAAGGCGATCAGGCCGCGCCGCACGGCCCGGCCGATGAGGGGGAGGGTGTACATCGGCCCGACGGCACCGAAGCGACGGGGCACCGTGGCGTGCGCGGTCGCCCCCTCGATCATCTTGGCGACCCCGACGGCCACGACCTCGGGTGGGAACTTCTTGCCCGTGTAGCTCGACGGCGTCTCGTCGAGCTCCCAGATCGGGGTGTCGATGGGGCCAGGGCTGAGGACACCGACGTGCACACCTGTGCCGTGGAGGTCGACGCCGAGCCCGTGCGACCACAGGTGGAGGGCAGCCTTGGACGCTCCGTACGCGGACTCGTTCGGGTTGGGGATGTAGCCGGCCACCGAGGTGATGCTCACGATGGACCCGCGGCCCCGCGCCACCATGTCGGGCAGTGCGGCCATCGTCGTCTGCACGGCGGATAGGAAGTTGATCCGCATGACGTGCTCGACGTCGGCAGCGCTCGTGCCCAGGGCGTGCCGGTGGAGGCTGATGCCGGCGTTGTTGACGACGATGTCGACCCGACCCAGCTTGTCGGTGGCGGCGGCCACGATGCGGTCGCCCTCTCCCGCGAGGCCGAGGTCGCCGGTGATGGCGATGCTGTCCGGAGCGTGAGCCCGGCAGCGGTCGGCGCTCGCCTCGAGCTCGGCTTCCCGGCGCGCCGTCACGACCACGGTGGCGCCCCGTCTGGCCAGCTCCACGGCGGTGGCCGCCCCGATGCCCGACGACGCTCCGGTGACCAGCGCGACGCTCCCGTTGATCTTCATGAGGCTCCCCATCCTGTTCTGTGGGCACCCACCCACGCCGGTCGATGGTGGCCGTGCAGAGAAGCGGTGGTGCTGGTGGTCATCGGGCCGGGTCGATCGCGACCTTGATGGCGCCGGTGTGCTCCTGCTCGGCGATCGTGTGGAACGCGAGCTGCCAGTCGGAGAGGCCGAAGGTGTGGGTGAGCATGCCGGTGAGGTCGATGCGTCCGGCGGTGACGAGATCGAGGTAGTGCTGGATCCCGTGCTTGCGCTCGCCCCCTACCTCTTCGATGCCGAAGGCGTTGGAGCCGACCCAGCTGATCTCCTTGAAGTAGAGCGGGCTCCACTCCCAGCGGCCGGGAGCGTGCACGCCGCTCTTCACGAGCGTGCCGCGGGCCTTGAGCACCCGCACCTCCACCTCGAAGGTCTCGGGCTTGGAGATCGTGTCGTAGGCGACGTCGATCCCGCCGGGGTGGCACATCGGGATGCCGTCGAGGCCGTCCATCGTGGGGCGCAGCACGCCGCCCGACCAGGCCGCGAGCTCTTCGACCATCTCGATCTTCGTGGCCAGCCGCAGCACCTTGTGGGCGCCGAGCTTGGTGACGAAGGCGGCCTGCGCGTCGAAGCGAGCGACGACCGCGACCTCGACGTCGGGGTACAGCGCGCGGAGGATGGCGACGGCGGCAGAGCCGAGCGCGCCCGCGCCCCACACGAGCACCTTGCCACCGGGGGGCGGGGGATGGCGGGTGATGCCGTGGAGCGACACGGCGAAGGGGTCGGCGAGGATGGCGTGCTCGTCGTCGATGCTGTCGGGAACCGCGAACAGCATCGAGGAGTGGGCGGGCATGAGCTCCGCATAGCCGCCGGTGGCGTCGCTGGACACGCCGGTGTGGATGCCCTTGCTGATCGTGCCCTCGGTGAAGCTCCAGCACAGGCTGTAGTCGCCCGCCTCGCACGCCGGGCAGATGGGGCTGACGCCGCGGGGCGCACAGGAGAGCCACGGGTTGAGCACCACGCGCTGACCGATGTCGAACCCTTCGGCTTCGGGTCCGAGCTCGGTCACCTTGGCCACCACCTCGTGACCCATCACCTGTGGGAACGAGCAGAGGCCGCTCATCGCGCTGTCGCTGTCGCCGTCGAAGTCGAGGAGGATCTGCTTCGAGTCAGACCCGCAGATGCCCGTGAGGAGCGGGCGGGTCACGAGCCAGTCGGGCCGGAGCGGGCGCGCATCGGGGATGTCCTTGAGCGCGACGGGGGTGACCGCGAGGTTGCCCGCCAGCTTGTTCGCACCCTCCGGTGGCGTCCATGGCTGCGTCTCCGTGCCGAACACGAGAGCCTTCATCGCTTGCTCCGATCGTCGGCGAGCTCACGGGTGAAGCTCTTCTTCGAGCCGAACCGGAAGATCGGCGGGATGAGGTGGCGGATCACCACGGCGGCTCGGAACGACGTGGGCACGTACTGCTCGTGCCGGCCCGCTTCCACTGCCTTGATCACCGCGGTGGCGACCTGCTCGGCCGGGACGGGCTTGGGGCTGGGCCGGTCATAGGGATGCCCGCGGGCCTCACCGAAGTGGGTGGCCACCGGGCCGGGGTTCACCATCGACACGCCGATGCCGTACGGCTCGAGCTCGACGACGAGCGACTCGGTGAGCCCTACGCCGGCGAACTTGGTGGCCGAGTAGATGGCCTCGAACGGGGAGCCGATGCGCCCGGCGATCGATCCCAGCGTGACGATGTGGCCGCGGCGACGCTCGATCATCCCAGGCACGACCGCACGGATCGCCAACGCCGTGCCGAGCACGTTCACGCGCACGAGGTGCTCGATCTCCTCGGTGGTGATGTCGGCGAAGGCCCCGTAGGCGCCGATGCCGGCGTTGGCCACGAGGATGTCGACGGGCCCGAGCTCTGCCTCGAGGGCGACGATCGCGGCGCTGAGCTGGTCGGGGTCGGCCAGGTCGGCCACCGCGGTGGCGCCGCGCCCACCGGCCTCCGCGAGCACCGTCTCGAGGTCGGCCTTGTCACGAGCGATCAGCCCCACGCGGGCGCCCTTGGCCGCGGCGGCGAGCGCCACCGAACGGCCGATCCCGCGTGACGCTCCGGTGATCACCGCTGTCGTTCCCTGCCACTGCATCTGCCGCGACCTCCCGTGGTCAGTCGGAAGGTAGCAGCCAATGTGACACGAGTGTTAGGTGCCGTAGGCTCGTCGGATGCCGCACTCTCCGCCGCTCCACGATCCCGACTTCTGGGCGGGGGATCCCTACCCCGCCTTCGCAGCGCTGCGGGCCGACGACCCCGTCCATCGCTACGAGGGGCCGGCCGGGAACCTGTGGGCCCTCACCCGCCATGCCGACGTGCTGACGGCATCGAAGGACACCAGCGCGTTCTGCTCCGGCAAGGGCGTGCTGCTCACCGACCTCACGCGACCGGTGCTCTCCACGGAGTCGATCCTCTACCTCGATCCGCCCAAGCACTCGAAGCACCGCAAGCTCGTGAGCCCGAGCCTGTCGGTGCGCCGAGTCGCCGAGCTCGAGGAGCGTGTGCGCGGCATCGTGGTGGAGCTGCTCGACGCGATGGAGGGCCACGAGGTCGTCGACGTGGTGGAGGCGCTCTCGGTGCCCCTGCCGCTGATGGTCATCGCCGAGCTCGTGGGCGTGCCCCGATCGGACCTCGCCGAGTTCCGCGTGTGGTCCGACGCCATGATCGAGGCTGCCAGCGAGTTCACCGACGAATCGATGGCGCTGGCCGCCGAGCTGTTCGTCTACATCGATGCCATCGTGCAGGACCGCCACAACGCCGCGCAGGACGACCTCGTGTCGATCCTCGCCCACGGCCATGTGGATGGCGAAGCGGTGTCAGATCTCGACATCAACATGTTCGTGCTGTCGCTGCTCGTGGCCGGCAACGAGACAACCCGCACCCTGATCTCCAACGGTCTGCTCGCCTTGGCGACCCATCCGGAGCAGCGCAAGATCCTCGTGGACGATCCGTCGACCATTCCCGTCGGCGTCGAGGAGCTCCTCCGCTGGGAGGCGCCGATCATGAGCTTCTGCCGCACCGCCACCCGCGACACCGAGCTGTCCGACACGAAGATCGCCGAGGGCGACTACGTCGTGATGCTCTATCAGTCCGCCAACCGTGACGAGGCCGTCTTCGGACCGACCGCGGACCAGCTCGACGTCACGCGCGCACCCAACCCGCACACCTCGTTCGGCTATGCCGAGCACTACTGCCTCGGTGCCGGCCTGGCCCGCCTCGAGGCGAAGATCCTGTTCGAGGAGCTCCTCGGCCGGTGGCCCGCCTACGAGATCGCCGGCGCCGTCGAGCGCCAACCCAGCCGCCTCGTCCGAGGCATCGCCCACCTCCCGCTCGCGCTGAAGGGGTAGGGACGCCCGGGACTGGCGCTCATCCGGCCGTGGGAGACCCCGTCGGGTCGAGTCCCCGTGCGGCCAGCATCGTCGCGGCATCCAGCCCCTCGACCTGTCCCCCTGCGGCGACCAGCGACGCCGACACGCTGCCATCACCCGTATTGACGGCAAGGCACGAGTGGAAGCCGCCCGTGCCGCCGTTGTGCCACGTGAGAACGTCGGTGTGATGCCACGCAAGGCCGACGGTGCCCGCGGCGTCGTGGGCTCGGGGTTCGAGCGCGAGTCGGAGCGCATCGCCGTGGGGGCCAGCCGGTGGATCGAGGACCGCACGTCCCCACGTGAGCAGATCGCCGATCGTGCCGACGAGCCCCCCCGGCCCGAGGAGCTGCACGTTCCAGGCGGGGGCGGGTCGTCCGCGCGTCCTCCCCTGCACCTGGGCGGGGTGCGGGCCAACCGCGATGCTGGTCAGCCCGAACGGGGTGAAGACGCGCTCCGCGAGGAGCCGGGTCAAGGGCCTGCCGGTCGCCCGCTCGAGTGTGAGCCCGAGCAGCTGGAAACCGAAGTTGGAGTACTCAGACTTGTCGTCGTCGCGGGTGGCCTTGCGCAGCCCCTTCTCGGCAAGCTCGGCGCTGTAGTGGGCGTAGGGGTTTCGAGGTCTGAAGTGCACGCTTCGCATGGCGTTGGGTGCCATGCGCGGCAGACCGCTCGTGTGCGTGGCGAGCTGCTTCAGCGTGATGTCGCCGTTGGGCCCGACCTCGAGCCATCGGCTGATCGGGTCATCGAGCGCCACGGTGGCATCGAGCACGAGCGACGCGAGCACCTGCGCGGTCATCGTCTTGCTGAGTGAGCCGAACTCGAACAGATCGCTCGCAGCGGCACCAGCCGCGACGATGTCTGGGCGCTTGTCGCCGAGCTGAACACCCACCGCGACGGGCACGTGCGGGCTCGCGTGCCCCTGGAGCGCGGACAGCAGCGCCTTCGCCTCGATTGCATCCCCAGACACGGACGAAGCGTAACCAGGCTCTCAAAGGAAGCGCCGGCTTCAGGCAGTCAGGTGTGCGCCGTGGTCTCGCGCGCGGGCAGCGGCGCTGCGGGGCCCGGGTCGTGTCGCAGACGGAGCTGGCTCCAGTGGACCGCGGTGATGACCGCGGCGGGCACCCAGATGAGCACTGCGGCGCCGCCGAGCGTGTCCGCGTTCAGGTAGAAGGCCACCGCCGCGAGGTGGAACACCTGGCCGTGGTAGGTGATGAGCGACACGAGGTGCGGGTGGTCGCGCAGGCCGTTGGGCACCGGCTCGTCGGGAGCAGCACGGTCGAGACGGTGCAGCACGTAGATGAGGATCCCGGCCGTCAGCGCGAACCCGAGCTGCGAGCCGAGCGGCAGGCCGAACCAGAACCCGGGGCCCTCGTAGCTGAACAGCTCGCCCAGGTAGAACCGGTGGCCGAGGCGGCTGACGGGGTCGAGCACCCACAGCGCCCACACCGCGAGCATCCAGGCGATCGCCAGCTCGTGCCAGGCCTTGGGGGCACGGGTTCGGAACGGGCCCGACGCGATGAGTCGTCCCGCCGAGAACGCGAAGTACGACATGAACGTGTAGCTCATGGCCACCATGAGGGGAACGTCGAACGCCCACAGCTCGTCATCCCGCAGGCCAGGGTTGAACGTGTACCGCGTGTAGGGGATGCCGAGGTGCACGGACCCGTTCTCGGCGATCACACCGACCGTGAGCGCGACGGCGCAGTAGATGCCGGTGTTCCGCCAGCCGAGGTGCCGACTCGCGCGCCAGAGGAAGGTGAGCCCGAAGAGCGTGACGTACCAACGTCCGATCAAGGTGCCGAGCAGCTGATCCATGTCGTCCCCCAAGTCCGCTGACGGGCAGAGCATAGGCTGACACGCGTGTCAGATTCGTCGGAGCGCTCGCAGCAGATCACCGTTGGGGTCGACATCGGCACCACCTCCGTGAAGGCCGTGGCCGCCGACGGCGACGGCACGGTGCTCGCCCGAGCGCGGGTGCCGCACCCCGTCCGCACCCCGATGGCGGGGGCCTTCGAGCACGACATCGACGAGGCCTGGCGGGCCAACGTGCTCGACGCGCTCGGTCAGGTGGCGACCGGCCACGACGTGGCAGCCGTGAACGTCTCGGCCATGGTGCCCTCCCTCGGTGCCGTCACGGCTGCCGGGACGGCGGCAGGACCAGGGCTGCTCTACGGCGACCTGCGGGGCGAGCGCGAAGGGCACGACGTGACGCAGGCGGGCGACAGCGGTGAGCTGCTCGCCTTCCTCGCCTGGGAGGCCGCCAACACGCCGGACGCCGCGGGGTTCTGGCCGGCGCAGGCCGTCGCCAACCACGCGCTGTGCGGCCGCGGTGCCATCGACTCGACCACGGCGATGACCGCCTACCCGCTGTTCGACTTCGTGGGCTGGGACGCGGAGCTCGCGGCCGCGTCGGGCACGACGCCCGACAAGCTTCCGGCGATCGTCAGCGGTGTGGAGTCGGTCGGGCGCGTGAGCGACGGCCTGCCCGCGGCGGGAGCGCTCCTCGGTGGTGGCACGATCGACGCCTTCGCCGAGCAGATGGTGGCCGGCTCCGACAACACCGGCGACGTGCTCGTGATCTGCGGCACCACGCTCATCACCTGGGGTGTCGTCGACGATTGGGTGGAGCTCCCCGGGCTCTGGACCGTGCCGCACTCGGCGCCTGGCAAGACGATGCTCGGTGGCCCCAGCAACGCGGGCGGCCTCTTCCTCGATCGAACGCGCCGCTGGCTCGGCGCCGATGCGTACGACGGCCTCCTCGACCTGGCTCCCGGCGACCTCCCCGTGTGGTTGCCGTACGTGCGCGGCGAGCGCACGCCGCTCCATCGCCGCGACCTGCGCTCGTCATTGCGCGACGTCGCCCTCCACCACGAGTCGGCCCACATCCTGCGTGCCGCGTTCGAGGCGGCGGGCTTCGTCGTGCGCCACCACATCGATCTCGCGCGTGCGGGCGGGTTGGAGCCGCGGCGGATCGTCGCCACGGGCGGCGGCATCCAGGTGGAGGCCTGGATGCGGGCGCTGGCCGATTGCACGGGCTTGCCCGTCGACGTCGTCGCTGTTCCGGAGGGTGCCGCGCTCGGCTCTGCCTTCATGGCTCGCTGCGTCGCCGGCTTCGAGATGTCGATGACCGACGGCAACCGCTGGGCCAAGACCGCCCGAACCGTAGAACCAGACCAGCAATGGCAAGAAGCAGCCAACAAGCGCTACCACCGCTTCCGAGCCCTAACAGAAGAAGCAGTGTCAGCAACGCCCTGAGCTGGCGAGGGGCCGACGTGCCGGGGAGCCGGGTTTGCGGCGGCAAGCACTCAGCGCGAGCCGAACGGCGAGCACACACCAAGCTCGGAGGAGCTCGCCGAAGGCGAGCGACGACGACTACAAGTACTCGAAGTGCTGGGCTTCGATCATGAGCGGGAGCTTGTAGCCCACGTAGAAGCTGTGGAGGCGGAGTGCGCCGACGAACTCTTCGCGTGTGGGGTCGATGAGGTGCACGTCGTCGGGGGCCTTGGTCTTCCAGGCTGCTGCCCGTCGGTAGACCTCCTCGAAGTCCTCGACGCTGGCGACGGACAGGCCGAAGTGGTCCATGCGGGGTGCGGTCATCGGCGTGTCCTCGGCGATGAGGAACACGAACTGCTCGTGGTGGTGCACGCGGAGCACGAGCCGCTTGCGGTCCTCGGTGAGGTCGGCGTACTCCTCGAAGCCGAACACGTCGCCGTAGAACTCGGTGATGGCTGCTCGCCCGTCCGCGTCCAATGCCTCGGCGGGCATCGACATGGCGACGTGGTTGAGGTGGGGTGCCTTGGTGAAGTCGGGGCCGGTCATGAGATCTCCGATCAGGGACGAACGAGCACCTTGCCGGCGAGCCGACCCTCGGCGAGGGCGCGCATCGCGTCGAGGAGGCCGTCGAGCGGGACGTCGCCGGGTTCGAGGAGTGCGTCGACGGGCAGCGCACCGGAGGCGAGCAGTGCGAGCGCCTCGTCGAAGCCGCCCCCGTCGTAGGTGAACGCGCCCGTGATGATGAGCTCGTTGAGCGGGATGCGGTTGGGGTCGAAGCGGGGCGGATCGATGCCAGCGCCCACGAGCACGAGCGTGCCGCCTCGCACGAGCTGCGCGAGGCCCGCCTCCATCGCCTTGCGATGACCGGAGCACTCCAGCACGAGATCCACAGCGCCCTCGACGACGAGGCCGGGCTCGGCGATGCTCGGCACGACGAGCTCGTCAGGGTGGATCACCTTGGTGGCGCCGACGGCGGCGGCGAGCTCCTGCCGGAGGGGTGTCGGTTCAGCGCAGGTGATGTCGTCGATGCCCATCGCGCGGAGGGCCGCGACGGTGAGCGCACCGATCGGGCCAGCACCGAGCACGAGCACGCGCTGGCCAGGCTCGGCTCGGCCCTGGTGGATGCCGTGCAGGGCGACTGCCAGCGGTTCGGCCAGCGCGGCGGCGCGCGGGTCGAGGCCGTCGGGCATGGCGAGCAGCTCGTTGGCCGCTGACACCTTGTAGGTGGCGAAGCCGCCCTGCTCCAGGCCGATGCCCGGCGTGTCGCGCTCGACGCACAGCGACGGACGGCCGGCGACGCACATCGTGCAGGTGCCGCAGCGCGCGGCCGGGCCGCCGACCACGACGTCGCCCGGCTGCCACTGCGTGACCGCGTCGCCCACGGCCGCGACCTTGCCGATCCACTCGTGACCTTGCCAGCTCCCGGGGGCGCCCCAACCCTCGAGCACCATGTGGAGGTCGCTGCCGCAGATGCCGCACAGATCGACCGACACGAGCACGTCGTCGGCGCCCACCGGGGGAACGGGCACCACGGTGACCTCGAGGTTGCCGGGGCCGCGCAGCACGGCGGCGGGCATGTGCTCAGGTAGCTCCCCCATGGCCCCGCACCGTAGTTGACGCCAGTGTCAGATGCTCCCAGAACCCTGGTTCTGTGCACCGTCAGCCCCTCATGGCGGTGGTGCGGGTGCACAGAACGGGAGGGGGGGGGTCAGGTGGAGAGGAGGGTGGCGGCGCGGTGGGCGAGGGCGGCGAGCGTGAGCGTGGGGTTGTAGCCGGCGGAGGTGACGAACACCGACGAGTCGCACACCACCACGTTGTCGACGTCCCACAGCCGCTGCTCGGGTGACACCACCGACGTCGCGGGGTCGGCGCCCATCCGCGCCGTGCCCATGACGTGACGGCTCGCGGGCGCGATGCCGAGCGGGCTGGCCGACGCGTGCAGGTCGATGTCGCCCTGGGGCGGCGACGTCGCCGAGAAGGCGAGCTCGGCACCCGCGTCCATCATGATCGCCTCGTGCAGCGGAGCGCCGTACGCCGACGCGGCCAGCTCGTGGCGGTGCGGTGCGTACGTGGCCCGTCCGGCGGGGAGCCCCCACGCGTCGGTGATCGACGGGTCGAGGTCGATGCGGTTCTGCGCTTGGGGCAGGTCCTCCCCCTGGATCGTGAACACCCAGAGCCGCCGCCTCAGCGCGCTGTCGGCCATGGAGGTGAGGTGGGCGGCGCCCTTGGGGTAGGTGGACGCCTCGTCGATCGGCCCGGGGCCGGAACCGTGCTCGACCACGCCGCCGCGCAGCCACGGCAGGCCAGCGGCCTTCGCGGCGGCCCGCATCTCGGGCGTGTCGATCATCAGGTCGTCGTGGAGGTGGGTGACGCTGCGGCCGCGCTCACCGCCGGTGGACTCCGGGAAGATGCCGACCGTGAAGGTTTGGAAGTGGTATGTGAGGTACCGGCCGACGAGGTCGCCGCCCAACCCGTTGCGGAGCAGCAGCCGCGGGGTCTCGAAGGCACCACACGCGAGCACCACGGCTTGGGTGGCGTGCAGCTCGACGACGGTCGGGTCGGGGTACCTGGTGAGGTCGAGGTAGCGCACGCCGACCGCGCGTCGACCGCTCGCATCGAGCACCAGATCGCGGACGTAGGCGTCGGGCCGGATCTCGCACCGACCGGTGCGCAGCGCTCGCTGCAGCGATGCGATGGGGTCGCCCTTGGCGTGGACGGGACAGCCGTAGCCGCCACAGAAGCCGCAGTCGACGCACGCGGGCCGACCGTCGTAGACGACGCTGTTGGCGCCGGTGGGCGCCCGATACGGGTGCAGGCCGGCTCGCTCGGCCGCGGCTGAGGACACGACCGCCATCGGCATGTCCTCGCCGGGCGGCATCGGGAACGGGTTGCTGCGCCACGCCGCGAACGGGTTGCCGTCCTCCCCGGCCACCCCGAAGGCCTGCTCGACGGCCGCGTAGTGCGGTTCGAGCTCGTCGTACCCGAGCGGCCAGTCGTCGACGGCGGCGTCCTCGACGGGACCCCGCTCGCTGCGCAGGCGGAAGTCCTCCTCGCGGAACCGCGGGAGCTTGGCGTCTGCATGCACACCGCCACCGCCGACCGTGGACGGGAGGTTGTTCACCTCGCCGACGAGGAGCCGGTCGCCGTCGTCCGCGGTGCGACGGTAGGTGCGCGGCTCGAGCTTGGGGTCCGGACCGAGCAGGTGGCGGCGGGTGAGCGCGATCTCGTCGTTGGCGAAGTGCGACAGCGGCTCGTGTGGCGCCTGCAGGCCGATGAGGTGGTTGCGGCCCTTCTCGAGGATCACGACCGACCAGCCTGCGGCGGTGAGCACCTCGGCCGCGGTGGCACCGCCCGGGCCGGACCCGACGATGATGACGTCGAAGTCGCTCACGGGCGCACCCTTCGGGATGCGCGCCGTGACCGATCGGCACTGCGTGCCGGGTACCGCAGCTGTGACATGGTTCGCTCGCGTTGCTCGCTCACGCATCGCTCCGAGCCGGTGGGAAGAGCGGCTCCGGGAACGCGATGCGCTGCCAGCCGCCGCTGGATCGGTTGCCCCCGTAGGCGGGGTCGCCGTAGGTGGCCTCGCAGGCGTGGGTGTGGAGGACGCGCTCGTCACCCGGCTCGGGGGTGCCGTCGATCACGCGCTCGTAGACGGCGCGGTACTCCGCGATGCGCTGCTCCCAGGCATGGCGCTCCCAAGGGCCGAGGTTGATCCAGCCGGCCTTGCCACCTGACCAGTCGCCGGGTGCGGCCCACACGCGGGGTGGTTCGTGGTCCAATGCGGTGAGCAGCCGCTCGACGTACTCGACGGCGCCGAGGGCCGATGCGCCCGGCACCTGCTCGTCGAGGGCCGTTGTGAGCAGTTTGCGTGCATTTGCATCGAACACGTCTGGCATGGCCTCCTTGTTAGTGCATTGCAGGCAGGATGCAGACAGTTCGGTGTGGAAGTCATGGTCACGCAAGGCAGGGGGACGCACATGGGGCCAAGCCACGGAAGACGGGCACGACGGACGTGCCTCGTCGCGGCCGGGGTGTGCCTGCTCCTCGCCGTCGCCGCCCCCTCGCCCGCCCAGGAGGAGGACACCGTTCCTCCGCCCGAGGTGTTCCGCGGCAAGGCGTCCGCACAGCTGATCTCCGTGCAGGTCGACCGTGACGCATTCCTCCCGGTCCCCGAGCTGTTCCGCTTCATCGCGCTCGACGGCGCGGGCATCTTCGAGTCGAGCAACCGCCAGGCGCGCTCCTCCCTCTTCTTCCCAGGCAACGGCTTCATCCTCGGTCCCAGCCTGCTCTGTGGCACCTTCGGCGGGCAGTTCCCGTCGGAGTTCAAGCCGATCATGGACACCTGCCTGCAGTACAAGTACCCGCTCACGGTCTTCGCGGACGACTTCGAGCCCGACGGGTCCACCAGCGGCGCGCTCGCGTTCGGCGCCCCCGGCGATGCCGTGTCGGGCAACGCCGTTGGTGCCACCGCTCACGCCGGCGATAAGGCCGTCACCACCGACGCAGCGATGCAGGACCTGCGCGTGCTCGGCGTCCCCCCGTTCGGGCCGATCACCCCGCAGCTCCCCGGCTTCGAGATGGACACCTCGCTCGTCACCGTCGGCAGCGCGGTGAGCCGCACGAACCAGCGCATCGTCAAGGGTTCGCTCATCTCTGAAGCCGAAGCCACCCTGTCCGACGTGCGCATGATCGGCGGACTGATCCGGATCGGCTCGCTGCGCTCCACCTCGGTCGTCACCGACGATGCCAAGGGCAAGCGAACCTCCGAGCCCAAGCTCCTGATGAGCGGCATCACCGTCGGCGGTCAGCCTGCGCAGATCACCAAGGACGGGCTCCAGATCGGATCGGCCGACAGCGGTCCCCTCGATCAGCAGCTGCAGTCGGGGCTGAACGAGGTGCTCCGGAGCTTCAACGTCAACGTCACGATCCTCGATGCCGAGCAGGACCTCGCGAAGAACGGTGCCGCAGTGGCGAGCGTCGGCGGCCTGCTCGTCGAGTTCAGCCGTGACGTCCAGGGCCTGCCGAACATCCCCGGCCCGCTCGGCGAGCTCGATCCCAACGGGCTGTACACCGGCTCGATCCAGCTCGGTACCACGGGCGTGCTCGGCTCGGCGGTCAACTTCGGTCTCGACGACGTCGACCCCGACCTCGGCGGCGACGTCCCCTTCGTCAACGACGGCGACACCGGTGGCGGCACCTTCGACTTCGATCCGGGCAGCCCTGGGTACGAGATCCCCGGCTCCGCCGGCGTCGATCGCGTTGCCACGCCCTCCTCGCCCTCGGCTTCTGCTGGAACCTCCGAGGTGGGCCAGCTGGCCCGTTCGCTCGGCGGGATCTTCGGTGACCGCCTTGGCATGTTGTACCTCGCGCTGATGTTTGCTGTGCTTAGCCTCTGCATCGCACCAGTGCTCACCGTCCCCGCCCGGTTCGGCGGGAGATCCACCTGATCCAAGGAGCATCCATGCCGGCCGACGAGCCGCAACCCAGCTGGGTAGACGACGACGAGCCCGATCCGGGCGTGCTCTGGAAGTGGGTGTCCGGCGCCGTGCGCCCCTACGTGGGGTGGATCCTCATCGGCTTCGGTGCGCTCGTGATGCTGATGGGGTACTTCGGGGTGTCCCGCGAGGCGATCCCGGCCAAGCAGATCCCGTATCTCGTGTCTGGCGGCATCGGCGGTGTGTTCCTCGCCGTGCTCGGCGCCTACTTCCTCGGCACGCAGGAGATCCGCAACGACAGCGGTCGCCTCGACCGCCTCGAGCGGATGGTGGAGGAGCTGCACCTCGCGCTGCTGCGGCGGCCCGACGCACCGAGCGTCGACGTCACTGCCCACGAGCTGGTCGGCAGCAACGGATCGAACGGAACGGGTGCTCCCGCCCGACGGGTGTACGTGATCGGCGACGGCGAGATGTTCCACCGGGCAGGCTGCGAGCTGGTCACCGGCAAGGACGCCGAGGAGCTGACGCCAGCGATCGCCCGCAAGCGCGGCATGCGTCCGTGCCCTGCGTGCACGCCGCTGCCCGCCACCGCGGCTTCCTGATCAGCAGGCCTGATGTTCTACGTCCAGATCGCGCTGCTCGGCATCATCTTCGGTTGCCTCTACGCGCTCTCCGCCACGGGCATCGTGCTCACCTACACGGCCACCGGCGTGTTCAACATCGCGCACTTCGCGGTGGCCCTCCTGGCGGGCTACCTGGGCTGGCAGCTCAGCGGTGTGTGGGGGCTCCCGCTGATCGTGGTGGTCCCCGTCGTGCTGCTCGTGTGCGGCCCCCTGCTCGGCCTGGTGCTCGAGCGATTCGTGTTCCGACCTCTGCAGCAGCGCCGCGCCTCGAGCTCGGAGAAGCTGGTCGCAGCGCTCGGTGTCACGGTGCTGCTGCTCGGCCTCATCAACGTGATCTGGGGTCCGGGCGTCCAGGGCACCACCACGGAGCCGGTGCCCCGGATGTTCGGTCTCACGCCGTTCAACGTCGGAACGCTCACCTTCGACACCGAGCAGGTGGGGTTGCTCGTCACGGTGCTCATCGTGGCCGGCGCCCTCTACGTCCTGTTCCGCAAGACGTTCCTCGGCACCTCGATCCGAGCGGTGGTCGATCGGCGCGAGCTCGCTGAGCTCGCCGCCATCGACTCGAACCGCGTGTCGCAGGTGGCGTGGTCGCTCGGCTGCACCCTCGCCGCCCTCACGGGGCTCATCATCGCCCAGGGCACCCTCGAGCCCACGAAGATCATCTTCTTCGGCATCGAGACCTTCTCGGTGGCGGTCGTCGCCCGGCTCACCAGCGTGCCCAAGGCGATCCTCTTCGGCTTCTTCGGGATGGGTCTGGCTCGGAGCCTGCTCGACGTCTTCGAGCCCTTCGGCTCCACGAGCGGCTGGGCCGAGACGTACCAGGCGGTGGTCACCAACCTGTCGAGCATCGTGCTCTTCGTCGCTCTCGTCGCGTTCCGCCGGCTCGACGAGGTCGGCGACACCAGTTCGAGCGGCTTGGTGTCCGGGGCCTTCGGGCACCGCGCAACGACGCGCACGGGATCGTTCGTGACCGCGGGTGCGGTGGCGGCGGCGTTCATCGCGCCGTTCGCGCTCGGCGGCCCCGACCTCCGGCTCGCCCACGTGGCATTGGCGCTCATCGTGATCTTCGTGTCGATCGTCTGCATCACCGGGTTCTCCGGTCACCTCACGCTCGGCCAGGCATCGATCGCCGGCGTGGGTGCCTTCGCCTCGGCGCGGGTGGCCAACTCGTTCGATCTACCGGTGCTCATCGCCATGCTGTTCGGGGCGCTCGTTGCCGTTGGCGCAGGGATGCTCGCCGGCTACCCGGCACTGCGTCGCAAGGGGCTCTTCCTCGGCCTCACCACGCTCGGGCTCGCGCTGATCATCGATCGCTTCGTGTTCAACGCTCGGATGTTCAAGGGTGGTCCCGGCGGGCTCACCGTCGAGCGACCGAACCTGTTCGGCCTCGACCTCGCGGGTGATCGCGCCTTCTACTTCTACGAGCTGGTCGTCGTCGCGCTCGTGCTCGTCCTCGCCCACAACCTGCGCAGCGGACGGCTCGGGCGTGTGCTGGCTGCCATGCGGGACTCAGAGACCGCCGCCCAATCAGTTGGCATCGGGCTGCGGCGGGCCAAGCTGTTCGTGTTCGGCGTGTCCGCAGCGATGGCGGGCATCGGTGGCGCCCTGCTCACGCAGGCCAACCAGAACTGGGACACCGCCACCTTCAACCCGGTCTTCGGTCTCTTCTGGTTCGTCGTGGTCGTCGTGTGCGGCGTCTCGAGCGTGCGGGGGGCGATCCTGGCCGGCGTCCTCTACATCGTTATCCCGCGGTGGTTGAACCTCGACATCGGCTCGGCCATCGGACTGTTCGGCCTCGGCGCCGTGTTCCTCGGTCGGCTGCCGGGCGGCGTGATCGCCCAGGCGGGGCGGCTCGGCCATGTCGCCCGCGCCAACGTGGCCGAGCAGTACAAGATCGCCCGCCGTCCCGCGTCAGTGCCGGCTCCTGCCCCGGTGCTGACGCCCTTCGCTGAGCGGCTCCTGGCCGAGCGAGGCCGGTCGTGAGCGATCCAGTCCTCGAAGCCAACGACATCACCGTCCGATTCGGTGGGCTGATCGCCGTGAACGACGTGACCTTGCAGGTCGCGCCGGGTTCGATCACCTCGCTCATCGGTCCGAACGGCGCAGGGAAGACCACGCTGTTCAACGCCCTCACGGGCATCCATCCTCCCAACGAGGGAAGCGTGCTGCTGGGAGGGCGCGACGTCACGCACCTCACCACCGATGCCCGGGCGCGGCTCGGCATGGCGCGCACGTTCCAGCGGCTCGAGATCTTCACGGGCATGACCGTGTTCGAGAACCTGCAGGTTGCGGCCGAGGCGGCCTCGCCTGGACGCACCTTCAGTGGGCTGCTCCGGTGGCGGCATCCAGACGAGCCGGAGATCGTCGCCACCGTGGAAGAGGTCATCGAGCGGGTCGGTCTCGGGTCCGTCCGCGATCGCGTGGCGGGCTCGCTCAGCACCGGCTCGCTCCGCCAGGTCGAGCTCGGTCGCGCGCTGTGCATGCGGCCGACGGTGCTCCTGCTCGACGAGCCGAGCAGTGGCCTCGACACCCGCGAGACGGAAGCCTTCCAGTCCGTCCTTCGAGCGGTTGCCGACTCCGGTGTCGGCATCCTCCTGGTCGAGCACGACGTCGAGCTCGTGATGGCGCTGTCCGAGCTGATCTACGTGCTCGACTTCGGTGAGGTGATCGCCACCGGCACGCCGGACGAGGTCGCCAACGATCCTGCGGTGCGCGAGGCCTATCTCGGGGTGCCAGCCGAGGAGGCGACCGGATGACGATGGTGCTCGAGCTCGAAGACGTGCACGCTGGCTACGGCCGCATCGAGATCCTGCACGGCGTGAACCTCAAGGTCCCCGCCGGCTCCGTCGTCGCATTGCTCGGCCCCAACGGCGTGGGCA
>JBQTKH010000232.1:0-8445 GCA_052386335.1 Microthrixaceae bacterium
GCTGCGGGCCTTCACCACCTCGATCTCGCTCCACTTGCAGGCCCCCATCCCCACGCTCATGGCCTTCATCACCGCCTCCTTGGCTGCGAACCTTGCGGCATAGCGCTCGGTGGGGTCGCGACGCCGGTCGCAGTAGGCCCGCTCGGCCTCGGTGAACACTCGATTGCGAAGCGTGGGCGTGCGGCCGAGTGCAGCCCGCATCCGGTCGACCTCACAGAGATCGACGCCGATCCCGATCACTGGTGTGGCGTGCGCCACCGGTCCGCCAGCTCGCGGATCGGTTCGACGAGCAGGTCAGCGGCCGGCACCTCCGCGAGCAGATCCTCGCGGAAGGTCTGCTCGGTCTCGAGCACAGCGTCTCGGAGAGCCGACCACCGGTTGCGGTACCCCTGGAGGGCGCCGCGGGCGGTCGCGATGCCGAGCCGGTCCTGGAACCGCACGTGCAGCAGCGTGATGCCGATGGCTCGTCCGTCCTTCGTCTCCGGGACGATCACCACCATGCGCCCGTCCTCTCGGCCGCGCGTGACGAAGACCTGCCGCTCGATGGCCACGGTGTGCTTCGTGCCTCGCAGTAGCCCCGACCGCTCGGTGCGCGAGGGGATGTCGAGCGCGATGCCGCCCCGGTCGACGACGGACACGGGCACCTCGCCGTCGTCGGGGTCGCCGTCGATCTCGTAGCGGATCCAGCCGGTGACCTCGGCCACCGCGGGATCGAGGTCGGCGAGGGTGCGGAGGGTCTTGTACGAGAGGCGGTCGCGGGCAGCCCCGGCGGCGAGCACGGCCTGCACCAAGGGCGGTTGGAGGAGCGTCTCGTCTGTGCGGGAGATGCCGACGGTGACGGTCTTGGCCTGATGCTTGATGGCATCGACGGGGCGCGTGAGCTCCTCGATTCCCTGGGTCAGCGCAGCGGTGAGGTCGTCCACGACGACCGCGGGCGTCCCGACGCGACCGAGCTCGGCCTGGTAGGCGTCGAGCGGTGCGATCCCGAGGGCATAGCGGAAGGACGACGCGAGGCGAACCGCGGTGCTCGCCTCGAGGTTGCCGTCGTAGGAGCCGTTGCGCAGGCCGTCGAAGAAGCGAGAGGCGCTCGCCGTCAACGTGGGCCGGAGGGTGCTCAGGAGCACATCGCCACCGGTGGGTGCCACCTCCCCCACTGCGTCCTCGATGGCCGCTCGGGCCTCCCGGAGCGGGCGGGCCTGCGCGTCGATGGCGAGGGCCGCTTCGTAGCCGAAGAGGTGGCCTGCCATCGCCGTGAGCACGAAGCCGAGGCGAGGGTGCGTCTCCGGAACGGAGATGACGTGGAGCGCCGCCGCGAAGCGGACCTGCCCGTCGGTGGCGACGACGATCGGGGAGGCCTTGTGAGCGCGGTAGATCGCCACCTCCTTCGCGACGTCATCGGCAGTGGATCCCTGGAGGCCAGCGGCGCACACGAGGATCAGGGGCTCGCACGACAGGTCGATGTGCTTCTTGTCCTCGGTGGCGTCGCACGCGATCGAGCGATAGCAGAGCTCGCTGAGCTTGATGCGGAGCTCCTCGGCGGCGACCCGGTTCGGCCCGTTGCCCACGATCGCCCAGTACCGCTTGGATGGTGCGAGCTGCTGCGCCGCCACTGCGATGCCCGCTCTCCGGGTGAGCGTCTCCTCCATCGCGGTGGGCAGCTCGCGGAGGGCCTGCAGGAGCGACGCCTCGACCGCGCCACCCACCTCTCGGGCGATGTCGCAGGCGAGCAGGAACCCCGCGGCGATCTGCGCGTAGAACGCCTTCGTCGATGCGACGCTCATCTCCACGTCGCGCCCGTCAGAGGTGTAGAGCACGCCATCGGCCTTGTCGGTGAGGTCGGACTGACGACGATTGACGATCGCCACCACCGATGCGCCCCGACCCCGCGCGAGGTCGACCGTGCGGTTGGTGTCGGTGGTGGTCCCCGACTGGCTGATCGCGACGATCAGCGTGTCGGACATGTCAGCACGGAGGCCGAACCCCGACAGCTCGGTGGCGGGCAGGGCCGCGACGCGGAGCCGGCCATCCGGCGCTGTCTCGGTGAGCACGGCGGCGAGGCTCTGACCGGCCACGTGCGCAGTGCCCTGACCGATCACGAGCACACGGTCGATGGCTCCGCTTCGCAAGCGCTCGCGCACCGCCGCCGACAAGACGTCGTGACCGAGCACGACCTGCAGTCCCTCACCTCGATCAACGAGCTTGCCGCGCAGCGTCTTGCGGAAGCTGGTGGGGGCCTCGGAGATCTCCTTCAGGAGGAAGTGCGGAAACTCACCCCGGTCGATGTCGCGGGTCGTGACCTGCGCCCGCTGGAGCTCGTCGACGCTGACCGGCAGATCGGTGCCGTCGTAGGACTGCCGAGCGATGCCCTCGATCGTGCCCGCCTTGGCGCCGTCGAGCACGACGATCTGGCCGCGGCTGGCGCTGGGATTGTCCTCGCTGGCCGGCGTTTCGCCGTCCATGCGCAGGTACGTGTCGGTGATCTCGACGAGTCCGTACGGCTCGGACGCGACCACGAAGCACCCGTGGGCAAGGCCGACGTAGAGGGCTTGGCCGCTGCCTCGCAGCGCGAGCAGGAGGTGGTCGGGGTGCGTGGCCGCGCTCGCTCCGATCGCGACGGAGCCCTCGAAGGCGGCCACGGTGTCGCGGAAGGCGCTGGTGAGATCGACGCCCTCCGCGAGCCGACGCGACACGAGCGTGGGGATCACTTTGGCATCGGTCGTGATCTCCACGGCGACGCGGAGCCCGTCGGCCGCCTTGAGGTCCGCGAAGTTGTCGACGTCGCCGTTGAGGGTGGCAGTGACATACGGACCGTCGGTGCGGTCGACCTCGAAGCTGTCGACCGGGTGGGCGTTGGGCTGGGAGATGATGCCGATGCTCGCCCAGCGGGTGTGCCCCAGCACGAGCGCCGAGGATCGCTCGGCGGCCAGTGCCAGGCGCAGCAGCTCGTCGGACCGCAGCTCGGCTCGCATCGCGGCCGTGTTGTCACCGAGCTCGCCGATCTCCGCCGCCGCCTTGTACACGAAGCTGAGGTGGCCCTCGGCCGTGCGCACCGCCCGCGTTCGGAACAGCGGATCGCCCGCCCGGTCGCTCACCAGTCGGGCCACCGCCGGGTCGGCGAGATCGAGGCCGTGGTCGCGCACGAGGATCGTGAGCCCGGCTGAGTCGCGCCCGCGGACCTCGAGTCGGTCGATGGCGGACAGCGCCTGCTGGATCGAGGTTCCGATCTCGATCGCCGACCACCCTGCGTCTGGACCCACGAGCTCGCGCACCTTCAGGGCTGTCGTGATCCGATCGCGCTCGACTGCCCAGAGCGCGTCCTTCAGTCGGAGGAGCGCTGCGTTGGTCGCCTCCAGCGACTGTTCACCCGCTGGTGCGGCGGCATCCAGCCGCGCCTCGACCAGACCGATCCAGTCGCCGATCGCGGCGCACCCGGCACTCAGTCGAGTGACGAGGTCGCGGTCGCGCACGAGGAGCGCCACACCGTCGGGATCTCGCAGGAGGCGGTCGAGCTCCTCGAGACCGAGCGCGCCCTGCTCGGCGACGGCCGCTACCTCACCACCGTCGCTGACACCTCTGGAGATCCGATCGAGGCGGTCGAGGACGTCGGAGGAGGGCAGGACGATCCGGGTCCCAGGACCCCGCAGAAGGGCGATGATGCCGCACACGTAGGGTCTTCCTTCCGGTTCGGGCTCGGAACAGCGTATCGGTCGGCGCGCTACGCCAGGTCCGCGACCAGCGCGGCCAGGCGGTCGGCGACGGCCGCTGCTTGATCGGCGCTGGGTGCTTCCACCATCACGCGCACGAGGGGTTCGGTGCCGCTGGCGCGGATCAGGACCCGACCGTGATCCCCGAGCTCCGCCTCGGCCGCCGCGACATGGCGTGCCAGGGCGGCGCTCGTGTCAACCCCCGGCTGGACACGGACGTTGCGGAGCACCTGTGGCAACCGGGTCATCGCCGCGTCGGCGAGCGCCGCCAACGGCTGACCGGAGCGCACCACGACGTCCAAGAGCTGCACCGCGGTCAGCAGCCCATCTCCCGTGGTGGCGCGATCAGCGAAGATCACGTGGCCGCTCTGCTCCCCCCCGAGGGACAGGCCCCCGGCGTCGAGCGCCTCGAGCACGTAGCGATCGCCGACCGGCACCTCCCGCACGTGGATGCCGTGCTCGGCCATGCCGAGGCGGAAGCCCAGGTTGGTCATGACGGTCACCACGACGGTGTCATCGACGAGCGTGCCGCTCCGCATGCGGTCGATCGCGGCGATGGCGATGATCTGGTCCCCGTCGATCATGCGCCCGGTGGCGTCGACGGCGACCGCTCGGTCGGCGTCCCCATCGAGGGCGATCCCGACGTCGGCCTGGCGCTCGACGACGGCGAGCTGGAGGTCCTTCGGGTGGGTCGACCCGCACCCCGCGTTGATGTTCGTGCCGTCGGGCTGATCGTGGAGCACGATCACCTCAGCACCGAGGTCGTTCAGCAGCGCTGGCCCGTGCTCGCTGGCAGCGCCGTTGGCGCAGTCGAGGACGACCCGCACCCCATCGAGGCGTCGTCCATCGATCGACTCCCTCACCGAGGTACGCCAGCGGCTCACCTCGGCGGCGCCGTCCACCACCGTCCCGACCGCGCTCCCCGTGTGCGGTTCGCCCGACACCTCGTGGCGCAGCAGACCGTGGAGCTCCCGCTCGAGTGCCGCCTCGGTGACGTCGTCGAGCTTCTTCCCGCCGGGACCGAAGAGCTTCACGCCGTTGTCCTCGAACGGGTTGTGCGAGGCCGAGATCACCGCGCCGGCGATGGCCTCGGTCGCCGCCAACCACGCGATGGCCGGCGTCGGGGCCACCCCCAAGCTGACGACGTCGGCCCCTTCCGCGAGGAGCCCGGCGATCAACGCCGCTTCGAGCAGGGGACCGGATCGCCGAGTGTCTCGACCGACCGCGAAGTGCCGTGCCGGCAGCACGCGTGCCGCAGCTCGTCCCAGGGCGAGGACCACCTCGGGCGTGAGATCGAGGTTCGCGACGCCGCGCACGCCGTCAGTGCCGAACTTCAGCATCCCGAGAGGATGACAGATCTGGCGGCCACCCCCGCAGGTGGCGCCCGCGAGCGCACCGAGCATCGGCGAGACTCGCGCGGTGGAACCCATGCGCAGCCCCCTGACGACCCCGACCGAACGATGGTCGGTGGCTGCTCCGCAGCAGTGGTGGTACCCGGCGTGCGCATCGGGCGAGCTCACCCGTTCGCCCGTGCCGATCACGCTCATGGACCTCCCCCTGGTCCTGTTCCGCGACGCAGCAGGGTCACCGCATGCGCTGATCGACCGCTGTCCCCATCGGAACGTCCCGCTGTCGCTGGGGCGCGTCCAGCACGACGGAACCCTCCAGTGCGGGTACCACGGTTGGCAGTTCGATGGTGCGGGTCGCTGCACGGCCGTGCCCGCCCTCGAAGCCGACCTCGGCGATGGGGGGTCGCCCCGGGACGTGCCGGCGTGGATGGTGGGCGAGCAGGACGGCTTCGTGTGGATCTGGGGGTCCGCTGATGTTCCGCCCAGCCGGGATCCCTTCTCGTTGCCCGATCTCGGGAACGGTCCCACGGTCGGCGAGGTGGTCTTCCGACGGGACATCGAGTGCACCGTCCACGCCTCCGTGGAGAACGCGCTCGATGTGCCCCACACGGCGTTCCTGCACGGAGGCCTGTTCCGCAAGAGCGGGCAAGGGCCGAGGGTGGAGGCCGAGCGCACCGACCTGCCCGACGGGGTCGAGGTGCGCTACGTCGGGGAGCCCGCGGCGTTCGGTCCGCTGCGCTTGCCCGGCAACGCGACGTTCGACCACTGGGACCGCTTCTTCCTGCCGTCCATCGCGCAGGTGGAGTACCGGGTCGGCGAGGCGCTGCACGTCACCAACTCGATCTTGCACCTGCCCCTGTCGGCGACCCGCACCCGCGCCTGGTTCGTGCTCAGGTTCCGCAGCCCGCTCCCCGCGTCGGTGATCGCCCCGATCGTGCGCGCCCGCGGCAAGAAGATCCTCCAACAGGACATCGACATCCTCGAGCACCAGACGAGGAACATCCGACGCTTCGGCGGCGAGCGCTACACCAGCACCGATCTCGATCTCCTAGGAAACGCCATCTGGCGCCTCATGCGCCAAGCGGAAAAGGCCGAGCAGCAGGCTCAACCCCAAGGCCAAGGGCGCGACGAAGACGGCACAGAAGTAGCGATCGGCAGCCCAAAGGTCACCCTCCAGCTGTAGACCCCCTGGCGGCCCGACTGCCGAGCCGAGGGGTAGGAGGGGGGAGCGGGAGGGGGGAACGCTCCGCGTGCCCCCCTCGCCAGGAGGCGAGCCGGCTCCGCCGGTCGCCGACTCGACGATGAGCGCGCCGAAAGGCGCACCGAAAAGCTCCGAGGAGGTCGCCGAAGGCGACCGACGAGGACTACCGCTTCGAGTACTGCGGGGCCTTGCGGGCCTTCTTGAGGCCGTACTTCTTGGATTCCTTCTCGCGGGAGTCTCGCGTGAGGAAGCCGAGGCGCTTGAGGAGGGGACGCAGCTCGGGGTCGAGCGCGATGAGGGCTCGGGAGATGCCGTGGCGCAGGGCGCCGGCCTGGCCGGTGGGGCCACCACCGTCGAGGGTGGCGTCGATGTCGTAGGCCTCGGTGAGCTCGGTGGCGCGGAGCGGCTCGGTGAGGATCATCTGGTGGGTCTTCGAGGGGAAGTAGTCCTCGAGCGGCCGCTTGTTGACGGTGATCTTTCCCTCGCCCTCGCCCTCGCTGAGTCGGACGCGCACTCGGGCGACGGCCTGCTTGCGACGACCGGTGGACTGCATGAGGGGCTGTGACACGTGTTCTCCTACGCGGTGCGCCGAGCGGCGGGGATGTCGAGGGGCTCGGGCATCTGCGCCGAGTGGGGGTGGTTCGGACCGGCGTACACCTTGAGCTTGGTGAGCATCTGGGCGCCGAGGCGGTTCTTCGGGATCATGCCGCGGATCGCTCGGCGGACGGCGTCTTCAGGCTTGCGGGCCTGCGCGTCGGCGAAGGTGCGGGACTTGAGGCCACCGGGGTAACCAGAGTGGCGGTACACCATCTTCTGATCGGCCTTGTTGGCGGTGAGGACGATCTTCTCCGCGTTGATCACGATGACGTGGTCGCCCATGTCCATGTGCGGGGCGTAGGTGGGCTTGTGCTTGCCGCGCAGGATGCGGGCCGCCTCGGTGGAGAGTCGACCGAGGACGAGGTCTTCGGCGTCGATCACGTACCACTTGCGGGTGATCTCGCTGGCCTTGGGGCTGTAGGTGCGCACGCGAAGCGTCCTTGAGAGTTGCTGGAGGATCCTGGTCAGGCGCGCGGGCGCCCGAAGCGGAGTGCAAAACTACGGCCCCGTCGGCCAGTACCGCAACTCTGAGGCGAGGTGGGGGACCCCACCACCCGATGTCTGCGCACGGAGCCCCGGATTGCGTGGGTGTGCGTCCAGAGAACACGAGGGGTCAGTAGTCGACCTGCCACAGGCAGAGCCCTTCGGGGGGCGCGATGGGCGGGGCCTTGGCGCGGTCCCCAGACCGCAGGATGCTTGTGATGTCACCGGCGCGCACCTGGCCGTGCCCAGCCGACACCACCGTGCCGACGATGCTGCGCACCATCTGGTGACAGAACGCCGTGGCGGTGATCTCGAAGCGCAACACGCCGTCGCCCAAGTCGGTCCACCCGGCGGCCAGCACGCGGCGCACCAGCGACACCGGCTCGGCGCCCGGGGCCACCTTGGGCCGACGACAGAAGGCCGCGAAGTCGTGCTCACCGAGGAACGGGTCGCAGGCGAGGGACAAGAGGTCGGTGGTGAGCGGGGTGGGAACGTGCCACGTGGTCCGCGTGAGGAAGGGGTCGGGCACGGACCTGTTGAGCACGGTGTAGCGGTAGGTGCGGGATCGAGCGGAGAAGCGTGCGTCGAAGTCGGGAGCCGCGAGCGCGATCTCGCGCACGATGACATCGGGCCCGCAGAGCTTGATGAGCGACCGGTGCAGCGACTCGAGATCAGTGTCAGCGGGCAGGTCGACGCTGACAACCTGCCCCCACGCGTGCACTCCCCGATCGGTGCGCCCAGCGCACGTCAGCTCGACGGGGACACGAACGACCTGAGCGATCGCACCAGACAGCACCCCAGCAACGGTGCGCTGCCCCGGCTGCAACGCAAACCCCCGAAAGTCCGTCCCGTCATAAGCAACCAGCATCCGAACCCGCACCGAAGGCCCAGCATCGATCGAAGGAGCGTCGGCCCCCTCAGGCAGGTCGAAGAGCGTCACGGGGAGGGACGGTAGACGCGCGCGCCGGCGGGGGGTGTGGGGGGCAGAGGCTCCGCCGGAGCCCCCCACAGCGCGGAGGGGCGGCACCGCCGCCCCCGGAGCCGCCAGCACACAGCGCCGCCGGAGGCGGCCCCGCAAGCTCGGGGGGGAACCTCCCGTTGCGCACCGAAA
>JBQTKH010000233.1:0-9547 GCA_052386335.1 Microthrixaceae bacterium
TCGGTGAACCCCCTGCGCTACCGACACCTCGTGGACATGGTGCGCACGTTCTTCACCGAGCACCCGATCTACGACGCCGAGGGCCAACCGATCATCGTCCCCGAGTGGTCGTTCCCCGGCCGCGGCCGAGTGCAACGGCAGCTCGAGCGGGCGAAGGCCGGGATCGAGCGCGGCGAGTCGACGCTGCAGTCGCTGCCGCTGCGCGGCAAGCAGGCCACCTGGGCCGCCACGCTCGAGGAGAAGCGCGAAGACGTGGAGCGTGCCCTCGCCTACGTCGAGCTGTACGGCGCCTATGCCGAGTGCGAGGCCATCTACGGGGTCGACAACCTGCTGGCCCGATGGGACCGGCTGTCACCTGAGGACCAGGCGACCTTCTGCTTCGATCCTCGGGTGATCGACTGGAGCCACTACGCGCCGGAGGTGCACCTCCCCTCGGTGGTCGATCACGCGCGCGTGCGCACCACACCGGGAGGCCGCCAGGGCGAGAAGCGCGCCGACCGCCTCCGACGCCAGGTGCTCGACCCCAGCCGCCACTTCGCCGCCTTCGACCTCGAGAACACGCTGATCGCCTCGAACGTCGTCGCGTCGTACTCGTGGCTGGCCACGCGCCGGCTTCCCAGGGAAGACCGCATCCGCTTCGTCGTGCAGACGCTGCGGGAGGCGCCCGCGCTGCTGGCCCTCGACCGCCGAGATCGGAGCGACTTCCTCCGCCACTTCTATCGCCGGTACGAAGGCGCCGAGATCGCGCAGCTCGAGGCCGACGCCGTCGAGATGTTCAGCGACCTCATCCTCACGAAGTCGTTCCCCGCGGCGATCCGTCGCGTCCGCGAGCATCGCCGCCTCGGCCACCGCACCGTGCTCATCACGGGTGCGCTCGACCTCGCCATCGAACCGCTGCGCCCCCTCTTCGACGACATCATCGCCCCGTCTCTGGCGCGTCATCCCGATGCCACCTTCCGGGGGGAGCTGGTCGACGTTCCGCCGACGGGTGAGGCGCGAGCGTCCGCGCTGTTCGACTATGCGGATGAGCACGGCTTCGACGTCGCCGAAGGCGTCGCCTACGCCGACTCCACCTCCGACCTCCCGATGCTGGAGGCGGTGGGCTTCCCGGTCGCGGTGAACCCCGAGACGCGCCTCGCCGCGCTCGCCCGCAAGCGCGGCTGGCTCGTCGAGCACTTCGACAAGGCCCCGGGGAGCACCAGCTCGCTGCTCCCCATCGGACCCGAGTGGGGCCGGCCCCGCCGTCGCCACGTCGGGAAGGTGGTCACCCGATGAAGGCGCTCACCTTCTCTCGAAAGCCCGTGAAGTTCGCCGCCGCCGTGGTCGCCGGTCGGCTCTCCCCCGGGGCCGGTGCGAAGGTCGGCCCGCTGTCGCTCCGCGACGTCGATCCCCCGGAGCTGCCAGGCCCTGGGTGGGTCCGCGTCCGCCCCCGTTTGTCCGGCATCTGCGGGTCCGACCTGGCCACCATCGACGGCACCTCGTCTCGCTGGTTCGAACCGATCGTCTCGTTCCCGTTCACCCCGGGCCACGAGGTCGTGGGCGAGCTCGATGACGGCTCCCGGGTTGTGATCGTGCCCGTCCTGAGCTGTGTGGCGCGCGGCGTCAGCCCCGTTTGCGACCCCTGCGCCGCCGGGCGCATCAACCACTGCGAGCGGATCGGCTTCGGACGGCTCGAACCGGGTCTCCAGTGCGGGTTCTGCGAGTCGACTGGCGGCGGTTGGTCGACGCTGATGCTCGCTCACGAGCAGCAGCTGGTCGCGGTCCCCGACGACCTGAGCGACGAGGCCGCCGTCCTCGTCGAGCCGGCTGCCTGCGCCGTCCACGCGGCGGCCCAGGTCGATGCCACCAGCACTGCCGTGATCGGCGCGGGCACCCTCGGCCTCCTCACCATCGCCGCCCTGCGGCGCTCGCATCCCGACATGGATCTGCTGGCCACGGCCAAGCACCCCCACCAGCGAACGCTGGCCAAGGAGCTCGGCGCCGACCAGGTCGTTGCGCCCGATGAGCTCGAGCGGGCCGTCCGGGCGCGCAGCGGGTCGATGCGGCTCGACAACGGTCAGCTCACCGGCGGCATCGCCAGCGTGGTCGACTGCGTGGGCTCGGCAGCATCGATCGCACAGGGTCTCCGGATCGCAGCCCCTGGGGGGACCATCCATGCCGTCGGGATGCCGGGCGTCACCACCGTCGACCTCACGCCGCTGTGGCAGCGCGAGATCGCGCTGCGCGGTGCCTACGCCTACCAGCGGCCGGACTTCGACGCCGCCATCGCCCTCGTCCGGTCGCTCGACCTCGGACGTCTCGTCAGCGCCACCTATCCGCTGCGCCGCTACGAGGACGCCATCGCCCATGCCGCCAGTGCCGGTGCGCGCGGCGCCGTGAAGATCGCCTTCGACCTGCGGGCGGAGAAGGAAAGGGAATCCATCTGATGCCTCGTCCCGGATTCGTCCTGGAGGTCGACCGCTCGACCCCGCCGATCCTCTTCCACCACGGCGAGTCGCTGCGCCTCGAGAAGCTCCCCGCGGGACGCACTCGAGTGCTCTACCCCGGTGAGCCGCTCGAGGCACTCGACGATGTCGACGGCGAGATCCGTCACGCCCTCGACAACCCGCTCGGCGACAGCGAGCCGCTGAGGGCACTGCTCCGCCCCGGGATGAAGCTCACGATTGCGTTCGACGACATCAGCCTGCCGCTGCCGCCGATGCGCCGACCCGACGTGCGCCAGCGCGTGATCGAGGCGGTCCTCGACGCCGCCGCCGCCACCGGGGTCGACGACGTGCACCTCATCGCCGCCCTGGCACTACATCGACGCATGACCGAGAGCGAGCTGCGCCACGCCGTGGGCGATCGCGTGTACGACGCCTTCGCGCCCCAGGGCCACCTCTACAACCACGACGCCGAGGACCTCGACAACCTCGCGTTCCTCGGGACCACCCGCCATGGCGAGGAGGTGGAGATCAACAAGCGGGCGGCGGAGAGCGACCTCATCGTGTACGTGAACATCAACCTCGTGTCGATGGACGGGGGCTGGAAGTCCACGGCCACCGGCCTGTCGTCGTACCGCTCGCTCCGGCACCACCACAACGTGAAGACGATGCAGCAGTCGAAGAGCTTCATGGACCGGCATGCGAGTGAGCTGCACAGCAGCAACTGGCGCATGGGCGAGGTGCTGCGCGACGCGGGCGTCAAGGTCTTCCAGATCGAGACCACCCTGAACAACGACACGTTCGGCACCTCCGGGCCGATGTCGGTCCTGCAGAAGCGCGAGTGGGAGTGGACCGCGCGGGACCGTGCCACCTTCATCGGCATGAAGGCCGGCCTCGATCGTCTTCCGATCAAGGCGCGTCGCAAGATCTTCAACTCGTGGCAGGCCCCCTACGGCGTCACATCCGTGCAAGCAGGAGAGGTCGAGGCCGTCCACGAGGTCACCACGGCCAACGTGTTCGAGCAGCAGCTCGTTGCAGTGGAGGGTCAGACCGACATCCTCACGATGGGGCTCCCCTACATCTGCCCCTACAACGTCAACTCGATCATGAACCCGATCCTCGTGATGTGCCTAGGGCTCGGCTACTTCTTCAACATGTATCGCGGTCAACCCCTCGTCCGCGAGGGAGGCGTGCTCATCATGAGCCACCCGACACCGTGGGAGTTCAACCCGGTGCACCACCCCAGCTACATCGACTTCTTCGAGCAGGTGCTGGCCGATACCACTGACCCGAGCGAGATCGAGGCGCGATACGAGAAGCAGTACGCCGAAGACGAGTGGTACCGCCACCTCTACCGCACGAGCTACGCGTACCACGGCGTCCACCCGTTCTACATGTGGTACTGGGGATGCCATGGCCTCAGCCACGTTGCCAAGGTCATCATCGTGGGAGGCGAGCCGCGCGCGGTGCGGCGCCTCGGGTTCACCCCCGCCTCCACCCTCAACGATGCGCTCGAGATGGCATCTGACGTGGTCGGCCGCGACGCGAGCATCACCCACCTCCACAACCCGCCCATCGTGATGGCCGACGTGACATGAGGGCACTGCGCCGACTCCCGTTCCCCTATACGGCGCCCACCACGCCGGGGGGGGTCGACGCGCTCCCTCCCGTGCGAAAGCTGGGTGCCGCCTACGACCCGGATTGGGCGCGGCGCGTTCCTGCGCGGGTCGCGCGCCTGGCGCTGCTCGAGGCGGTGATGCGCCCCGCCGTGGCCGCCCTGGGGGCGCCGGAGCGAGACGGCATCGACCGACTCACGGGGCTCACGGACGGCCCCGTGATCTTCGCCGGCAACCACCACAGCCACCTCGACACGCCGGTGGTGCTCACCTCGATCCCCGAGCCGTGGCGCCACAAGGTGTTCGTCGGGGCCGCGGCCGACTACTTCTTCCGAACCCGCCTCACGGCGATGGCCTCAGCACTGGTGATCGGCGCCATCCCCATCGAGCGCTCCAAGGTCACTCGGCGCTCTGCGGACCAGGCGGCTCAGCTGATCGGGCGGGGCTGGTCGATGCTCATCTTCCCCGAAGGCGGACGCTCGCCCGACGGCTGGGGGCAGCCCTTCCGCGGAGGCGCGGCCTATCTCGCCAGCCGCTGCGATGTGCCCGTCGTGCCGCTGCACATCGAGGGCACGGCCCGCATCCTCCGCAAGGGAGCCCGGCTTCCCACTCCGGCGAACGTGCGCGTCACCTACGGGATGCCCTTGCGTCCTGTCGCGGACGAGAGCGCAGCCCGGTTCGCAGAGCGAATCGAGCGCGCGGTGGCCGAGCTCGCCGACGAGGCCACCACCGACTGGTGGCAGTCACGCCAGCGCGCCGCCGCCGGCACCACGCCCCGACTCACCGGCCCGGATGCTCCGGCATGGCGACGAGCGTGGGCCTTGGGTGACCGGAGCCGGAAGCGACGTCGTCAGACGCGGGCGTGGCCGAAGCTCTGATCGGCGCGCGGTCCGTGCGTTCGCACGGCGAGAGCCTGATGATCGGCGTGGTCCTCGCGATCCTCGGTCTCGTGGTCGGCCTGACCGTCACCGTCGGCGGGCTCGCCGGAGGCGCGCCGACCCCGAGCCGCCTGGCAGCGGATCGGGACTGCGCCGCGGGTGCCGCCGAGCCGCGCATCCCGCGACCCCCGGGCCTCCGCTTGGCCCTGCATCCGGTTGCCGACATCCGAGAACCCGCGGCGGTGGCCTTCGACCCGCGCGAGCCCACCCACGGCATGATCGCCGAACGCACCGGGAGGATCCGTCGACTCGTCGACGGGGTGGTGACCGAGGAGGTGGTCCTCGACCTGCGGCGCGACACCGCCCACTCCGGCGACGGCGGTCTCCTGGGCCTCGCGTACGACCCGAACGGTCCCTGGCTCTACGTCTACCGAACCGCGCGTGACCGCACCGACGTCGTCACCGCCCACCGCCTCGCTCCGAGCGGCACGGTCGCGTCCACCGAAGCACGGGTGGTCATCCAGGTCGACCGTCCTCGTTCCGAGCAGCACCACGGCGGCGCGCTCGCGTTCGGTCCCGACCGCATGCTCTACGTCGGGTTCGGGGACGGCGGTGGTCTGGGCGACCCACGCGAGAACGCGCAGGACCCGTCGTCGCTCCTGGGCAAGATCCTGCGCATCGAGCCCACCCCCGACGGGCGACGTCCGTACCGCGTGCCGCCCGACAACCCCTTCGTCGGTCGCCCAGGCTGGGCGCCGGAGATCTGGGTGCTCGGCGTGCGCAACCCGTTTCGCATCACCCTCGACGGGCAGACTGGCGACCTGTGGCTCGGCGACGTCGGCCAGTCGTGCTGGGAGGAGATCGACCGGCTGTCGACCGGCGCGCACAGCGCCGGGGGCGCGAACCTCGGGTGGGATCGTCTCGAAGGCGACCAGCCCTTCGAAGGCGGGCGACTGGTCGGGCGTGGCCACGCGCCGGCGCACACGTACTCGCACCAGGGCGGCCGATGCGCCGTCGTCGCCGGCCCGGTCGTACGAGGTGCATCCCTGCCCAGTCTCGAAGGGTGGCTGCTGTTCGCTGACTACTGCGCCGGCCGGCTCATGGCCCTGCGCGCCGACACCACCAGGCACGCGCCCTCCGTCATCGATCTGGGTCTCCCCGTGGAGCGGCCGGTCGCCATCGTGACCGGGCCGTCCGGACGGCCTTGGGTGCTCAGCCTCGACGGCGCGGTCTACGAGGTCGTGCCCCGCTGATCATCGGGCAGCCAGATCCGCACGGCCGTGCCGCCGTCGAGCCCGTCCTCGATCCAGATGCGTCCGCCGTGGTGGTCGACGACCTTCGCGCAGGTGGCGAGCCCGATCCCGCTTCCGGCGTACGCATCCTCGCTGTGGAGGCGAGTGAACACGGCGAAGACCTCATCTCGGTGCTCGACCGGGATCCCGATGCCGTTGTCGGTCACGGAGATCACCACACCGTCGTCCTCATGCGAGGCATCCACTCGAACGACCGGGTCGACATCGGAGCGCGTGAACTTCACCGCGTTGCCCACGACGTTCTGCATGAGCTGACCGAGCAGGGGACGGTGGCCCATCACCGGAGGGAGCGGCCCGCGTTGGACGGTGACGTTCTGGGCCGCGATCACCGGCTCGAGATCGCTGAGCACCTGCGTGAGGACGTCGTCGAGGTCGACCATCGATGCTGCACCGGCCGCCGTGCCGGCAGCCGCAAACGTGAGCAGGTCCTCGATCAGCTGTCGCATGCGCGTCGCCGCTCGGCGCGCGACCCCCAGGAGCTCGCCCGCCGAGCCCTCGATCGACGAGGTGGCCGACAGCGCCATCTCGACCCGTGACAGCGGTGCCTTCAGGTCGTGGGCGGCCGCGTAGGCAAAGCCCTCGAGCTCCTCGTTCTTGCGCAAGAGCTCGGCATTGCGGGCTTCGAGCTCCTGTTGTGCGCGGGTGAGCGCAACCGCGTCGTCGGTGGCGGCGACGGCCGTCATGAAGCTCTCCCCGGCGAGTCGCAGGAGCGCCGACGCGTCGTCGTCGAACTGCACCCGGTCGCGCACGGCCACGATGGTGAGGAAGCCCCAGAAGCCGCGGTGCGGTGGCAGGGGCACGTGGAGGATCGAGCGCACGCCGTCGTCGCGCAGCGCCTCGAGCACGTGCGGTGCCTCGTCCCGAAGGTCTTCGACGTCGTTCAGGTGGAGCAGCCGACCGTCACGCAGCTGGTGACGCCACCAGCGCTGCACGCCTTCGTCGGCGGCAGGGACGTGCTCGTGTGTGACGGTCTCCGGGTTGCGCCACTCGAGGTAGGTCGGCGCTTCGGTGCGGTCACGCCCTCGCAGGAAGTGCCCGCGATCGGCGCCCAACGCCACCGCCAGCTCCTCGATGCCGCGCTGGATCTCGTCGATGACGTGCTCGTGCTCGGCGCCGATCAGGCGCGTGGCGATCGAGGCGACGAGCTCTTCCAGGTGGAGGTGGCGTCGCAGGGTGGCTTCGAGTGCCATGCGGTCGGTGATGTCCGCTCCGGTGACGTAGATCCGGCCCGCCGCCAGATCGGACCGAGCGTTGCCTTGCACCCATCGGTAGTCGCCGGCGCTGGTGCGCATCTGGACCACCACCCCCACCGCGTCCCCGCCCTCGAGGAGGCTGGCGAGCTCCTCCATGATCTGGGGCATCTGGTCGGGGTGGTACAGGTCGAGGATCGAGCGACCGATCAGCTCCGACGGGGACCAGCCGAGCGTGCGCTCGAAGGAGCTGCTGGCCTCGAGGATGCGCGTCTCGAGGTCGACGACCGCGAGGAGGTCGATGGACAGATCGAACAGGCCGCGCATCGCGGCGGAGTCGTGGGAACCCGCGCCCTGTCCGTCTTCCACACGGCGAGGTTAGGTCGGCGAGTCAGTCGACGAGACGCAACCCGCTCGGCGCGATGCTGGGCTCGGACATCGGCAGGTCGACGACGAACTCGGTTCGGTGCGCCGGGAACACGTGCTCGCTCAGCAGCACGGCTCGACCGTCAGGGGTGGAGGTGATGCGCTCACAGCGGAGGACGGGTGATCCCTCGGGCACGGCAAGCAACGCGGCGTCCTCCGGCGACACGAGCGCGGCGCCGATCGTCTGGACGGCGCCACCGACGGGGACGTCGAGCAGCTCGTAGAAGGGTGCGCGCTCGACATCTGCGCGCGACAGGCGCGCGCCGAGGTCGTCGGGGCACCAGACGGTGACGCGGGCAAAGGGCTCGCCATCGGCGAGGTTCACGCGTCGAACCTCGAGCACGGTCGTCGCCCCGAGGATCCGCTTCGCCCGTGGCGGGGCGGGCACGAACCCGAACGCGAGGATCCGACGGTCCGATCGCATGCCCGACTCGGCGAGCTGGCCTTCGATCGTGCCGAGGCGCCCGAGCGTCTGACGAAGGGGATCAACGGCCGCAAACCACCCGAGGCCCTGGCGCGCGTCGACGAGGCCCTCGTCGCGCAGCACCTCGAGGGCGTTGCGGATCGTCACCCGGCTCGCTGCATAGGATCCGGCCAGCTCGGACTCGCTCGGCAGCAGGCGGCCCGCCGCGAACTCGCCGCGCGTCACCCGGGCTCGCAGGTCGTCGGCAATCGTCCGGTAGCGGATCTCGCGCACTTGTCCTATACTTGTATCAATCGTTGGATGACGCAAGTGGTACCCACCATGTACTGACCGCAGATCTCCGCCTCCACCCCCATCGAGCTCGTCGAGGAGGTCTACGCGCGGCTGCCCGAGCGAACGGCCCTCGGACGAGATCGCCTCGGCCGTGGTCTCACCCTTGCAGAGAAGGTGCTGATCAACCACCTGCGCGACGCCAGCCAGGAGATCGAGCGGAGTCGCAGCTACAACGACTTCGACCCCGACCGCGTCGCGATGCAGGACGCCACCGCCCAGATGGCGTTGCTCCAGTTCATGACCGCAGGGCTGCCGCAGGTGGCGGTGCCCTCGACGGTCCACTGCGATCACCTCATCCTCGCCAAGGCGGGCGCCGCGCTCGACCTCAAGTTCGCGCTCGACGCGAACAGCGAGGTGTTCGAGTTCCTGCGCACCGTGTCGGCGAAGTACGGCATCGGCTTCTGGAAGCCCGGCAGCGGCATCATCCACCAGGTCGTGCTGGAGAACTACGCGTTCCCCGGCGGGATGATGATCGGCACCGACAGCCACACCCCGAATGCGGGCGGCCTCGGCATGGTGGCCATCGGCGTGGGCGGTGCGGACGCTGTCGACGTCATGACCGGGTTCCCGTTCAACGTCCGGTGGCCGACGCTGATCGGTGTCCACCTCACCGGATCGCTGTCGGGCTGGTCGAGCCCGAAGGACATCATCCTGAAGGTGGCCGAGATCCTCACGGTCAAGGGCGGCACCGGTGCGATCATCGAGTACTTCGGCCCGGGCGCTGAGTCGATCACCGCTACCGGCAAGGCCACCGTGTGCAACATGGGTGCCGAGATCGGCGCCACCACCTCACTGTTCGCCTACGACGACAACATGGCCGCCTACCTGCGCGCTACGGGCCGCGCGGCGCTCGCCGACGCCGCGGATGCCGTGGCGGCCGACCTGCGACCCGACCCCCACGTGCTCACGAACCCGGGCGACTACTTCGACCAGGTCATCGAGAT
>JBQTKH010000234.1:0-2703 GCA_052386335.1 Microthrixaceae bacterium
CGGGTGGGTCGGACTACGACGCGGTGTCGGGTGCTGGTGTGATCGCTCCGCTGGAGACGTCGTTCACGGTCAGGGTCACGGTGCATGGCGATGTTCGTGGTGAGCACGACGAGGACATGTTCCTCGACCTGACTGGTGTGTCCAACGCGGTGTTCGGGAGGAGTCGTGGTGTCGGCACGATCGTCACCGACGACGCGCTGCTCATCCTCGTCCCCAACGGGGCCCCGGTGTGATCCCGCGACTGGCCTCTGGTCGGTCGACCCGCGGCTTGCTGCGGGGTTCACCGCGTTACGCGTCAGCGTCCGACGCGGTGGGCAACGAGGGAGCGCCGAGCAGCGGGGTCACCGTCTTGAGCGTGCTGCAGCAACGCTGAGCGAGCGCCGCTCGGGTCAGCCGAACTGGATCATCTGTGACAAATCGTACGAAATGAGGAGGCGGTCGGTGTTTGACGGTTGGGGAGGAGGCGACGGTCCCGCCTGAAGGGGGAGGAACGCCGCATTTCGGCGTCGAACGCAACCATGGGGATCCACCAGGGGGATCCCGCGAGGAGGACGGAATGGGGCGGGAGCGGGTGCGCATGAGCGAGCCCGGCCCGATCGCGACCATCCGCAGGCGCGATCCGAAGCCTGCCGTTGACCGAGCCAGCGGCTTGCCCGACGGGTCGCTGGCCGTCGTTGCCGCCGCGGTTTGTCTGACGTTGCTCGGCGGCGGCGGCTTCGAAGGTGCTGGTGCGGTGGCCGCGGTGGTCGTGCTGATCGGTGTCACCGTGGTGGCCATCCGCGCCCATTCGGCGAATCGTGACGAGCGGCTGCTCATCGGGTCGGCGGCCCTGTTCGCGCTCGTGTGGACCATCGCCGCCGTGGGCTGGGGCAGCGGGTTGAGTGGTGCGCGAGGCCTCGCGGTCGCGGCGCTGTCACTCCCGGCCACGTGGCTCGTGGCGCGCCGACTGTCGTCAGTGCAGGCCGCCTCGATGACGCGATGGGTCGTCCGGGGAGCCGCCATCGTCTCCGCGCTCGCGCTCGTCGGCCTCATGCAGCGGGCATCGGGCTGGGCGTACGCGTCGCCAAGTGGTGCTCGCGCGGCAGGGACGCTCAGCTACCCCAATGCGTTCGGCCTGCTGCTGGCCATCGCCGCGCCGCTCGTCGCGGTCCAGCTCCGGCGGGCCCAGACCAGCATGGATCAGCGGTGGGCTCGGGCCGCGCTCTTCCTCCTCGTCGCCGCGCTGACCACCACGATGAGCCGAGGCGCCGCGGTGGCGCTGGTGGTCGCGATCGTGGTGCTCGCCGCTCCGGTGCGCCGGAGCGCCCTGCTCATCGGAGTGGGCGGGGGGCTCGCGGCGCTCCCGCTCGTCGGCACCGCAACGTCGGATGCGCCGAGCATCCTCGTCGCCGTACCGCTTGTGGTGGGCCTGGTGGCCGTCGTTGTCGCGCCTCGGCTGGAGCGGCGGGTGGCAATCGCCGTAGCCCTCGCAGCAGGCGTGATGCTCGTGGGTGTCAGCCTGTCGACGCGCCTCGCAGGCGTTGCCGGAGACCGACTCGCCATGTCGAACCTCGACGCCCGGACCCCGGAGTGGAGCGCCGCAATCGACCAAATGATCAGCGCGCCGTTGCTCGGCGTCGGTCCGGAGCAGCCGATGGTCGTGGCCGACCCGCGCGACGGCCACGAGTACTGGTCGCGCTTCGCCCACAACGAGGTGCTCCAGGTCGCGGGCGGCGCCGGGCTCGTGGGTGCGGCGCTGCTCGGCCTCTACGGCCACCGCCTCGTTCGGCTGCTGCGAGGCGGCCGTGGCGCTCACGCCGCCGGGACGGCCCTGGCGTTCGGCGTCGGCGGCATCGTCGACTTCTCGTGGCACTTCCCCGTCATCGCAATGGTCACCGGGCTGATGCTCGGTCTCAACCCACCAGAGAGTGAGCACAGATGAAGCGGTCAACCATCGTCATCGGGGTCGCCATGGCGATCCTCTGCATCCCCGCCGCGCAAACGGTTGCGTCTGCCCTCGGCATCGGGCTCGGCCCGGTCGGCGAAGCCGACTTTGCGGCATCGGTGTATGCCAACGTGTCCGACGGCGCGTGCGGCTACGCCAGCGACTACGCCCCGGACGACTTCTCGTTCTCGTCCACGTCGGTGTGCGCGACGACCGACCACGCGCGGCTCGGCTACGCGTTCTCTGACGACGCTGCTGGGCCACCGACCACTCGAGGCGGCTCATCGCTGTGGTTCTCCACCTATAGCTGCCAGCGCGTGCTCGTCGAGACCGAGTGGGGCAGCTACTACTCGTACGAGTGTGACTGGGACTCCTACGCAGGGGCCATCCCGAGCGATGCGGTCAGCGTCGACCCGCTGCTCGCATCGGGATCCATCCGCACCACCGTGGAGACCCAGCAGGGCAACCAGTGCGAGATCGACGTCGTCTTCGACACGCCCGACGGGCCCCGCGCGGGCAACGACCAGTGGAGCTACGCCGATCCGAGCCACACCCTGAGCGTGTCGATGGGTTCGGCGGCGGGCGCCCTGGCCCGCAGCGCCGGCTCGATGGCCGGAACCACCTGCGGCACCCCCACCGGCCCGTCGAGCTACGCCCAGGTGAGCCGCGGCGCCGGCCTCAACGTTCAGGTCTCCGCATCGGTCACCCCCGCCAGTTCGTGAACCTGGTCGGGTGGGTGGCGCCCCCCCCAGGGGGGCGCGGGCCCCCAACCCCCCCCC
>JBQTKH010000235.1:0-11918 GCA_052386335.1 Microthrixaceae bacterium
ACATCATCGCCATCCTCGGTCTCGACGAGCTCTCCGAGGAAGACCGCATCACCGTGGCTCGCGCCCGGAAGATCCAGCGGTTCCTCTCGCAGCCGATGTTCGTCGCCAAGGCGTTCACCGGTCTCGATGGGGTGTTCACGCCCGTCGAGGAGACCGTCGACAGCTTCGAGCAGCTCGTCACCGGCGAGCTCGACGACCTGCCCGAGCAGGCCTTCCTCAACGTCGGCGGCGCCGACTCGGCTCGGGCGAAGGCTGCCGAGCTGCTCAAGTGACGCTGCACGTCGAGGTCGTCTCGCCGGAGCGGATCCTCTGGACGGGTGATGCCGAGATGGTCGTGGCGCGCACGGTCGGTGGGGGCGAGATCGCCTTTCTCACCGATCACGCCCCGTTCGTGGGGGCGCTCGACCTCTCGTGGGTCACGATCCGACCCGCCGAGGGACCCGACGAGGTCGTTGCCGTCCACGGGGGCTTCGTCGAGGTCAGCCACAACCGGGTGACGATCCTGTCTGACGTCGCCGAGCTGGCGAGTCAGATCGACGTGGCACGCGCGCAAGCCGCCCAGGAACGAGCGGAAGCCGCGCTGCGCGCCGAGCACGACGTCGAGGCCGAGAGCGCGCTGCGTCGAGCTCAGGTGCGGCTCGCGGTGGCCGGGCGGCAGACCGCCAGCTCGGGCCACTGATCGCGCCGACTCGGGCTCCCCGCCCGCCCCGGTAGCCTCGCTCGATGGCTCGGCAGCGATTGGGAGTGGTGCTTCTCGTCCCGCAACCCCTCGCCACGCAGATCGATGGGCTCCGCCGCGCCCTCGGTGACGATGCCTATGGGCGCATCCCGCCCCATGTCACGCTCGTGCCTCCGGTCAACGTCGCCGAGCGCGACCTCACCACGGCATTCGCCGCGGTCCGCACCGCGGCGGGGGCGACGCAACCTCTGGAGCTCGGTATCGGCTCGGTGAGCACGTTCAAGCCGGTGAACCCGGTCGCGTACCTCGGGGTGACCGGCTCCGACCCGCACATGACCGCGCTGACCGAGCTCCGACGGCGCTGCCTGTCCGGTCCGTTGGACCGTCCGCAGGACCACGAGTTCGTCCCCCATGTGACGATCGCCAGCGACCTCGCGTCGCCGCGCCTCGATGCCGTGAGCACCACGCTCGCTGACTTCCGGGTGGAGGTCACGATCGACCGGGTCCACGTGCTCGCGGAGCAGCCGGGCCGGGTGTGGGTGCCCATCGCCGACATGCCCCTCGGCGTTCCAGCGTCGGTGGTGGGTCGGGGGAGCCTGCCGCACGATCTCACGGTGAGCGGCCGGCCCGATCTCGAAGCCGCGGCGCTGCTCGCCATCGACGGCGACGGATCTGGTCTCCCGTTCACGGTGACGGCTCGACGCGATGGCGTGGTCGTCGCCGCGGCCTGGGGGTGGACCTCCGGTGGGCACCTCGAGCTGGCCGACCTCGTCGTGGCGGTGGCCCACCGTGGTCAGGGCATCGGTCGACATCTCGTCGCTGCCGTGGAGGACCTCGCACGACGGCGCTCCTGCGGGCGCGCCGGCACCACCGCCCCTGCGCAGGGGGCGGCCGTCGCGCTGCTGCAGGCGTGCGGCTGGGGGCTCCTCGCGGCGGGCGAGCCCAGCGATGGTGGGAGTGCGAGATCGGATCGTCGGCGCTGGGAGCGGATGCTCGCGGTCGACGGGTGACCTTCACCACGTCCGCGCCGCACCGCGACGCTGGGGCCCGAGTGCTCGTCGGCGTCGTCGCGGCCTACCTGCCCTTCACGCTGCTCGGCTACGGCACCGACATCGACGTCGCCAACATCCTGCGAGCCGGTGGCACGTTCGTGCGCGACGGCCGCTACGACATCTCGCGTCGGCCGGGCTCGATCGTCCATGAGCTGGGCACGGGCGCGCTGGACCAGGTGGGCGGGTCGGTGGCGGTCAACCTGGCGGGCGTGGGCTTCGCGGCCCTCGCGCTGTGGGGCGTGCTGGTGCTCGCCCGGGAGGCCGGCGCCCGCTGGGCGGGGTGGGCCGTGCTCCTCGTAGCGGTGAACCCATGGTTCTGGCTGGCCGCCACCTCGCTGGGCGACTTCGTGTGGGCGCTGGGCTTCGCCATGGCCGGTGCGGTCGCCGCCCGGCGGGACCATCGAGTGCTCGCCGGGGTGCTCTTCGGGTTGGCGGTCGGCTGTCGCCTGTCGACCGTGCTGCTCGCGCTGAGCTGGCTGGCCGCGGAGCGACTTGGTGACCGGGCCGTCCGTCCGTCCTGGCGGGCGACCACGCTCACCGCCGTGGTGCTGGCCGCCGGAGTGGTCGCTGTCCTCGTCCCGTCCTGGCTCGACGCTGGGCGCTCCTTGGACTTCCTCGGCCACCAACCCGAGTACCCGGGTCTCCGAGTGAACCTGGGGCGGTGGGCCGTGAAGAATGCGGCGGTGATCGGCGTGCCCGCCGGCGTGGTGCTCCTGCTCGGCATCCCCGCGCTCCGCGCCAGCACCGGCCGCGCCACCGTCGAGCGGTGGCAGACATCGTCGACCGTGCGGTTCGCTGCGCTCGTGGTGGTCACCGGTGAGGTGCTCTTCTTGCGCTTCCCGTGGAAGCCGGTCCACCTGCTCCCCGTGGTGTTGGGCGCGGCGCTGCTGGCGGGGTCGTCGCCCGCTGCCAAGGGGCGCTGGGTGGGCGCACTCGTCGCGGCGCAGCTGCTCGGCGGGATCGTGGGCACGACCATCGCCGAGCCCGATGTGCCGCATCACGCACGCACGGGTCGACCCGTCCTCGGACGGACCGAGGGGGCGCTCCTCAACGCCGTGCGCTGCCGCCTCGACGACCGACGCGCCGGGCCATGGCCCGACGCCACCGACCCGCTCCAGTTCCCCGCGGCCAGCACCCGCTCGGCGATCCTCTTCGACTGCCAGAGCGAGGCGTGGAAGGCCGTTCCGTAAGGACCCGGCCATTGTCGGTGGGCAGTGCGCTGGCTACTGTCCCGATTCGTGACGATCTGGGGGGTCACAGCGGGGTGCCTGATGCTGGTCGCGGGCATCGGGGCGTGCAGCGATGACAGCGCGAGCACGCCCACCAGCACCACCACCCACCGCACCACGACCACGACCACGGCGCCCGAGCGCCCGACGAGCACCACCACCACGACCTACGCACCGGCGTCGGTCGAGGGCCAGGTCGAGGCCGCCTACCTCAAGAGCTGGGACGTCTACGCCGAGGCCGTCTACGACCTCCACCTAGACGAAGCCGCCCTCGCTGAGGTCTACGCGGGTAGAAGTCTCGACAGTAAGCGGACGGAGATCCGCCAGCGCATCGCCGAGAAGCGTGCAGCGCTCGTTCGCGTCGAGCATCGATACGACGTCCTCATCCTCGATGCAGAACGAGCGAAGGTGGTGGACCGGTTGATCAATCACCAAGTGCTGATCGATCCCGCCTCAAAGGCGCCGGTAGAGGAAGACCCTAACGAGCAGATCGTGTTCAGCTTCGAGTTATCCGAGGTTGATGGGGTCTGGCGGGTGACGCTTATTGAGCGAGTGAAGTTGTGAAGCGAAGTTGCATCGCGCTGCTGCTGTGCGGCGTCCTGGGTGCAGCGAACGCGATCCCGGCGCGGGCCGATGTCATCGGCGATGACGGCGAGGTCGATGCCACCGCGGAGACGGTGGAGGATGTGGTTCGGGTGACCCTGCTGAAGTCGGGGGACGCGTACGCGGTGCGGGAGGTGCGCGGTTCGTCCGAGGCGCGGGCGGGGTGCCGCTGGAGCGTGCTGTTCACCCCGGAGCTGTCCGACGCGCCGTATGGCATCTCCGCGGGACCGAAGCCCGATCCGGCGGCGCGGTTCGCGCTGCTGCTGTGCAACGGAAGCATCGTGCGGGCCATCTGGGTGACGCCCAGCGACGTCACCGACCTCGACGCGGCGGTGCAGGCCGAGGCCGAGCGATACGTGCGTGAGGTCCTCACGCCAGCGGTCTCGATCGGCGCCAACCCGTCTGCGAAGGGGCTGGCTGGCCTTCGGTCCTGGTTCTGGGTCGAGGGGTTCTCCGGGCAAGTCACCGCGCCGCCGATCACCGCCTTCGGCCTCACGATCGAGGTGCGGATGTCGGCGGGCACGGTGATCTGGACCTTCGGTGACGGTGTCACGGAGCACGGCGATCTGGGCCGGGCGTACCCGGAGGAGTCGTCGGTTCGTCACACCTATCGCGATGCGGGCTCCTACGCGGTGACCGCTGACATCGAGATCGTGCCTCAGTACCGGGTCGGCGGTGGGCCGTGGCTCACGCTGCCGAACCTCAGCGCGACCGCGGGCACGACCCACGTGGTCGAGGAGCGTCAACCGGTCGTGAGCGACGCCTGAGGACCAGCGCCGCGTGGGTGGCCGCTACTCGAAGTCGATGGCGCTGAAGTGCCGGAGCTTGGTGATCCGGTGCCGAGCGTTCACGAGGCGGACGGTGCCGGACTTGGACCGCATGACCAGCGACTGCGTGGTGGCGCCGCGAGCGTCGTAGTGCACGCCCTTGAGCAGGTCGCCGTCGGTGATGCCCGTGGCCGAGAAGAAGCAGTTGTCGCCGGCCACGAGGTCGTCGGTGGTGAGCACCTTCGCGAGGTCGTAGCCGGCCGCGATCGCGGCAGCTCGCTCGTCGTCATTCCGGGGCCAGAGGCGCCCCTGCTGCTCGCCGCCCATGCACTTGAGCGCGGCCGCGGTGATCACGCCTTCGGGGGTGCCGCCGATGCCGAGCAGGATGTCGGCGCCGGAGTCGGGCCAGGCGGTGGAGATGGCGCCCGCGACGTCGCCATCGGGGATGAGCCGGATGCGTGCGCCCGTGGCGCGCACCTCCGCGATCAGGTCCTCATGGCGTGGGCGGTCGAGGATCACGGCGGTGACGTCCCGCACGCTCTCGTTCTTGGCCCTGGCCACGGCCTTGATGTTGTCGGTAGCCGAGCGAGTGATGTCGATCACGCCGACGCACTCGGGGCCGACGGCGATCTTCTCCATGTAGACGCACGGCCCGGGATCGAACATGGTGCCGCGCTCGGACACCGCGATCACCGCGATGGCACCGCCACGGCCGAGGGCGGTGAGGGTGGTGCCGTCGATGGGGTCGACCGCGATGTCGGTGAGCATCGGGGTGCCGTCGCCGATGCGCTCGCCGTTGAACAGCATCGGAGCTTCGTCCTTCTCGCCCTCGCCGATGACCACGAGACCGTCCATCGGCACGGTGTCGAGCACCACGCGCATCGCGTCGACGGCGGCACCGTCAGCACCGTTCTTGTCGCCCCGGCCCATCCAGCGGCTCGCCGCGAGGGCGGCCGCCTCGGTGGTGCGCACGAGCTCCAGCGCGAGGTTGCGGTCGGGGCGTTGCTTGGCGGTCATGGGAGGGCAGGCTACAAGACGACCATCGCCGGGCCGGCCCCGTGACCACCCGTCATGCGCGAGGCTGGGGGGATGGGCGTGCTCACCGAGCGATCTGAAGACGACGACGAAGAGCGCGGCGACATCTCGATCGCGGGCCTCGACCATCTCGACGCCGACAGCGACGAGATCACCTACGAGCTCGACGAGTGGAGCGAGCGCGATCGAGGGGTCCTGCGCGGACGGCTCGAGACCCTGGGCGTGCCCCATCACTGGGAGGAGCTCACGCTGGTGGTCGCGGCGACCGACGAGGCGTGGGTGGAGCGGGTCATGGATCAGGTCGAGGAGGCACTGTCCACCGCGCTCGACCCCGACACGGTCCAGGTGGCCTACGACCTCAGCGACTGGGAGGCCGACCACCGGGAGCAGCTCCTCGACCTGCTCGAGGCGGACGCCGTCGCCTACGGCATCGATGGCCACGAGCTCTTCGTCCACGAGATCGATGAGCAGCGCGTCGACGAGATGATCGACGCCGTGCTGCGCCCCGGTGAGGTTCCCACCTCCGCCGCGGCCGCCGGACCCGAGGTGATGGGGGATCTGTTCGTCGCTGCCGACCGCCTCGTGCACGCGCCGCTCGACGCCGACGGCACCCTTGCGCTGATCGCGGCGATCCGCACCGCTGGTGACGCGGCCCCGCCGTACGGCATGGACAAGGTCTGGTGGGACAGCGTGCTCGCGCAAGCCGACCAGCTCGTCGCCCACATCGATGCGGCGACCGACGACGAGCTCATCATCGAGGCGGCGACGGCCCTCCGTGACACGCTTCGGCCCTACGTGTGACCGCCCGGTAGCGTGAGCCGGTGATCCTGGCCGAGCTGGAGGTCTTCCACTCCCGTCCCATCGCGCCGACGCGGCGTGTCGCGCTCGGGAAGTCGTCCCTGCCCGTCAGCCCGGCCCCGGGCTTCGGCGGGATCCTCCTGGCGGGCATCGTGTCCCACCACATCGGCCAGCTCGACCCTGAGCTGTTCGACGACCTGCACCGTCTGACCTACCAGCTGCAGGAGGGCCATCGCATCCCGCAGCCGAGACTGCGCCACCGGTTCCAGGAGGACCGAGTTGGGCTCACCCGCAGCACTGACCGGCTCGTCGGCGACGGCGAGGATCTGTCCTTCGAGTTCGAGGCGAAGGGCGCGCCTGCGCAGCACATCCTCTCTGCGGTGTACGCCGCTGGCCGGCTCCCGCTCGTGGCCCGGGGACGGGTGATGGAGGCCCTGCGGCTCGCCATGCGCTGGGGCGGCGCCCTCGACCGTGGCTTCGTCGCCCACGTCACCGGCCTCGACCGCTCCCGCCACTGGTCGGCCAGCGCGTTCCACGACCCGGTGCAGTGGGCGATCGACGTGCTCGGCCTCGGCGATGCCAACGACGATCTCGCCGTCCCGGGACGCACCGACGTGCAGCGGCGCTTCCGCGACCTGCTGCGCGAGGCCCACCCCGACCACGGTGGCGCACGCGACGACGCGGCCCAGCGGATCGCCGAGCTCAGCGAAGCCCGTCGCATCCTGCTCGCGTCCTGACGCCCGTCGTGCCCCGCGCGTCCGCTCCCATGCCGACCGTCGGCGCGCTGCTCCTGTTCCCAGGGGCGGGCACGGCCGCTGACCACCCATCCCTGATCGCGATCGAGGATGCGGTCAGCCCGATGCCGGTGGCGCGGGCCGACTTCCCGTCCCGGCGCGTGGGCCGACGGGCGCCGGATCGAGCGCCGAAGCTGCTCGCCTGCGTGGTCGCCGAGGCCGGGCTCCTGGCTGAGCGCGCCAGCATCGATCCGGCCATGATCGCGCTCGGCGGACGATCCATGGGTGGTCGCATGTGCTCCATCGCGGTGGCCGACGGCCTCCCTGCCGCCGCGCTGGTGCTGATCGCCTACCCCCTCCACCCCCCGGGCAAGCCCGAGCGCCTACGGGTGGAGCACTTCCCGCGGCTGCACCTGCCGTGCCTGTTCATCTCGGGCACGCGCGACCCGTTCGGTGCGCCCGAGGAGCTCGAGGCGCACACCGCGGCCATCCCGGGGCCGGTGACCCACCGATGGATCGACAAGGCGCGACATGATCTCAAGGGCGCCGACGCTGAGATCGCGCAGACCGTGCGGGAGTGGCTCACCGACCGCTGAGGAGATCCTCCGGGTTGAGCTCCTCGAGCTCGCGATGCGCGGTCTCGGGATAAGCCGTGAGCACGAGGATGGCCATGAGGGCCGGACCGATTGACACCACGGCGAGCGCCGGCCCGAGCGAGCCCCAGCGGTCGGAGAGGACACCGGCGATCAGCAGGCCGCTGACCCCGCCCACGACACCGAGGATCGCGATGATCCCGTTGGCCCGCCCGCGGAGCGAGGTGGGGAACAGCTCCGGGCCGTAGACGCCAAGGGCGGGAACGGTGGCGGCGCCGATCATCGCGCCGAGGACCGAGAGCGCCCACATCGGCCACCCGCCCGAGAGCACCATCGCGACGGTGAGCGCCACGCCACCGCTCACCCCGACCGAACCCACCATCCGTCGCCCTCGGGTGTCGGCCAACCGCCCACCGACGATGATCCCGATCACCCCCGGAGTGTTGGTGAGGATGGTGAACAGGCTGATGCGCGCAGCAGAGAAGCCTCGCTCATCGCGCAGGAACTCGTTCATGAACTGAGATGCGGGTGCGGTGAACAGGTTGAGCAGGAGCGCGGACGTGGCGAGCAGCCAGAACCGGCGCCCGTGTCCCGCCATGCTCACCACCACATGGGTGACGGCGAACCGGCGGCTCTCGTGGAGGTGCCGGGCCACGTGACGGAGCAGGGGCAACCCGAACAGGGGAAGCGCGTACAGGAGTCGCCAGCTCGTGGTGCCGATGTCCGCGAGGGGCAGGGCCCCGAGGCACACCCCCACGCCCAGCGCGCCGGCCTTGATCAGCAGGCTCACCCCGAACGCGCGGGAGCCGGCTGGCATCTCCTCGGCCGCGATGACGGTGAGCAGCACGGTGCCGGCCGTGGCCAGGCCCCGCACCACGGTCTGGGACAGGCCGAGCGTGACGAGGTCGGGAGCGAACGCACCCAGCGCCGACACCAGGCAGGCAACGACGGCCGCGCCGAGCAGGACGGTCCGGCGGCCGCGACGATCGGCCAGCGCGGTGAGCGCCAGCGCGCCCAGCACACCGACGCGGACCGCCGCGAGGGTGGCGCCCTGGTCGGCCTTGCTCGCGTGGAGCTCGTCGGCGGCGAACGTGATCGTCTGGGTCAGCAGCGTGCCGAGGTAGCCGAACACGACCGCGACGATGCACAGCGCACCGATCGCGGTGGACGCAACGGCATCGGTGGTCTCCGGTGGTGCCCAGAACGGACGGTGGCCCCGACGCGGCGGGTGCTTGAGGGAGTGCCGGTAGAGCAGGCCGAACGGCACCTGCCACACCAGCGGGGCCAGCCGGTAATCGATGACCTCGCACACAGCGCCGTCTGGTTCGTCGCTCAAGCTCCGTCGGTAGGTGCTGAAGGGGCCGACGGCAGCCGCGAAGGACCCGTCTTCGGACGGCGCCTCGATGACGACGTCGTCGCGCGGCTCACGCGCTTGCTCGGCAGCGGCGCTGCCCGGATCGAGGGTTCGGGTCAGCCGCGGCATGCAGGCGTCATGTCGGGTCGGTCGGCTCGCCGGGTGGGGCGTCGTCTTGCTGGCGACTGGCGCGCCGGTTTGCGATGGCGAGGAGGGCCGCGAAGACCAGGATGGGAACGAGCACGAACAGGACCTCGTCCCAGCCACCCTGGTGCGCGAACAGCAGCGCGCTCACGCTCAACGAGTCGACATCCAGGGCATGTCGGGCATCGTAGGAGGCAGGGCTCCGGGAACACAGGTCGGGCTCAGCGGGTTGAGGTAGCTGAGGTTGGGTTGCAGCGCCGACGCTGCGCGAGCATTGAGCCATTCCACCTGAGGAGTCACCGCGCGTGTTGGATGAAGACAAGGTGAGGACCACCATCGAGGCGATCCGCCCGGCGATCCAGGCCGACGGTGGCGACATCTTTCTGCGCGGGGTCGACGCGGACACGGGCGTCGTCCAGGTCGAGCTCGTCGGCGCGTGCGTCAGCTGCCCTGCATCCACGGTCACGCTGAAGGCCGGGATCGAGCGGATCCTGAAGGATCGCGTCGAGGGAGTCACCGAGGTGGTCAACGTGGGTGAGATGCTGCTCAGCGATGGCACCCCCGTCTCCCTGTGACAGCTGACATGCGGCTTCGGGCGTCGCTGCGCTCCTGCCTCCGCCTTTCCGGCGGGGGCGCAGTTCCGCTAGCTCCCGCCGGGGCTCCTGCCTCGTCGTGTGATGACTGACCCTGACGAGCTGCTGGCCGCTGCTCGGGACGGCGATCGATCCGCGCTCGCCCGGCTCCTGTCCCTCGTGGAGCGGGGCGGGCCCGAGGCGCGAGCCATCGGTCGCCTCACCCACCCGCTTGGCGGTGCGGGCTACGTGGTGGGGATCACCGGGGCCCCCGGGGCTGGCAAGTCCACGCTCACCAGCGCGCTCGTGGGGCACATCCGGGCCACCGGAGCGGCGGTGGCGGTGCTCGCCATCGACCCGTCGTCACCGTTCTCGGGAGGCGCCATCCTCGGCGACCGAGTGCGGATGCAGGATCACACCGGCGATCCCGGCGTGTTCATCCGGTCGATGGCCACGCGCGGTCACCTCGGCGGTCTGGCGCTCTCCACGCTCGAGGCCCTGCGCGTGCTCGACGCCACGGGCTGGCCATGGTTGCTGGTGGAGACCGTCGGCGTCGGACAGGTCGAGGTCGACGTCGTCGGTGCCGCGGACACCACCGTCGTGGTCGTCAACCCCGGTTGGGGCGACGCCGTGCAGGCCAACAAGGCCGGGCTGCTCGAGATCGCCGACGTCTTCGTGATCAACAAGGCCGATCGTCCGGGCGCGGCCGAGGCGCGCCGTGACCTCGAGCGGATGCTCGAGCTCACCAACCCCGCCGGCTGGCGGCCCCCGATCATCGCGACGTCCGCGACCACCGGAGACGGGGTCGATGAGCTCCGGGCGGCGATCGGCGAGCACCGGGACCACCTCGTCACCACCGGCGAGCTCGAGGTGCGACGCACGCAGAACGTGTCTGACGAGCTCACGGAGATCACGGCCGCGCTGCTGCGGGAGCGAGCCAGGGCGGCCACCGCAGATCGGCTCGCCGGCCTGGCCAAGCGGGTGGCGGCGCGGGAGCTCGACCCCTGGACGGCCGCCGAGGACCTGCTCCCGGACTGAGGCGTCACGATCAGCGGCCGGTAACGTCCCGCAGATGTCGCAGACCCCTCTCGTCACCATCGAGCGCCGCGACGACGGCGTCGCCGTGCTGCGCCTCGACAACCCCAAGGTCAACGCGCTGTCCACCGAGCTGCTGCGCCAGCTGGCCGGTGCGGCCGAGTCGCTCCGCGCCGAACCGCCCGGCGCGGTGGTGGTCACGGGCGGCGACCGCCTGTTCGCCGCCGGCGCCGAGATCTCCGAGTTCCGGTCGACGGAGGACCCGCGCCAGGTCATCAGCCGCGCCGAGGCGGAGCTCATCGGTCAGCACTTCCTCCGTGCCCTGAACGCGGTGGCCGACATCCCGAGGGCCACCATCGCGGCCATCTCGGGGTTCGCCCTGGGTGGCGGTTGCGAGCTGGCCCTGGCGTGCGACTTCCGCATCGCGAGCGAGAAGGCCAAGCTCGGCCAGCCCGAGATCCTCCTCGGCATCATCCCGGGCGGCGGCGGGACGCAGCGACTCGCTCGCCTCGTCGGCCCGTCGAAGGCGAAGGAACTCATCTTCACCGGGCGACAGGTGCGGGCCGATGAAGCGCTCGCGATGGGACTCGTGGACGAGGTCGTGCCCCACGACGAGCTGTTCGACCGCGCCCTCGCCAAGGCGGCGGCCCTCGCGGCCGGTGCCGTTGCCGCGCAGGGCTTCGCCAAGCGGGCCATCGACCTCGGTCTCGACATCAGCCTCAACGGCGGTCTCGACCTCGAGCAGCAGCTGTTCGCTGACGTCTTTGCCACCGATGATGCCCGCATCGGCGTGCAGTCCTTCATCGAGCACGGACCCGGCCGAGCCACCTTCACCGGTCGCTGACCTCTCGCCTGATGCGTCGCGCGTTCGCTCCGGGTCGCGTGAACCTCATCGGTGAGCACACCGACTACACCGGCGGCTACGCGCTCCCGATGGCGCTCGAGCTCGGCACCACGGTGGAGGTCGAGCTCGGCGGCGACGAGGTGGTGCTCACCTCGGCGGACGCGACCGGACTCGCGCGCGTGCCGCTCGATGCTGGCGATCCAGCTGCGGTCGAGCCGATCTGGGCCCGCATCGTCGCCGCGGTCGTGGCGGAGCTGCGTCCGGCGGGGGGCGCCACCGGCCGGGTCACCACCACCTTGCCGATCGGCGCTGGCCTGAGCTCCAGCGCCGCGCTGGAGGTGGCCGTGGCGCTGGCCCTCGGCGCCCACGGAACTCCACTCGAGCTCGCCCTGCTGTGCCAGCTCGCCGAGCAACGGGCCTCCGGGGTGCCGTGCGGGATCATGGATCAGCTCGCGTCCCTCGCTGGGAAGGCCGGCCAC
>JBQTKH010000236.1:0-31770 GCA_052386335.1 Microthrixaceae bacterium
CGGCCAAGGCCGCGGCCAAGAAGGCGCCGGCCAAGAAGGCGCCCGCGAAGGCCCCCGCCAAGGTTGCGGCCAACAAGGCCCTGGCCAAGAAGGCGCCGGCCAAGAAGGCGCCGGCCAAGAAGGCGCCGGCCAAGAAGGCGCCGGCCAAGAAGGCCACCAAGCGCTGAGGCGTCGGCGCTAGGGAACGCGCAGCTCGAGCTGGTCGTCCTCGGCCAGCTCGACGCTGACCGCCAGGGTCTCGCGCGCCACCCAGTCGGCGTGCCTCAGGACATCGGCGGCAGACGACGGCAGCAGGAGCTCGATGCGGTCGGTGAGGGCGAGGCCTCGCTCCTTGCGGAGGTTGTTCACCGAGTGGATCGTGTCGTAGACGCGTCCCTCGAGCCGAAGCTCATCGTCGAGATGGAGGTCAAGGGCCACGGTGGCACCGTCGGACGACGCCACCGCCCAGCCCTCCTTCTGCGTGCGCTCCACGAGCACATCGTCGGGTCCGAGCTCGTGACCAGCCACTCGGACGCCGCCGTTATCGAGGAGCTCGAGCTCACCCGCCGCGAGCGCGGCTCGCACCTTGCCGAGCGCCGCCCCAAGGCGTGGGCCCAGCACCGGGAGGTTGGGTCGGACCACGAGCTCGGTGGCGTCCACCGCACGGAACTCCACCGACTTCACCCGAAGCTCGTCGGCGATCTCCGCGGCATGGCCGGCGGCCGCGTCGAGCCCTTCGGCCACCAAGCGGCGCAGGGGCTGCCGCGTGCGGATCTTGGAGGCCGCTCGGGCCTGACGTCCGAGGTCGACGACGCGGCGGACCGCAGCGACCTCCTCGAGGAGCGCGAGGTCGGGCTCGACCAAGGCGGGCCAACCCGCGAGGAAGATCGACGGGGGCGCGTCGGGCACCGCTCCACGGACGAGCTGTTGCCACAGGTGCTCGGTGAGGAACGGCATCACGGGAGACACGACGCGAAGCGCATCGACGAGGGCGCTCCACAGGGTGCGCAACGCGACCTCGTCGCCGTTCCAGAAGCGGCGACGTGATCGACGGACGTACCAGTTCGACAAGTCGTCGACGAAGGCCTCGAAGGAGCGGAGCACGTTGACGGTGAGATACTGCTCATAGGCGTCGGTCACCTCTGCGACGAGCTGGCGAGTGCGTGCGACGAGCCAGAGATCGAGAGGGGTGAGCGAGCCCGACGGGCCGTCGAGGTCGGCGAGGTCGGGCTGAAAGCCAGCGATGTTCGCGTACTGCACGAAGAACGAGGTGCTGTTCCACAGGGTCAGCAGCTTGCGCTGGATCTCCTGGCCGGGGCCGTAGCCGAACAGCAGGTTCTGGTTCGGGGGCTGGGCGCAGTACTGCCAGCGCATGACGTCGGCGCCCATCTGGGCGAAGGCGTCCTCGGCTTGGATCATGTTGCCCCACGAGCCGTGCATCTCCCGGCCGGTCTCGTCGAGCATCTTCTCGTAGCCGAGCACCTTCCGGTACGGCGCACGACCCGTGAGCGCCACCGACATGAAGAGCTGGGAGTAGAACCACAGCCGGATCTGCTCGCGCATCTCCGAGACCCACTCGGCCGGGAACCACTGCTCCCAGTAGGCGTGATCGGGGAGGTCGGCCGCGGTGAGACCCTTGGCGGCACCGGTGGCGTAGCCGCCCTCGATCCAGGTGGGGTTCTCCCAGCCGAGGGTCGAGAAGGGCACGATGCCGGCATCGAGCCAGACGTCGCCCACCTCGGCGATCCGATGCACAGGATCGCCGCAGGCAGGGCAGCGGATGGTGATGTCGTCGATCCACGGGCGACGAAGCTCCTCGAGCCCGTCGAGCGACACGAGCGCGGCCGCTTCGAGCTCCGCGCGCGATCCGATGACGGTGAGGTGGCCGCAGGGGCAGGGGTAGAAGGGCAGCGGTAGGCCGTAGTAGCGCCGACGGGAGATGTTCCAGTCGGACATGTTGACGAGCCAGTCGTCCATGCGCTTGCCCATGTAGTCGGGCGTCCACTCCACGGTGCGGTTCGCCTCGCGCATCGGCTCTCGGATCTCGGCGACCGAGATGAACCAGTCATCGGAGATGCGGAAGATCAGCGGCGTGTGGCAGCGCCAGCACTCCGGGTACCGATGCGAGTGGAGCCGCGCGTCCACCAGGAGACCGCGCGTGTCGAGGTCGGCGGTGATGTCGTCGGCGCTCTCGTGCGCGCCCCGGCCGGCCAACCAGCCGAAGGTCGGGTAGAAGCGGCCCGACTCGTCGACGGGCATGATCACGTCGAGCTGGTGCTCGACGCGCAGCTCGAAGTCCTCGGTGCCGCAACCCGGAGCGATGTGCACGATGCCCGTGCCCTCCTCCATCGACACCTCGTCCCACGCGATGACGCGGTGCGCCACCTCGCCGCCCGGACCGAGCGCGTCGAACGGACCCTCGTAGCGCCGACCGACGAGGGCCTGGCCGGGCACGACCTCCTCGAAGTGCTCCCCTTCCTCGCCGAGGGCGACCGCCACCCAATCTCCGTTGGCGCGTCGTCCGTACTCGGCGGTGGGGGAGACAGCAGCTGCGACGTTGGCGGGAAGCGTCCACGGGGTGGTGGTCCAGATGACGATGGCCTGGCCGGGGTGATCGGGCAACGGAAAGCGGACGGTGAGCGACGGGTCCTCGCGGTCCACATAGCTGCCCGCGAGCTCGTGAGCGGATACCGAGGTGCCGCAGCGCGGGCACCACTCGGTGGACCGGTGACCTCGGAACAACCAGCCCTTGTCGTGGATGATCGACAGGAACCGCCAGATGTACTCGATGTTGGTGTCGGAGAACGTGAAGTAGTCGCGACCCCAGTCCATCCACTGGCCGAGGCGGATCGAGCCGGCGGTGAGCTCCTTGGACGACTGCTCGACCACGGCACGACATCGGCGGGCGAACTCGGCCAGCCCGAACTCCTCGATCTCGCGCTTGGAGTTCAGCCCGAGCTCGCGCTCCACGCCGACCTCGATCCAGAGGCCCTGGCAGTCGAACCCGTTCTGATAGCGCTGGTGGTAGCCCCGCAGCGCCTTGTAGCGCTGGAACGTGTCCTTGAGCGTGCGCCCCCAGGCCGTGTGCACGGCGAGGGACTTGTTGGCGGTCACCGGCCCGTCGATGAAGCTGAAGCGCGGACCGTCGGCGTTCTTGGCCCGGAGTGCTGCGAAGGTTCCCTCACGCTCCCAGAGGTCGAGGATCGCGCGCTCGAGGGCGTCGTGGTCAGGCTTGTCCGGCAGGGCTGGGAACATGATCGGGACATCCTACGGGTGGGTCACACCGCCCCCCAGCCGAGTACCGAGGTGTGCTCGAGGGTTGTCTCCCGAACGCGCCGTGCCTACAATGCCGCACCCTTTACCGGGGCGAAGGGCTCGAGAGGACGGCACCCACAGATGGCACCGACGAAGAAGGCGGCGGCCAAGGCCTCCAAGGCGCCCGCGAAGAAGGCGCCGGCCAAGAAGGCGCCCGCGAAGAAGGCGCCCGCGAAGAAGGCGCCCGCGAAGAAGGCGCCGGCCAAGAAGGCGGCAGTGAAGAAGGCCCCGGCCAAGAAGGCGGCAGTGAAGAAGGCCCCGGCCAAGAAGGCGGCAGTGAAGAAGGCCCCGGCCCCGGCGCCCGCGTCGAGTCGAAGCCGCGGGGGCATCCCGGCCCTCGCCAAGCGGGTGCCGAACGCGAACGACCGCAAGGCACCGCCCAAGCGCAAGGGGCCGCTCGACAAGTTCCTCCTGGGTCAGCTCGAGGCCCTCAAGGAGGAGCGGATCACCTACGCGCGCCAGGCGGCGTCGCTGAAGGCCGAGGCCGATCTCCTGGTCGCGGAGCGCGAGCCGGGCGACGTCCAGTTCGACGAGGAGTCGGGCGAGGGCGACACGCTGGCGGTCGAGCGTGAGCGCGACCTCACCCTGAGCGCCTCGGCCCAGGCCGCGGTCGAGGACATCGATCGCGCCATCGCGAAGCTCCACGACGGCACCTATGGCGTCTGCGAGCAGTGCTACACGAACATCCCGAAGGAGCGGCTGCGGGCCCTTCCGTACGCAGCCCTGTGCGTGCAGTGCAAGAGCGCGGGGTTCTCTCGTCGCTGACGTGACGATGGGACGCACTCCCTCGCAGCGCAGCCCGACGGCGACCCAGCACCACCGAGCCGCGTTTGCCACCGCGGCGGCCACAGCGGTTGCGATCGACCAGGTGAGCAAGCACTGGGCCCTCGCCGCGCTGCGCGATGGGCCGATCGCCCTGGTCGGCTCGCTGCGCCTCAACCTCACGTTCAACGACGGGGCCGCCTTCAGCCTCGGCGGTGGTCGCACCACGCTGATCGCGCTGCTCGCGGTGGCCGTCTCCCTCGTGCTCCTGCGCGTCGGCATGCGGGCAGAGGAGCGCCTGTGGGCGATCGGCCTCGGCCTCATCTTCGGCGGGGCGGTGGGCAACCTCGTGGATCGCGCCCTCCGCTCGGGAAGCGGGTTCCTCGGGGGCCACGTCGTCGACTTCATCGATCTGACCTGGTGGCCGGTGTTCAACCTCGCCGACACCTTCCTGTGGATCGGCGTGGGCGTGCTGGCCATCGCGTCACTCCGGCAACCGAGGCCCGAGCGGTGAAGGTGAGCGAGACGATCCCCGAGGCGCTGGCAGGCGAACGGGTCGACCGGGTCGTGTCCATGCTCGCGAGCTGTAGTCGCGCCGAAGCCGCTCTGCTCATCGATGCCGGTCAGGTCGTCGTCGCGGGCGTCGTCGCCACCACACGGTCCGCCAAGGTGCGCGTGGGCGACAGCTTCGAGGTAGAGGTACCCGACCGGGACGTGCGGTCGCTGCTCGTTCCGGAACCCGACATCGAGTTCCGCGTGGTCCATGCCGACGACGACCTGCTGGTGATCGACAAGCCCGCCGGTCTCATCGTCCACCCGGGGGCGGGCCAGCCCACCGGCACGCTCGTGCACGGCCTGCTCGCCCGCTACCCAGAGATCCTCGGCGTCGGCGTAGATCCAGTGCGCCCGGGCATCGTGCACCGCCTCGACAAGGGCACCTCGGGACTGCTCCTCGTGGCGCGTACCCAACCCGCCTACGAGGCCCTCGTGGCCGCGCTGTCGGCCCGTGCTGTCCACCGGCGGTACCGAACGCTCGTGTGGGGCAAGGTGGCCGCCGCCACCGGCCTGATCGACGCGCCGATCGGACGGTCCACCCGGGAGGCGATGCGGATGGCGGTGGCAGTGCGCGGCAAGGAGGCCCGCACCCGGTACGAGGTGCTGGCCACCTACGACGAGCCGGTCGAGGTGACCGAGCTGGCCTGCACGCTCGAGACGGGTCGCACCCACCAGATCCGTGTGCACCTGCTGTCGATCGGCCACGCGGTCGTGGGCGACCTGCGCTACCACGGTGCCCGGCAGTCGCTGCCGATGCGGCGCCCGTTCCTGCACGCGGAGGTGCTCGCGCTCGATCACCCGGTGTCGGGGGAGCCCCTTCGGTTCGAGTCACCGCTCCCGGACGACCTCACTGAGGTGCTCGGGTTGCTGTCCTAGGCGCGCGTGGTCAGTGGGTCACTTGGCACCCCCAGATGAGCCGAACGGCTCTAGGGACGACCGCGCGTCGAGGGGATAGTCAACGCAGCCGGCGATGGTCGCCCGCTGGACGGGAGCGTCGTGACACCCCACGGGCACAGTGAGGAGGGGCGAGTCGACCTCGATGGCCACCCGCTCCTTCTGACCGAGCCCCACCCACTGTCCATGGTCTATGGCGGCGGCGGCGTGTTCGGCATCGCGTTCGGCCTCGGGGTCGCGCACGGACTTGCTGCCGCAGGCATCAAGGTGGCCGAAGCTCCAGCGCTCGGCACCTCGGCAGGATCCTGGGTGGCATCGGCGCTCGCGCTGGATGTCCCCTATGAGGCATTCGCGGTGATGGACGCGCCGAACGTCCCGACGCGCAACCAGCGCGCCCTCGTCGAGGCTGGGATGTCGCTGTTCGGTGACGCCTCACATCCGCTCGTCGCCGTGTCGGCCATCTACCTGCGCTCTCGACGCCGTCACATCCTCGATGGCGCCCGCTTTCGGCTGGCGGACCTCGTCGCGGCGTCCTCTGCGGTCCCGGGGTTGTTCCCGCCCCATCGCGTCGAGGGCCGTCTCTATGTCGATGGCGGGATGTGGTCTGCCACCTCTGTCGATGCCGCCACCCAGGCCGACGATGTGATCGTGGTCGCGCCGCTCGCCGGATCGGTCATGGGGCCGATGGGCCGCACGGCGGAGTTCCTCCTCAACCGCGAGCTGCGCACCTGGCGAGACCGACACCCCGGCAAGACGATCACGCTGATCCGACCCGGCCGGGAGATCGCCCGACTGGCGGGGCGAAACCCCTTGGGCCTCTTCGACGCGGAACGAGCCCGGCCGGTGTACCCCCTCGCCGTCGAGCTGGGGCTGCAGTGGGGTGAGCGGCTGCAGGCCAGCCCGGCGGCGTGATCAGTCGGATGGCCCTGATCCTGGGACCTTCTGCCCTGGTCCGGAGCGAAGCACCATGCGACGCTCGGGCCATGACCAGCGAAGAACGAATCGCCAAGCTTGAAGCCCAGATCGAGCGCCTGGAGACCAAGGAGGCCGAGCTGCGCAAGCAGCTCATGGAAGCCCAATTGGATCGGTGGTACGGCCGCATCGAGGACCTCGAGGTGCAAGCGCACCTCGCCGCGATGAACACCAACGACCATGTCACGGCGCTCGTGGACCAGCTCCGGAGCCGACTGCGCGAGGTGCGAGAGCAGGTCGACGGAGCCACGTCCAACCTGGCAGAACGAGTCGACGCCGCGCGCGGGAGCATCGAAGGGCTGCTGAAGGACGGCCGGAAGGCTCTGATCGACGCAAGGGACAAGGCAACCGCTCAATAGCCCCTACACCGCGGCCACCACGAGCACCACGGCATCGCGGCCGGGGGTGACGGACCGCCGTCAGCGAGACATCTGCCGGCCCGCTCAGGTGACGGTGTCGGGCCAGTCCTGCTGGCCCTTGGCCATCGCGGCGATGTCGGCGAGGGTGAAGCTGTCGAGCTGGGCTCGGATGCGGCTGCTGAAGCCGGCCCACACGGCGAGGAGCACGCACTGTCCCTCGTGGTCGCACGCGCCGTCCTTGTGCGGCTCGCCGAAGTCGCCGACGGCGATCGGCCCGTCGACGGCGGACACGATCTCGCCGAGCGTGATCTGGGACGGCTCGCGGGCGAGGATGTACCCGCCGCCGACGCCCCGCTTGGAGCGGACGATGCCCGCCCCTTTGAGCGCGAGCAGGATCTGCTCCAGGTAGGGCTGTGGGAGCCCGGTGCGCTCGGCGATGTCGCGCACGGACGTGGGGCCGGACTCGTCGGCGTGCAGCGCGAGCGAGAGCAGCGCGCGGCTGGCGTAATCGCCTCGGGTCGACACCTTCACGCGGGGAACTGTAGGGCCAGTACGGTCTGGGGAGACTCACCATGTCCGACCAACCCCTGCTCCCCGCGTATGACGGCGCCTGCATCACCAACGTGGTGCCGTCGCTGCTGCACCCTGCAGCGGTGCCGCCGTCGTGGCTCCCGGCTGTCGCCGCCGGCGCCGAACGAGTGGTCCTGCTCCTCATCGACGGGCTCGGCTGGAACCAGCTCGCCACTCGACGGTCGGTGGCGCCCACGCTCAGCAGCCTCGACGGCGGACCGATCACGACCGTCGCGCCGTCCACCACGGCCACCGCCCTCACCTCGGTCACCACCGGCCTGCCGCCTGGGCAGCACGGTGTGGTCGGCTATCGCATGGCCATCCACGGCGAGGTGTTGAACGTGCTGCGGTGGAGCACGGCTGCCGGCGATGCGCGCCAGACGATCCCGCCCTCGAAGATCCAGCTTCAGCCCATCTTCGAAGGTCACCGGCCGCCGGTGGTCACCCGGGCCGAGTTCGCGCAGTCGGGCTTCACGATGGCCCACCTCGACGAGACGCGCTTCACCGGCTACCGAACGCTGGGCACGCTCGCGGCCGAGGTGGTGCGCCTCGCTCGCTCCGGTGAACCGTTCGTCTACGCGTACTACGAGGGGCTCGACAAGGTCTCCCACGAGTACGGCCTGGGCGCGCAGTACGACGAAGAGCTCCGCTGGATCGATCACCTCGTGACCACGTTGCTCGAGCGACTCCCGGCCGGCACGGTGCTGGTGGTGACGGCCGACCACGGCCAGGTCGTCGTGCCCCCCGACCATGTGCTGGAGCTCCCTGGCGAGGTGCAGTCCCATGTTGCGATCCAATCGGGTGAGGCGCGGTTCCGCTGGCTGCACGCCCGCGGCGGTCGGGTCGGTGCACTCCTCGACGCGACGCGGGAGGCGCTCGGCGAGGTCGCTTGGGTGCGAAGCCGCGCCGAAGCGATCGCGGAGGGCTGGTACGGCCCCACCGTCACCGACGCCTCGGCCGGACGGCTCGGCGATGTGCTCCTGGCTGCCAAGGGCACCTATGCCTTCAACGATCCCAACGATTCCGGCCCGTATGTGCTCGTCGGTCGGCACGGCTCGCTCACCGAGGACGAGATGCTCGTGCCCCTGCTCGCTGGGGTCGCTCGGTAGTGACGCGACGCTAGGTTGAGCGCCATGTCCGACACGCCCACTGACACGTCGACCACCGAAGAGCCTGCGCTGGTTCCAGCAGTGGTCCACGAGCCCGACTCGCCCACGGAGTTCGTGGAGTCACCGGGCAAGGTGATGCGCATCGGGTCGATGATCAAGCAGCTCCTCGAGGAGGTGCGCCAGTCCGACCTCGACGAGCCGAGCCGCGAGCGCCTGCGCGAGATCTACGAGACATCGGTCACCGAGCTGGCCTCGGCCTTGTCGCCGGACCTGCAGGACGAGCTGAAGCGGCTGGCCCACCCGTTCGACACCCCTGCGGTGCCCTCGGAGGCCGAGCTGCGGATCGCAAAGGCCCAGCTCGTGGGATGGCTCGAGGGGCTGTTCCACGGCATCCAGGCCACCCTCTTCGCCCAACAGGTGGCCGCCCGCCAGCAGCTCGAGCAGATGCAGGGGCGCGCGCTGCCGCCGGGGGCGGCGCAGATGATGCCGGGGGAGGTCGAGGGCGGCCGCCGCGCCGACGACCCGCGCCCGGGCACGTACCTCTAGGGGCCGACGAGCAGCTCGCCGACGATCTCGTAGCGGCGGTCGGAGTCGAGCCGCAGGACGAAGTGGTCGGTGGCGGTGCCGCGGGCATCGATCTTGCCGATGTCGATCGGGATCGGCGTGTCGCCGAGCTGCAGCCTGACCGAGCCCCGCCACCCGAAGTCGCTGTGGTTGGCGATGACGAGGGTGACGTCGACGCGGTTCGCCACCCGGCTTCCCATCACGAGGTCGAGGGTGAGGCCGCCGCAGATGTCGGCTCTGGCGATCTCACCGGTGCGGTCGCGCTCGATCACCGTCGACGACGAGATCGTGGGCGGCCCCGTGGCGGGCACGTCGACGCTGAACGGCGTGGCGCTGCGATCCTGACACGTGAGGATGTGGGTGAGTCCGCGGAGCGATGACGTGCCGATGGGGATGAGCAGCACGGCGAGCAGGCCGATGAGGGCGACCTGAGCCCGAAGCGCCGACGGCATGAGCGCATCGTAAACCCCAACGGACGAGCGACCGGTGGTTACGCTGCGGCCGTGGCTGTGACGCTCTCGGATCGGTTGACGCGGCTCGGGTACGCACGAGCGCGCCGCCTGCTGATCCTCGCAGGACTCGCCGTCCTCGCCGCGGTGTCGATCGTGATGTACGCCCGGCGCGTCGACGGCATCGAGGTGGCGGCCACCCTCCTGTTCGTGCCGATCTTCCTCGCCTTCGTGTTCCGCGGAGCGCTGGGAGGGGTTGTCGCGGCGGTCGGAGCCATCGCCGTCTACGCGGCCCTGCGGTATCCCGCCATCGACGCGGTCGGAGTCGACGAGTTCACCGGGCTGATCGTGTCGAGAGCGGCGGCCTACCTCATCTTCGGCGCGGTCGGGGGATGGTCCACCCAGGTGCTCGAGGGCTCGCTGACCAAGCTCGAGCTGTACGACGAGGTCGACGACGAGACCGGGCTCTTCAACGCGCGCCACCTCCTGCACCAGACCGACCTCGAGATGGCGCGTGCACGTCGGTACCAGACGCTGTTCTCCGTCGTGCTCCTCGACCTGCCGACCGCACCCTTCGCCGCGCTGCGTGCGCGCGAGCGTCGTTCGGTGCTGCGCGACCTTGGCCGATTGCTGAGTGAGAGCGTGCGCACTGTCGATCACGTCGTCCACGTGCGCGACGGCGACGCTCACCGGTTCGTCATCGTGCTGCCGGAGACCGCCCACGACGGTGCGGAGGTGTTCCGGTCGCGGTTCGACGAGCGGGTGCGCGCCTACCTGGGCGATCGGGGGGTGCGGGTCGACGGGCAGGTTCCGGCCCGCGCGCTCACCTTCCCGGGCGACGACGCCGGCATCGAGGCGATGCGCGCCGAGTTCGAACGGTACGACGCCCTCCAGCACCGCTGAGCCAGCGGTCGCGGCGGGCCGCGGCGCGCACCGGGAGCGTGGTGGTACCGTCGAATCACACGGGTGTAGTTCATCCACAGCCTGTGGATGACGCCCTGTGGATTGCCTGTGGACAGGCTGATCCGATGAACCGACGACGGGCGCGACAGGCCAAGGGAGGTGTGCACTGAGTGGCTGACAGCTTCACCCACCTGCATGTGCACACGGAGTACTCGATGCTCGACGGCGCGGCCCGGATCGCCGATGTCGTGGGCTCCGCGGTGGCCGACGGCCAGCCGGCGATCGGGATCACGGACCACGGCAACATGTACGGGATCCTCGACTTCTTCAAGGAGTGCCAGAACCAGGGCGTGAAGCCGATCTTGGGGTCCGAGCTCTACATGGCCCACGAGAGCCGCCACGAGCGTCCGTCGCGTCGAGGTCGGATGGACGACGGCGGCGGCGACGCCGGTGGCGGGGCCAAGCTCTACTACCACCTCACCGCGCTGGCTGAGACCGACACCGGCTACAAGAACCTCATCCAGCTCTCCAGCCGAGCCTTTCTCTCCGGGTACTACTACAAGCCCAGATGTGACTTTGAGCTGCTCGACGAGCACAGCGAGGGGCTGATCGTCACATCCGGCTGCCTCGGCGGGCACGTGCTCCAGCACCTGTTGCAGGACGACTACGAGGGCGCGGTGAAGGTGGCCGGCCGCCTCCAGGACATCTTCGGGCGCGACAGCTTCTTCATCGAGCTGCAGGACCACGGCATCCCCGAGCAGCACCGCACCAACCCTCAGCTCCTCGAGATCGCCGAGCACCTTCAGGCCCCGCTGCTCGCCACCAACGACAGCCACTACGTCGCGCGCGGCGATGCGGTTGCCCACGACGCGCTGCTCTGCGTGCAGACCGGCTCCCAGATGAGCGACCCTGATCGCTTCAAGTTCCACGGCGACGAGCACTACCTCAAGACCAGCCAGGAGATGCGGTACCTCTTCGAGGAGATCCCCCAGGCGTGCGACAACACGCTGTGGATCGCCGAGCGAGCTGACGTCACCATCGAGTTCGGCAAGCCACAGCTGCCCGACTTCCCGTTGCCCGAAGGCTTCACCACCGACGCCGAGTACCTGCGCCACCTCACGCTGGAGGGCGCGGCGAAGCGATGGGGCACGCCGGTGCCCGATCACATCATCGAGCGGCTCGCCTACGAGCTGCAGGTGATCGAGTCGATGGGCTTCTCGTCGTACTTCCTCATCGTGTGGGACCTCATCAAGCACGCGCGTGACGGCAACATCCGCGTCGGCCCGGGTCGAGGCTCGGCGGCTGGGTGCGCCGTTGCCTACGCCCTCTGGATCACCGACCTCGACCCGATCAAGTACGACCTGCTCTTCGAGCGCTTCCTCAACCCCAGCCGCAGCTCCATGCCCGACATCGACATGGACTTCGACTCCCGGTATCGGGACGAGATGATCCGCTACGCCGCGGAGCGCTACGGGCGCGACCACGTCGCCCAGATCGTCACGTTCTCGACGATCAAGGCGCGGGCTGCGGTGCGCGATGCGGCACGGGTGCTCGGGTACCCGTACATCGTCGGTGACAAGGTCGCCAAGGCCATGCCGCCGCTCGTGATGGGTCGGGACACCCCGCTCTACGCGTGCCTCGAGCCACACCCGAAGTACGAGGACGGCTACAAGATGGCCGCCGACCTCCGGAAGATGCGCGACGAGGATCCCGACGCAGCGAAGGTGATCGAGGTGGCCAAGGGCCTCGAGGGCCTGCGTCGCCAGGACGGCATCCATGCCGCCGCGGTCGTGATCACCAAGGAGCCCCTCACCACCTACCTCCCCATCCAGCGCAAGCCGGTGGGAGGGGAGGACCCGGAGAACGCCCCCATCGTCACGCAGTACGAGATGCACGGCGTGGAGGAGCTCGGCCTCCTCAAGATGGACTTCCTCGGCCTGCGCAACCTCGACGTCATCAGCGACACCCTCGAGATCATCGAGCGCACCCGTGGTGTCAGCCTCGACATCGACGCCATCCCGCTCGACGACGCCGACACCTTGGCGCTGCTCTGTCGGGGCGACTCCATCGGCGTGTTCCAGCTCGAAGGCGCACCCATGCGATCGCTGATGCGGTCGTTGGCCCCGTCGAGCTTCGAGGACGTGGCCGCGCTCGTGGCGCTGTACCGGCCCGGCCCGATGGCGGCCAACATGCACAACGACTACGCCGACCGGAAGAACGGCCGCAAGCCCGTTGAGTACTTCCACCCCGACGCCGAGGCGCTGCTCGCCGACACGTATGGCCTGATGATCTACCAAGAGTCGGTCATGCGGGTGGCGCAGAAGTTCGCCGGCTACTCGCTGGCGCAGGCCGACAACCTCCGCAAGGCGTGCGGCAAGAAGTCACGCGAGGTCATGGCCAAGGAGCGCGAGGCCTTCGTGGGCGGTGTGGCTGCCACCGGCTACGAGGCTCAGCTCGGCCTCGACCTGTTCAAGATCATCGAGCAGTTCGCGGACTACGCCTTCAACAAGTCGCACTCCTTCGGGTACGGCTACATCGCGTACCAGACCGCCTATCTGAAGGCCCATCACCCCGCCGAGTACCTCTCCGCGCTGCTCACGAGCGTCAAGGCCAACCTCGACAAGGCGGCCATCTACCTGGCCGAGTGCCGCACGATGGGCATCCCGGTGCTCGTTCCCGACGTCAACCGGTCGGATTCGGACTTCATCCCGCTCGTCGAGACGGTCGAGGACGGCTCCGAGCGCGGGTCGATCGTGTTCGGGCTCAGTGCGGTGCGCAACGTGGGGGAGGGGCTGGTCGGGCTGCTGCTCGCGGAGCGGGAGGCCAATGGCCCCTTCGCCGACTTCTACGACTTCTGTGAGCGCGTCGACTTCCAGGTGCTCAACAAGAAGACCCTCGAGTCGTTGATCAAGGCCGGTGGCTTCGACAGCCTCGGCCACCCGCGCCAGGGGCTCCTGCGGGCCTACGAGCACATCGTCGATTCCACCGTCGCGCGCCGTCGAGAGCGCGACATGGGCGTGATGTCACTGTTCGGCGAGGTCGAGGACGCTGGCGCCATGTTCGACGAGCGCCCACCGATCCCCGACACCGAGTTCGCGAAGCGAGAGCGGCTCAGCTTCGAGAAGGAGATGCTGGGCCTCTACGTCAGCGACCATCCGCTCATGGGCGCCGAGGCCTCCTTGCGACGGAAGTGCGACGGGTCCCTCACCGATCTGGCCGAGATGGACGACGGTGCCATCCGGACCTTCGGCGGTGTGATCACCGGCCTGCAGCGCAAGTGGACGAAGAAGGGCGACCTCATGGCCGTCTTCGCGCTCGAGGACCTCCAGACCTCCGTCGAGGTGATGGTGTTCCCGCGAACGATGACCGACCACGGTCACAAGCTCGCCGACGACGCCGTCGTCGTGGTCAAGGCGCGCGTCGATGCCCGTGACGATCAGCCCAAGCTCATCGCGATGGACATCGAGCCCTTCGAACCGATGTCCGGCGAGGCCTTCCCGCTGCGGATCAAGGTGGCGGCGGCCGCGCTCTCCGAGGCGCTCATCGACGAGCTGAAGCGCCTCCTGGGGGACCACCCCGGCGACTCCCCGGTGCTCCTCCACCTCGGTGACAAGCAGGTGCTCCGGCTGCCGATGACCTGGACGGTGAGCGTCGTCCCCGCGCTGCTCGCCGAGCTCCGCGTGCTGCTCGGCCCGTCCGCCATCGTCGGCTGATCGACCCTTGACCCGTGGGTCACGGGGGCTGAGCAGGAGCTTCGCGGTGCGCTACCACAAGATGCCGAGTTGCGCTGAGCCGCCGCGTCTACTGGACTAGTGAGGCCACATCGAGTGATCCCGGGGGCTGGAAAGCGATATGTCGATCCAGGTCGAGACCAAGGACTGCACCGCACTGGGCGACGCCGAGCTCGCTGAGCTCGCCGATCTCTGTGCAGATGGACCGATCCCCTACGAGGTGGGTCTGCTCTCCAAGCAGGCCGACGCGTGGGTGCTCATCACCCAGGTGACCGAGAACGGCAAGCTCAAGGGCTTCGCGTTCTCGACGTTGGAGCGCATCGGTGGCACGCCGTCGGTGCTCATCGGTCTCGCGTCGGTCAAGCGCACCGCCAAGCGCGACACCGTGCTGCGAGCCATCGTCCACGACCAGCTCCGTCGGGCCGTTCTCGCCTTCCCCGACGAGGACGTGCTGTTCGGCACCCGCTTCACCAACCCGGGCGGCTTCGAGGCGTTCCGCACGCTCAACGACGTCGTGCCTCGGCCCGACCACAAGGCGAGCGGTGAGGAGCGGGCCTGGGGCCGCCGGCTGGCCAAGCGCTTCGGCGTGGAGGCCTCGGCCTATGACGACCGCTCCTTCCTCGCCACCGGCACCGGCTCGCACCCCGAGGTGTTCGATCACGACAGCCTGAAGCCCGAGGGCATCCCGGCCGACGTCGCCGCGTTCTTCAAGGGCGTCAAGGGCGATCGGGGCGACTCGCTCGTCGCCTTCGGTTGGGCCATGGCCGAAGACCTCGCCAAGCTCGCCTGAGCTGTTGCGTGCTGTGGGCGCCGCTTCGCTCCTGCCTCCGCACGTGCCTCCCGGCGACCGGCGGAGCCGGCTCGCCTTCGGCCTGATCCCCTGCGACCAGTGACGACCACCCCGTTTGCGGGGCAGTCGGCGATCGTGACGGGTGGTGCCTCGGGCATCGGCAAGGCGCTCGGCGCCGCGCTCGCCGCCAATGGCGCGGACGTCGTGCTCGCTGACCTCGACGGCGAGGCAGCAGTGGCGACCCAGCGCGAGCTGGAGGCGTCGCTCTTGAGTGGAGGGTCGGTCGTCGGGGTGACGCTGGACGTTCGCGACCTCGCCGCGGTCGAGGCCGTCGTCGACGATGTCTGCCGTCGACGCGGTCGACTCGACCTCATGATCAACAACGCGGGCATCGCGCTCGGCGGACAGACGCACCTCATGCCCCCGGAGCACTGGGACCGCATCATCGACGTGAACCTGCGTGGGGTGGTCAACGGAGTGATCGCGGCGTACCCGCGCATGGTGGCACAGGGCCACGGCCACATCGTCAACGTGGCGTCGATGGCGGGCCTGGCCCCCACGCCGCTCACCGCCGCCTACACCATGACCAAGCATGGCCTGGTGGGGCTGAGCACGACGCTGCGCCCGGAGGCTGCGCTCAACGGCGTGCGAGTCACGGTGGTCTGCCCCGGCGCCATCGAGACGCCGATCCTGGACAAGGCGCCGCCCGCTGATCTGCCGTCGCAGCCGAGCGGCACGCTCACCTCCCGCCAGTTCCTCGAGATGATGCGGATGCGCCCGATGCGCGCCGATCGCTTCGCCGTACAGGCGCTCCGGGGCATCGAGCGGAACCGAGCCATCGTCATCGTGCCGCGCAGCGGCCTTGGCCTCTGGTACCTCCAGCGCGTCTCGCCCGCCGCGGTGCGCGGGGTGGGGAGCCTGCTGGTCCGCCGGGTGCTGCGCCGCATGTCGAGCGGCTGAGTCCCGACCCTTCTGACGGGGCGTCAGATAGGTTCTGGCGCGTGCCCGCCACGACGAACCACCGAGTGCTCCTCGCGCAGCGTCCCGACGGCCTCGTGCGCGAGGACGACTTCGCGTACGACGAGCAGCCGATCCCCGAGCCCTCGAGCGGTGAGGTGCTCGTGCAGGTGGAGTGGCTCGGCATCGATGCCACGGTGCGCACCTGGCTGTCGAAGGCCGAGGGCTACATCGAGCCGGTCGAGATCGGGGAAGTCGTGCGGGGGAGCGGGGTGGGCCGGGTGATCGCGTCGCGCAGCGAGCGCATCGCGGAAGGTCAGCTCGTGGCCACGCTCACCGGCTGGCAGGAGTACGCGGTCGTCGGCGACGACCCGATGCTCACCACGCCGCTCGCCGAGGGCAGCGACCCGCAAGCAGCGCTCGGTGTCTTCGGCGCCAACGGACTCACCGCCTATGTCGGTCTCACCGAGATCGGGAAGGTGAAGGAGGGCGAGACGGTCGTGGTGTCGGCGGCCGCGGGAGCCACCGGATCGATCGCCGTCCAGATCGCCAGGATCCTCGGCTGCCGAGTGATCGGGATCGCGGGTACCGACGAGAAGTGCGCCTGGCTCGTCGACGACCTCGGTGCCGACGGCGCCATCAACCACCGCACCGACGACATCCCGACCAAGCTCCGCGAGCTCTGCCCCAAGCGCGTCGACGTGTTCTTCGACAACACGGGTGGGCCCATCCTCGACGCCGTGCTCGGACGGCTCGCCGACCACGCCCGGGTGGTGCTGTGCGGGGCGATCTCGTCCTACAACGACCACCACAAGCCGCCGGGGCCACCGAACTATCTCAACCTCATCTCCCGACGGGCCTCGATGCAGGGGTTCATCTCGTGGGACTCGTGGGGCCGCTGGGGTGAGATCACCGAGGTGCTCGCGAGCTGGGTCGCCGACGGGCGCCTGCGCCACCGCTCCCACGTGTTCGAGGGGCTGGCGTCGGCACCGCACGCCCTGAATGCCATGTTCACGGGGGAGAACATCGGCAAGATCGTCATCAAGGTTTGAGCTGGGCGAGGAGCGTGTCGCTCCTCCACGCCACGGGAGCGGTTGACGACCCGGGAGCAACCCGGGATCACCAGTCGGCGGCCACGAACGGCCCCTCGCTGATCACGGACGGTTCGGCGCCCTCCTGGTGCTGAACCAGCCGACCGTCGGCGTCCACCTCGAGCAGCCACATGCCTGACGCCTCGACGTTGAGGTCCAAGCCGTCGCCGAGGTACGAGAGGCCCGGTCTCCCCATGCGCGTGTACAGCGGCGCCATCCCCTCGGTGGCGTCCTTGCCCAAGGGGGCTCCCAGTCGCCCTGCCGTGAGCGCGTATCGCTGGATCTCCCTCGAGGCCACATCGCCCTGATCGTCCCGTTGGACGAGGGCGATCGCGACCTCCGAGCCGTTCGGGTTGATCCCGACCCGTTGCCAGTCGACGGCTTGTCCGGCGTCGAGCAGCGAGCCACTCTGGTTTTCGAGGTCATAGAGAAGCAGTCCGGCGCTGCCGGACACACCGATGAGCCAACGCCCATCGGCGGAGATGTCGATCCCGTATGCGCCCGTGACCGCCTCAGGCTGGGACGTGCCGTCGATGGCGACCCGGAAGACGTGGCCGGAAGCCGGTTCGCAGCACGTCTCGACGTAGACGTCGCGACCGTTCGGGTGGAGCGCCACCCCGGTGATCGTGCTCAGTCCGCCCTCCACCACCTCGGTGGTCGCGGCCGTCGGATCGTCCCACGCGGCCAGCTCGCGGACCTCCTCGCCTGTTGGGACGTCGATCACGACGAGGCGGCCGTCTCTTGTGACCGCTACCGCCGTCGCTGGTGGACCAGCGGCAATCGGCGCGAACGAGCCGCAGTCCACCTCCAGCGCCTGGTAGACGCCTGGGGTCTCAGCGAGCTCGGCTCGGAGCGATGGTGCGTCCGCGATGTTCACGAGGTTGACGAAGTAGGCAGGAGGCAGGACGTCCGCTGTGACGGTAGCGATCAGCTCCGGCTGGTCCGCGAACAGCTCTCGGAAGTGGGTGTACGCCTCCTCCTGGTCCATGTAGGTCACCTCGGAGACGTCCGCGTCGGCCTCGATGCGGGCTCCGATCGCCGCAACCTCTCTGTCGCTGGCCGTCGGCTGGAGGTACACGGCCACGTCGGTATCGGGACGTACGGAGCAGGGGAGTGTGGTGGAGTTGGGCAAGTCGCCCGCGAGGCCCGACGTGCTGGGAGAGCTCGGAGCCGTGGTTCCTGTGTCGCCGGCAACATCGAGCTCCTCGCGACGTTCGTCGGGCAGCGTGGTCGCGACGGCGGCGACGAGGGCAGCAGCCGCGGCCACAGCGAGCCACGGAGCCGCTCGGCGCCATGGCGACGGGACGCGACGTGCGTTGCGCTGAAGGATCCGATCGAGAAGCTCGGAGTCGGCGTTCACACCGTCGACTTCGGCGCGGAGAGCATCGCGTAGGTCGTCGTCGAACTGGTCGCTCATCGGAGGCCCTCCAGGGCGTCAGCGAGCGCCGCACGCGCTCGGTGGAGGTGGGTTTTGACCGAGCCGGCGCTGATCCCGAGCACCTGTGCGATCTCTGTGTCGGACAGGTCGGCGTAGAAGCGCAGGACGATGCAGTCTCGCTGGCGGCTCGGGAGGGCCCGCACGGCGGCGGCGACCCGGCGTTGACCATCGCGGCGCACCGCGCTGGTCTCAGCCGAACGGCCGACGGTGGGGGCTTCCACCGGACGGCTGCGCACGACGCGGAGCCGACGATGGTGGCCGTGGGACAGGTTGATCACGGTTCGACGCAGGTACGCGAGCTCTGCACCCATGGCGGGGATCGAGCCCGACCGATGCAGCCGCACGAACGCTTCCTGCACCAGCTCCTCAGCGACCTGCTGATCGGCCGTCAGGACGACGGCGAGCCGCAGCAGCGGGGTGGCATGCGATCGGAACAGCCGCTCGAGATCGACCTCACCGTCGGGTCGCCGCACCGTCATGGCTCTCACGACCCCCTAGACGCGCTCGCCCCCCGAACGGTTGACACGAACCTACCGACCTCGCGTCAGATCCGGATCTGGCATCAACCTCGCAGCTGCGCCTCGAGCGTGTCGACCTCGGCGGTGGGGAGCTGGCAGGTGTAGCTGCGGCAGATGTACGCCTGGCCGTCAGCTCGGCCCTCCCAGAGGGGGCTGTCGTAGGGCTCTCCCCAGGCCAGCACCGCGTTGGGCAGGAGGCGGCGCTGCACGGCGTCCACCAGGTCGCGTCGGTCGTGGCCCGGGATGACGATCTCGGTGGTGCCACGGGCCACGAGGTCGACCGCGGCCAGAACGTGACCGAATGCGGTCGGGTGCTGCACCGCCATCGGTCCGAGGAGGCGGACGATCGCCTCGCCGGCCTCTCGATATCTGGCCTCGTCAGTGAGGGCCGCCAGTCGGAGCAGGCCGACGGCGGCCAGCCCGTTGGCGCCCGGGGTGGCGTTGTCCATGAGGTCCTTCGGCCGTGCGATCAGCGCCTCGGCGTCGTGGCCGGTGGTGAAGACACCGCCGCGCTGGTCGTCCCAGAACAGGTCGAGCAGCGCGTCGGCGGTCGATCGGGCTTCGTGGATCCATCGGGCCTCGCCCGTGGCCTCGGCGAGGCGGGTGAAGGCGTCGATGAGGGCGCCGTGATCGGTGGCATAGGCGAGGTGCTTGGCCCCCGCGTCGGCCTGCCACGCCCGGAGCCACCGGCCGTCGGACCGGCGCAGGTTGGCGAGCAGGAACTCAGCGATCTCCACCGCCGCATCGACCCAGGCGGCCTCGCCGGTGGCGCCGCCCGCCTCGGCGAGACCGGTGACGAGGTAGGCGTTCCACTCCGTCAGCACCTTGTCGTCGAGTCCTGGTCGGACGCGGGTGGCGCGGGCCGCGAACAGCGCGGCGCGCGCGGCCTCGATCGCTGAGGGGCGGGCGAGCTCGCCCACGGCGTGGAGTCGGTTCGGGATCGTGGTGCCGTGCTCGAAGTTGCCGCCCGACGCGAACCCATACCAGTGGCGCGCGGCATCCGCGTCCGCTTCGAGCACCGCTCGCACCTCGGTGTCGGACCACACGTAGAACTTGCCCTCCTCGCCCTCGCGGTCGGCGGCCTCTGCGGACGCGACCCCTCCGCCGGGCTGGCGCAGGTCGCGGAGCACGTAGGCGATCGTCTCGGTGAGCACCTGGCGGAACCGCTCCTCGCCGGTCAGCTGCCAGCCGTGGAGGTAGAGGCGGATGAGAAGGGCGTTGTCGTAGAGCATCTTCTCGAAGTGCGGGACGAGCCAGACCTGGTCGACGGCGTAGCGCGAGAAGCCGCCGCCGAGGTGGTCGTAGATGCCACCGGCCGCCATGTGGTCGAGGGATGTCACGAGCGCGCCGAGTGCTTGCTCGTGCCCGCGGGTCGCCGCGGCGGCGAGCGCCTCCTGGGCCATCGGCTGAGGGAACTTGGGTGCGCCGCCCAGGCCGCCGTTGACCGGGTCTGACGCAGCGACGAGGGCGGCGACCGCGGTGTCGACGTCGTCGGCCGTCGGAAGGTCGGTGGTCGGCTCGAGCCGGGCGGATCGACCCAGGGAACCCGTGAGCTGGTCCGCCTGCTCGAGCAGCTCGCCGCGGCGGGTCTGCCAGAGCTCGTCGATGCGCTCGCACAGCTCGACGAAGCCGATCATCCCGCCCCGGCGCACCTTCGGGAAGTAGGTGCCGGCGAAGAACGGGCGCCCGTCCGGCGTGCACGCCACGGTCATCGGCCAGCCGCCCTGCCCGGTCATCGCCTGCGTGGCCTCCATGTAGATGTCGTCGACATCGGGTCGTTCCTCGCGGTCGACCTTCACGTTCACGAACACCCGGTTCATCACGGCGGCGACCTCAGGGTCCTCGAAGGACTCGTGCGCCATCACGTGGCACCAGTGGCACGCCGAGTAGCCGACCGAGAGAAGGATCGGGACGTCTCGCTCCTTCGCCGCCGCGAACGCGTCGTCGCCCCACGGGTACCAGTCGACGGGGTTGTCGGCGTGCTGACGTAGGTAAGGGCTGGTCTCGGAGGCGAGGCGGTTCACCCAGCCACCCTACGGGGACGTCCCGGCTACGGTCCCGGCGTGGACGTCACCCTGCGAGGCAAGGTCGCGCTGGTCACGGGAGCGTCCCGGGGGATCGGCAAGGCCATCGCCCAGACCTACGCCGACGCTGGCGCATCAGTCCTGCTGTCCTCGCGCAAGCTCGACGCGCTGGAAGCGGCCGCGGCGGAGATCGGGGGCGACGTCGACGTCGTCGTGGCCAACGCGGGTGATCCAGACGAGGCGGAGGCCGCCGTCGCCCGTTGCCTCGAGCGCTTCGGCGGGCTCGACATCCTCGTCAACAACGCGGCCACCAACCCCTACTTCGGTCCAGCGATCGACATCGACCTCGTCCGCTACGACAAGACCTTCGAGGTGAACCTGCGCGGGCCGCTCGTCTGGACGCAGCTCGCCTGGCGAGCCGCCATGGCCGAGCGGGGCGGGTCGGTGATCAACATCGCGTCGGTCGGCGGGTACCTCATCGAGCCGGGCATCGGCATCTACAACACCACCAAGGCGGCGCTCATCCACCTCACGGGCACGCTGGCCGCCGAGCTGGCCCCCACCGTGCGCGTGAACGCGATCGCTCCGGGTCTCGTCAAGACCGACATGGCCCGTGCGCTGTGGGAGCCCGCCGAGGAGCGGATCGGGGCGTCGATGCCCCTTGGCCGGCTCGGCGAGCCTCCTGACATCGCCAATGCTGCGCTGTTCCTCGCCAGCGACCTCTCCTCGTGGGTCACGGGTCACACGCTCGTGGTCGACGGCGGGGCGCTGCTCGGACCGGCGGCTCGGCGACCTACGTCGTCCTGAGGTCGGCGCGTCGCACCTTGCCGCTCGCCGTGTGGGGCAGCGTGTCCACCAGCTCGATCGCGGTCGGCGCCGCAAACGCGGGGAGCGTGCGCTTCACCCAAGCCCGCAGCTCGTCGAGGCTCGGCGGTGCGGCGGGTGCCGTCGGGACGACGTGCGCCACGACGCGCTGTCCCCACTCCGGGTCGGGTCGACCCACCACGGCGACGTCGCGCACAGCCGGATGGGTCAGGAGCGCCCCTTCGACGGCGACCGGCCACACGTTCTCGCCACCGGTGATGATCAGGTCGCCGCGTCGCCCGTGGACCACGAGCTGACCGTCGTGGAGCTCGCCGAGGTCGCCGGTGGGATACCACCCGTCCGCCAGCTTCGGATCGACACCGTCGCGGTAGGCGCGGAGCAGCATCGGCCCTCGCACGTGGATCTCGCCGTCGTCGGCCACGCGCAGCTCCACGCCGTCCAGTGCAACGCCGTCGTAGACGATGCCGCTCCCGGTCTCGGTCGTGCCGTACGTGGCGATCACGTTGTCGGGCCGATCGGGAGGGGGCGCCTGGCCACCGACGAGGATGCAGCGGAACCGCGAGGCGTCGACGCGGGCGAGGGTGGTGGGCACCAACGAGGTGAGCGTGCAGCCCTCCGCGGCGGCCTGCTCGACGGCGGTTGCGGAGAAGTGGGGATGCACCGTGAGGGGCGTGCCGGTGACGAGGGCGCGCGTCACCACGGACAGCCCACCGACGTGGGACAGCGGCAGGCAGGCGAGCCAGCGGTCGGCCGCGGGGTCGACGGCCAGGCGGGCGCTCGTGGCTCGAGCCGAGGCCTCGACGGCGGCGTGGGTGAGCACGGCGGCCTTCGGTTCGCCGGTGGTCCCGCTGGACATCACGACGAGCGCGTCACCGGGCTCGACGGGCTCGTCGACGCAGGCCGCGGCGAGCACAGCGGCTCGTGTCGGAGGGGGAAGTCGGGGATCGACCGGGAGCACCGCGTCGCCCGCGTCCCAGGCGCGGCGCAGCCGGTCCGCGAACTGCGGGTCGTCTGCCTGCACGAGCACGAGCCGGTTGGCCACGGTGGCACCCTAGGAGCACGCCGGGGGAGACTCGGCGCCGCCATGGCTGCCGTCCCCGACCCCCTTCCCAGCGCCCCGGCCCCAACGGGGTGGCGATCGTGGATCGCTGGCGCGCGGCCACGCACCCTCCCGGCCGCGGTCGTGCCAGTCCTGGTCGGCACCGCGTGCGCAACGGGTGTGGCCGACGTCATCGCCTGGCGGGCGATCGCCGCTGGCGTCGTGTCGCTCGCCCTGCAGATCGGCACCAACTTCGCGAACGACTACAGCGACGGCGTGCGCGGCACCGATGACCCCACGCGGCGCATCGGTCCGGTGCGACTGGTGGGCTGGGGCATCCAACCGGCCAGAGCCGTGAAGCTCGCCGCGCTCGGGTCCTTCGGGGTGGCCGGCGTCGCGGGCCTGGCACTGGCCGTGGCGGTCGGGCCAGAGCTCGTTGCCGTCGGCGCCGCAGCGATCGCCGCTGGCTGGTTCTACACCGGCGGGCGCCACCCCTACGGTTACTACGGCTTCGGGGAGCTGTTCGTCTTCGTCTTCTTCGGGCTCGTTGCCACCGTCGGCTCGACCTACGTGCACACCGAGGAGGTGCGCGCCCTCCCGCTGATCGCAGCGTGCACGGTCGGGCTGCTGGCCACGTCCCTGCTCGTGATCAACAACCTCCGCGACATCCCGGGCGACACCGAGTCGGGCAAGCGCACCCTCGCGGTCCGCCTGGGCGACGGTCGCACCCGAGCGCTGTATGTCGGGATGCTCGTCGGGGCGTTCGCGATCGTGCCCGTCGTCGCCGGCGCGCTCGACCGGCCCCCCGCCGCGGCCGCGCTCGTTGGCGTGGTGCTGGCCCGAGGGCCCGTGCTGAAGGTGCTCGAAGGGGCGCGGGGCCCAGCGCTGATCGCCGTGCTCGGTTCGACGGCCCGGGTGCAGCTGGTCACGGGAGTGCTGCTGGCCGGGGGCATCTGGCTCGGAAGCCCCTGAGCGCACGCAAAGGTCAGAGGTCGTGCGTTGCCAGCCATCGCCGGAGTGAGGCGAGGAAGGCGTCGGGCTGCTCGAGGTGGGCGGTGTGGCCGGCATCGGGGATCAGCGCCAACGTGGCGTTGGCGCCGATGGCCTCGACCATGCGCTGCGCGAGGAGGGAGAACTTCTCGTCGCGCGCGCCAGCCAGCACGAGCACCGGCATGTCGAGGCGATGGAGCGCGTCCCAGGACGGCTCCTGTTCGCCTGTGCCCACGGTCTCCAAGCTCGACGCCAGCCCGTCGGCCGTGTTCGTCAAGCGCTCCGCCCGGAACGATCGCTCCGGCGGGAGACCGGCGAAGAGGGGCAAGGCGAGCCAACGGTCGACGAAGGCCTCGACGCCGTCGCGGCGGATCGACGCCGCAAGCGCTGCGTCGTCGGCCCGCCGCCCCGCTCGTGCCCCCGGGTCGTCGATGCCCGCCGTGCCACCCACCAGCACGAGCCCGCGAACGGCCTCGGGATGGGTGAGCGCGGCGCTGAGGCACAACCGGGCCCCCATCGAGTAGCCGAGGTAGGTGGCCGATCCGCCCACGTCGGTGAGCAGCCGCGCGGTCGTCGCGAAGTCGGCTCGGATCGCGCTGCTCCGACCGTGTCCGGGCGCGTCGACCCGCACCACCTCGTGATCCGTCGCGAGGTCGGTGGCTTCGCGCCCCCAGCAGGCGTTCGTCTGGGTGAACCCGTGGACGAGAACGATCGGCGGCCCGGTCCCCGATCGATCCGAGTGAAGGCGCATCGGTCGGATCCTCGCAGATCGGTTCGCCGGCGGTCGCAGATGAGCGCGGCGGTCAGGCGGTGTGCTCGGATGTGGCCCGATGACACCCCGACCCGAAGACCTGCAGGCCACCTTCTGTGCGACGCTCGTCGACGAGTGGGTCCGGTGCGGCGTGGAGCACGCCGTCGTGTCACCGGGGTCACGGTCCACGCCCTTGGCGTTGGCGCTCGTCGCCGCGCCGGGCATCGACGTGCACGTCCACCCCGACGAGCGCAGCGCGGGCTTCCTCGCGCTGGGTCTCGCGATCGGAGGGTGGGAGCCCACGGTGCTGCTGACCACCAGTGGCACCGCCGCGGTGGAGCTCCATCCGGCCGTGGTGGAGGCCGACCTGGCCGGCGTGCCGCTGCTCGTGTGCACCGCTGATCGCCCGCCGGAGCTGATCGACGTCGGCGCGCCACAAGCGATCGACCAGACCCACCTCTACGGCCGCGCGGTCCGCTGGTTCCACGCCCCAGGTGTCGCCGACGCCGCGGCCGCCGACCGCTGGCGACCGCTGGCGGCCCGGGCCTACGCGGAGGCCACGGGACCGCGCGAGGGGCCTGTGCACCTGAACCTCGCCTTCCGTGAGCCGCTCCTGGGCACCGTGCTTGCGCTCCCTCCCGCACGCAGCGTCGAGGGGGCGGGTTGGTCGTGGCGGCCGCCCACGCAGGCTCCCGCAGACCCGGTCATCAGCGTCGCGGAGGACTTCGCGGGTCGTCGTGGTCTCATCCTCGCCGGCCCCGGCTCGGGCAACGGCGAGACGCTCGCGGAGATCGCCGCGGCGCTGGGGTGGCCCGTGATCGCAGCACCGCAGGCCCCCATCTGGAGCGTGCCGGGCGCGGTGATCCCGTCGGCCGACGCGATCCTGCGCACCGCCGCACTCGAGGATGCTGATCCCGAGGTGGTGGTGCGACTGGGTGGCCCCCTCGCATCGCGGGTGGTGGAGGAGTGGGTCGCGGCTTCCGGGGCCGCCGAGATCGTCGTGAGCGGGCCCGACGCGTGGGTGGACCCGCACGGGACGGCGTCGGTCGTCCTGGCCGGCGATGCGGCGCACCTCCTCGCGGCCTGGTCGGACGAGCTCGTGGGCGTGACGCCCACCGACGACGGCGCCTGGCTGCAGAAGTGGCAGGAGCTCGGGCGGTTGGCCGGGACCGCGATCGATCAGGTCCTCGACGGCGAGGCGGACCTCACTGAGCCCGGTGTCGCCCGCTCGCTCGCGGCCGCCCTCCCCGCCGGGGCAACGCTCGTCGCATCATCCTCGATGCCCATTCGCGACCTCGAGTGGTACACCAGCGCGACGCACCCCCTGTCGGTCCGGGCCAACCGCGGCGCCAACGGGATCGACGGGGTGGTGTCCACGGCCGTTGGCGTTGCGCTCGCCACGGGCGGGCCGACGGCGCTGCTGATCGGAGATCTGGCCTTCGTGCACGACTCCAACGGGCTGCTCGGCGCCGCGGCGCGCGACATCGATCTGGTGGTCGTGGTCGTCGACAACGACGGCGGGGGCATCTTCTCCTTCCTGCCCCAAGCCGACGGCGTGTCCGCCGACGTCTTCGAGCAGCTCTATGGCACGCCACACGATCTCGACCTGGTGGCGTTGGCGGCAGCCTACGGGGTGCCAGCGGCCGAGGTCGACGACGTGGACGCGGCCGTCGCCGCGGCGCTGGCGGCGGGCGGCGCGCACGTGCTCGTCGCTCGCACCGACCGCGCCGCCAACGCCGACCTGCACCGTCGACTCAACGCCGCGGTGGCGGCCGCGCTGGCACCCTGACCCGAGCAACCCCTGCGCGGCAGCCATCGGGGGGCGGCGTAGCGTGAGCGACATGCCCCGTCGGACCAAGATCGTCGCCACCATCGGCCCGGCGTCGGATCCGCCCGACGTGCTGCGGGGCCTGCTCGAAGCCGGCGTGGACGTCGCCCGACTCGGGCTCGCCCACGGACCCATCGAGGCGAGCATCGATCGCATCCACCGCGTTCGCGAGGCGGCCAAGGCCGTGAGACGGCCGGTCGGCATCCTCGTGGACCTGCCGGGCCCGAAGGTGCGTTCGGCGCCCTTCGACGGCGACGGCGTGCGCCTCGAGGTCGGGTCCGTCGTTCGCCTCACCGAGGCCGTCGAGGGCGATCACAGCTCGGCCGAGGTCGTCGCGGTTGCGCTCGCGGGCGCCGTGGACACCTTGAGCGCTGGAGACCGCATCGCACTCGGGGACGGCGGCGTCGCCATGATGGTCGTGGACCACACCGCCGACGGCGTCGTCGCGCGGGTGCTGAGCGGTGGCGTGGTGCGGGGTCGACCCGGTGTCTCGCTGCCCGAGGACCGGGTGCCCCTCCGCTCGCCCACCGAGGCAGACCTGGAGATGCTCGAGGTCGTGATGGGAGTCGGCGTCGACGCGGTGGCAGTGTCCTTCGTGCAGACCGCTGACGACGTCGCCACCATCCGCATGGCCGTCGGCGGTGACGGTCCCATGGTCGTGGCCAAGATCGAGACCGGGGGAGCGGTCGCCAACCTCGAGGACATCGTCCACGTCTCCGACGGCGTCATGGTGGCGCGCGGCGACCTCGGTGTGCGCCTCCCCCTCGAGGACGTGCCCCACATCCAGAAGCAGATCATCCGCACGGGCGTCGCCTACGGCAAGCCGGTGATCACCGCCACCCAGATGCTCGAGTCGATGATCACTGCCCCCACCCCGACGCGAGCGGAGGTCACCGACGTTGCCAACGCGGTGTTCGATGGCACGAGTGCCGTGATGCTGTCCGCGGAGACCGCGATCGGGGCCGATCCGATCGCCGTGGTCGAGGCGATGTCCCGGATCACCCTGCGCGCCGAGCGCGACTTCGACTACCGCGGCTGGGGCACCCGTCTCGGCGAGCAGCAGATCGAAGGGCTCCACGATGCGCCCACGACCGTGCGCATCACCGCTGCCATCACCGCGGCCGCCTGGCGGGCCTCGGTCGATGCGGAGCTGGCCGCGATCATCGCGTGCACCGATTCCGGCCGGACCGCACGCATGATCAGCCGGTTCCGACCCACCTGTCCCATCCTCGCCATGACACCGTCACCGAGGACCGCCCACCAGCTCACGATGGCCTGGGGGATCAAGCCGATCGTGATGGACACGCACGGCACGACCGACGAGATCGTGTGGCACGCCGTCGAGCAGGCGACCTCGATCGGGCTCATCCGGTCCGGCGACATCGTCGGTGTCCTGGTGGGAGCGCCCCACGAGTCCGATCCCGCCACCGATGTGCTGCGCCTCGTGCGAGTTCGATAGTCGCTCGAGGGGTCGAGGGTGCGAGGATCAGTCGCGTGACGGAGGAGCTCACGGTCTCGTCCAGCGCCGCTGCCGTGGCCCAGCGAGTGCTGGAGCGCATCGACGCGCTGGTCGAGCGGCTGGGCGACGCCTACCGGACCGTGCCCGAGTACGCCTCGCTCCCCCCGGGGACGATCGAAGAGGAGGTGCTGCCCGTCTCCCGCGAGATCGTCGCGGGCTTCCTCCGGGCCGCTGCCCGCGGCCAGGTCGCGCGGGCGGGCGAGTTCCCAGCGGCCGCGCGCTCCGGCCGGAGCCGGCTCGAGATGGGCGTGCCGCTCGAGCCGATGCTGCACGTCTACCGGATCGCGGGTCGGCTCGTCTTCGACGAGATCGCGGCGGTGGCGGGTCCGTCGGAGAAGGACGAGCTGGCCGTGCTCGGGCGGGGCTGGATCGACTACATCGACCAGGCCTCATCTGTGGCGGCGTCGGGCTACCTCGACGCCAGCCACGAGCGCCTTCGCCACCTCGACGCCCAGCGTGGCGCGCTGCTCGACTCGCTCCTCGCCGCGGCAGATGCCAGCGATGCTGCCGCCATCGCGGCCGAGTTCTCGGTGACCCTCGCTCACCGGTACGTCGTGGTGCTCATCGCCGCGCCCGCGGTCGCCGCCCACGTCGACCGCATCGCGGCCGCGGCCCCGTCGGGAAGCGTCACCGGCGTCCGGGGAACCCACATCGTGGTGCTGGTGCCGGGCACCCCGCCCAGCCGCGACCTGGTCGGCGGCGTCCCCTCGGCGACGATCGCCATGGGCAACCCGGCCGAGCCCGGGTTGGCGCTCGCGACCGAGCTCCGACGCACCGAGTCGCTCCTGGCGGTGGCGCTCGACGTGGGCAGCTCCGGCTGGCACGGTCCGGACGACCTCTTGCTCGAGCGGCTCGTCGGTGCCAACCCGTCCGTGGCCGAGTCCTTGAACCGTCTCGTGCTCGAGCCGTTGCGCCTCACCGACCGAGGCGGGCTCGTGGAGTCCACGTTGCGGACCTTCCTGCGCACCGGGTCGATCCCTGAGACTGCGGCCGCGGAGCTGGTCCACCCGAACACCGTCGCGTACCGCCTGCGTCGCGTCGCCGAGCGGACGGGATGTGACCCACGAGTGCCTGAGCAAGCGGCAGTCCTGGCGGTGGCCCTCGTGGCCCCACCGTCCCTCGGATCTGTGGATCCCACAACATCAACGGGCCAGGAATGAGCGAACACGCAAAGGGGCCGTGGTTGCGCTCGGCGAATCCCCCGATCTGGCCATCGTCGGCCCAGGGGGAACCATGCAGCGATCGTTGAGGATCTCGGCCACGCGCTCGGGCAGACGGATCGTCGCGGCGTGCCTCGTGCTCTCCTTGGTGGCGGCGGCCTGCAGCGGTGCCCGCTTCGACCGCGGGGTGCAGCAGGTGGCCGCCGAGGGCGAGGACGGCTCGGCGATCGACGCGGCCGGCAACGAGGTCGGCGCCGACGGCCTGCCGATCGACGCGGGTACCGGCGCCGATGGCGGCGTCCAGCGCGGAGGTTCGGGAACCGGTGGCCGGTCGACTGCAGGTGGGGTGGGGGGCACGGGTGGCGACGGTGGCACCGGCGGCCCGAGCTACATCTCCGGCCTGTTCAACCCGAACGAGGACTCCCGCGGCATCACCAAGGACGAGATCCGCATCTGCGCGCACGCGGCGCTCACCTATGCCGCGGCGTTCAACACGAGTGCCGAGGACCTGAACGTCTACTGGACCGCCGTGAACGACACCGGAGGCGTCTACGGCCGCAAGGTGCACGCCTACTACGAGAACGACAACTACACCCCCACCGACGCGCAGAAGGCGGCTACGGCGTGTCTCGACAAGTACGACCCGTTCATGCTCCTGGGCGGCATCGGCTTCGATCAGATCCCGTCTGTTCGCAACTTCGCGGAGCAGCGCCGAGTGCTCTACCTGCACCACACCGCCACCGTGAACGGCTCCCAGGGCAAGCAGTTCAGCTTCACGGCCCTGCCCACCACCGAGAAGATGGGCGAGATGTTCGCGGAGCTCGCCACCACGAGGTTCAAGGGCAAGCCGGTCGGCATCATCAAGCGGCAGAGCGAGAACTGGGAGCCGGGCATCGACGGGTTCAAGCGCCTGGCCGCGAAGTTCGGCATCGAGATCGTGCTCGACCGTCCGGTGCCGCAGAACAAGGGCTCCTACCTGCAGGACATCGTGGAGCTCCGGGACCGTGGTGCGGAGGTGGTGTTCCTCTGGCTCAACGCGCTGGAGAGCACGACGTTCATCAAGCAGTCCAAGGCACAGGGCTTCAGCCCGCACTTCATGGTGTTCCCCTTCAACCTCACGATGCAGACCCTCGACGAGGATGCCCTCAACCCGCCGATCACCGGGGTGCTCATGGCGAACGCCTACAGCTTCGGTGACTACACCGGCCCGTTCGCCTCGTATGCCGACGACATGCGCCAGTTCGAGGCGCAGTACGCGAAGTACCGTCCAGAGGTCGACCTCGCAGGGGTAGGTGGCGACCTCCTCTTCCTCAACTGGTCTGCCCAGAAGGCGTCCCACCAGCTGCTCCTGCTCTGCGGGCCGAGCTGCGGGCGCAACCGCTTCCTCGAGGTGATGAAGAGCTACCGCGGGCAGCCCACCTCGAGCGCCTGCAACATCGACTTCGGCCGCCCTGGGGCAGACAACGACCACCGTGGTGGGTGGACCGTCTCCACGATGGAGGCCTACCGCTCACCCAGCGGAGCGGTGAACATGCGCAACGTCGCCACCTGCGTGGAGCACCTGCTCTGATGGTCCAGGTCCTCGTCATCGGGCTCGTGGAAGGCACCCTGTTCGGGCTGCTCGCCGTGGGCATCACGCTCATCCACCGCGGCACCGGGTCGATCAACTTCGCGCTGGGCGAGGTCGGCACCTTTGGGCTGTACGTGGCGTGGTGGCTGAGCGTCGACCAGGGGCTTCCGTGGATCATCGGTGCCATCGGAGCGGTCGTGGGATCGGTGGGGCTCAGCCTCGGCTTCGAGCGCTTCGTGGTGCGTCCCATGAAGGTGCGCAACCCGCTCGCGATCTCGGTGGCCACGGTTGGCCTCCTCACGGCGCTGCTCTCCTTCGAGTTCCAGCAGTTCGGCGAGAGCCCGCGCGAGGTGCCGGTGCCGATCCACGGCTTGGGGATCCGCATCGCGGGGGTGAACGTGAGCCCCACGCAGCTCCTGTCGGTGGCCGTGGTCGCCGCGATCGCCCTGGGCCTGGCGCAGTTCCTCCGCCGAACCGACTTCGGGCTCGGGGTCCTGGCCGCTGCTCAGGATCCGGATGCCACTCGGCTCGTCGGTGTGCCGCTGCGGCGCGTGACCGCGTTCGTGTGGGGAGCCGCGGGCGCCGTCGCCGCCCTGGCGGCCCTGTTCGTGGCGCCGACCGTCGGCGTGCTCACCCCCGGGTTCGCCAGCACGCACCTGTTCGTGGTGGCCCTCATCGCCGCCGTGGTGGGCGGCCTGTCCAGCCTGCCCGGCGCCTTTGTCGGTGGCCTCGCCCTGGGCATCCTCAAGTCCGGCGTGCTCCGGGTCTTCTCCCAGTCGACCCTTCCGGGCAAGGAGTACCTCGTCTACCTGGCCATCGCCATCGCCGTGCTGCTGTTCCGGCCCAACGGCATCCTCGGCACGCCGCGCCTCCGGAGCGCCTCGTGACCTCGATCGTGCCGGCCGACCTCGGCGACCTGTCCACGCCCGCGGAAGCTCCGTCCGAGGTCGTCACCGAGCGCGGCCCGGTCGTGCCGATGACGCCCACGGTGTGCCTCCGGTATCTCGGCGTGCTCCTCGTCGCCGTGTCAGCGCCGATCCTGCTCGGCGAGATGGGGATCCTCAACGACACCCGCGCGCTCGTGCTCGGCGAGGCCGCCGCGCTGGCG
>JBQTKH010000237.1:0-13504 GCA_052386335.1 Microthrixaceae bacterium
ACGTCATCCAGTACGTCATCCCGGGCAACGACGACGCCATCCGCTCGGGCACGCTCATGTGCCGCGTGATCGCGGATGCCGTCGAGGAGGGCCGCTACATCGCGTCCCGTCGCAACGCGGCCACCGCGGTCGCACCGGTCGCCGAGCGCACGGAGGACGAGGAGGCCCGCGTGGCCGCCCAGCAGGCCGAGGCCCGCCGTCAGGCGCTCCTCGCCCAGCAGGAGCGCGAGGCCCGGATCGCCACGGCGCCGATCCCGCCGCCCCCCGCCGCTCCCGTCGCCGAGGCCCCTGTCGCCGAGGCGCCTGTCGAGGCTGAGGCTCCGGCCGCTGTCGCCGAGGCGCCTGTCGAGGCTGAGGCCCCGGCTGCTGCGCCCGAGCCGACCGAGTCCGCCGAGCCCACCGACAGCTGACCACCCCCACCGCACCACCGAGGAGCACAACCCCCATGTCGTTCACCGCCAAGGACGTCCAGGCACTTCGCCAGGCCAGCGGCGCCGGGATGATGGATGCCAAGCGAGCACTCGAGGAGTCGGGCGGCGACTTCGACGCTGCTGCCAAGTCACTCCGTGAGAAGGGTCTGGCCAAGTCCGTCGATCGCGCTGACCGCGACAACACCCAGGGCGCGGTCGCGGTCGGCCACGCCGACGGTGTCGCGGCCATCGTCGAGCTCAAGTGCGAGACCGACTTCGTCGCGAAGTCCGACGACTTCAACGCGGTGCTCGCCGACCTGCTCGGCGCCGTGCTCACCTCCGGCTCCGTGGACGCCCAGAAGGAGCGCGTCGACGACCTGAAGGTGACGCTCAAGGAGAACATCGACGTCGGGCGCGTCGTGCGCGTCGAGGTGGCCGACGGTCAGGCCCTCGACACCTACCTGCACAAGCAGGACGGCCGCGGCGTCAACGCCGTGATCGTCGTGCTCGACGGTGGCACCGCGGAGCTCGCCCATGAGATCGCCGTGTCCGCGGCGTTCAGCAAGCCGCGGTACCTGCACCGCGACGAGGTGCCCGAGGCAGACGCGGCCGCCGAGCGCGACACGCTCATCGGCATCACCAAGGCCGAGGGCAAGCCTGAGCAGGCCATCGACAAGATCGTCGAGGGTCGCCTCAACGCCTGGTACAAGGATCAGGTGCTCCTCGAGCAGCCCTACGCGAAGGACGACAAGCAGTCGATCACCCAGCTGCTCGGCGATGCCTCCATCGCGCACTTCGCTCAGGTGTACATCGGCTCTTGACCGACCTCCGATACCCCCGGATCCTGCTCAAGCTCTCCGGCGAGGCGTTCGCCGGAGAGGACAACCCGATCGACGGCAAGGTCGCCGAGTTCGTCGCGGGCGAGATCGTCGAGGCGCGGAGCCTGGGGGTGGACGTGGCCGTCGTCGTCGGCGGCGGGAACATCTGGCGGGGGATGACCGGTGCCGGTTCGGGCATGGACCGCGCCCAAGCCGACTACATGGGCATGCTCGCCACCGCGATCAACGCGCTCGCGCTGCAGGACACGCTCGAACGGCTCGGCCAGCCCACGCGGGTGCAGAGCGCCATCGCGATGTCGCAGGTGGCCGAGCCATACATCCGCCGCCGTGCCATCCGCCACCTCGAGAAGGGGCGGGTGGTGATCTTCGCGGCCGGCACCGGGAACCCCTTCTTCACCACCGACACGGCTGCCGCACTGCGTGCGGTGGAGATCGAGGCCGATGCCATGCTGCGCGGCACGCACTCGGGCGTCGAGGGCCTCTACACCGACGACCCTCGCACCAACAGCGACGCCACGCTGATCCCCGAGGTGAGCTACCTCGACGTCCTCAACCGCGGGCTCAAGGCCATGGACTCCACCGCGATCACGCTGTGCATGGACAACGCCCTGCCGATCGTGATGTTCGACCTCTTGGGGAAGGGCAACGTCCGGTCCATCTTGGAGGGGAAGCCGATCGGTACTGTGGTCAGATGACCGCAGGAGAGGTCGCGCCCTGATGTCCGACGAGATGATCGCGCTGGTGCTCGACGACGCTCGCCAGAAGATGCACAAAGCGGTCGAGCACGCCCGTGCCGAGTTCTCGGGTGTCCGCACGGGTCGTGCGGCGCCGGCGCTCGTCGAGCGCATCCTCGTCGACTACTACGGCAGCGAGGTGCCCCTGCAGCAGGTCGCCGGGATCCAGGCCCCCGAGGCCCGCATGCTGGTGATCAGCCCGTACGACAAGGGCGCCCTCGGGGCGATCGAGAAGGCCATCCAGCAGTCCGACCTCGGGCTCAACCCGAGCAACGACGGCCAGGTCATCCGCCTGATGTTCCCGCAGCTCACCGCGGAGCGCCGCAAGGAGCTGGTGCGGGTCGTCAAGGCGATGGCCGAGGACGGTCGCATTGCAATTCGCAACCTGCGTCGAGCGGCGCGCCATGACCTCGACGCTCTCGCGAAGGACAATGAGGCCACCGAAGACGACGTCGCCCGCGCCGAGAAGGACCTCGACAAGCTCACCCACGCCCAAGAGGCGGAGATCGACAAGGCCCTCGAGCAGAAGGAACAGGAGCTGCTCGAGGTCTGACGGATGCCAGCGCTCGCTGGTCATCCGGTTGCGAAGCCGATGCAAGGGGAGGTCCGCATGGACCAAGACGAACGACCAGAGGACAAGCGCAAGAGCCCACCCACCGAGGGTGTGCGGATCATCGGGGCCGAGGAGGCTGCCGAGGCGCTCGAGCGAGGCGACGTCGCGCCGCGCCGCGGCGACGATCAGCCCCGCTATGGCGACCGTCCCGAGCCGCCCACCGCGGATGGGCCGCGGCCGGTCCTGCGGTTCCCACTGGGCTCCTCGTCGGACCCGCGCGACGTCGAGCGGGCGCCGGTCATGGGGTCCGACCCGATCTCCGAGCAGGTGGAGCTGCCCCACTGGACCGAGCCGCCCACGGGTCAGGTTCCGCAGATCCTCCCTGAGGGGTCCGGCAACGACGACCTCGACGACTGGACGAGCTTCGCGTCGTCGACGCCGCGCTGGCGCGACGACTCCACCCGCTTCGATCAGGACGACGCGTCCTCGGATGTCGCGTCGTGGGGCGCCGAGGACTCTGACGACGACGAGCGCCTCGGCGCGCTCGACGACCGCGACCGCCCCACCCACGACGACTTCTTCAGCTTCGCCGATCTCGACGAGACCGTGGTGCCCGGGCGCTCCGTCTTCGCGGACGGCGACGACTTCGAGCCCGAGTGGTCAGCTCCGGCGGACGTCGATGTCGAACCGGAGCTCGAGCCCGTTCCCTACGACGAGCCGCGCCGAGCCCCGGCCGCCCGCAGGCGCGGTGCCGAGGAGCCCTACCGCCCGCAGCGCGCCGCCCGCCCAGGCGGTGGTGGTGGCGGTGGCGACCGCGACATGGGGATGGCGGTGGTGGTGGGCATCGCGTTCCTGGCCGTGGCCCTGTTCCTCTTCAACATGGGTCCGGCCCCGGCGATGATCCTGGTCACCGCCGTCGTCGGCCTGGCGGTTGCCGAGCTCTACGGCGTGCTGCGCCAGGTCGGCTACCAGCCCGTGGCCCTCGCCGGGATCACGGGCACGATCGGACTGGTGGTGGGGTCCTACAACTACGGCACCGCGGCCATCCCCACGGTCCTGTTCCTCACCACGGCGGTGTGCCTGCTCTGGTACCTGGTCGGCGCAGCGAGCGAGAACCCGACGATGAACGTTGGCGTGACCCTGCTCGGGCTCCTGTGGGTCGGTCTCTTCGGATCGTTCGCGGCGCTCATGCTCAGCATCGGCGACAACGGGGTGGGCATCTTGCTGGCCGCCGTCATCGGCACGGTGGGCTACGACGTGGGCGGCTACTTCGTCGGCAAGAACGCTGGTCGACAGCCGTTGAGCGCGGCCAGCCCGAACAAGACCGTCGAGGGGTTGCTCGGCGGTTGCGGCATCGCCTTCGTCGCGGTGGTCTTCCTCAGCAGCGTGGTGGGGTTCGGTCCGATCGATTCCCTCGGTGAGGGTGCGATGGTGGGCCTGGCGGTGGCGCTGTTCGCACCGATCGGCGACCTGTGCGAATCGCTGATCAAGCGCGACCTCGGCGTGAAGGACATGGGGTCGATCCTGCCCGGGCACGGGGGCCTGCTCGACCGGTTCGACGCGATCCTGTTCGTGCTTCCCGCAGTGTGGCTGCTGGCCACGCTCACGGACTTCTTCGTCTAGAGACGGCTTCGTCTCGAGGCGGTTCGTCTAGAGACGCTGGGGCGAGCCGCCGCGCACATCGTCCGGGTAGGTGACGGCATGTCCCTTCCCGGTGGACTTGGCGACGTACATGGCCGCGTCGGCTCGACGCACGGCCTCGTCCGGACTCCCTCCAGCGGGTGCTGATGCGACGCCGATGCTCGCGCGGAACGGGATCGATTCGCCCTCGCGGGTGAAGGGGAGCTCGAAGGACTCGAGGATCCGCTTGGCGACGTCCTCGGCGGCGTTCTGGCCCTCCGGGACCAGGACGACGAACTCGTCGCCGCCGAGCCTGGCCAGCTCCATCGTGGACGTCGTGCACGCCCGCAGTCGGCGGCTCACCTCGACGAGGAGCTCGTCGCCGGCCGCGTGACCGAAGCTGTCGTTGACCTGCTTGAAGCCGTCGAGGTCGATGAACACGACGGCGGGCGGCGCGCCGTTCCCGTCGAGGGCAGTGTCGAGACGGGACGCGAAGCTCGACCGGTTCCCGAGGCCGGTCAGCGCGTCCTCGGCGACCAGCCGCTCGAGCTCGGTCTCGCGATCGTGCAGCGCGGCCACGGTGGCCCGGAGGTCCCAGGCGATCATCGCTTGTCGAACCAGCACGAGCAGGATCAGGACCGCGCCATTTACGGTCAGGAACGGACCGAGCGGCCTTCCCTCGACGAGCCGCGGTGTGGCAACCGCGATCGAGCCGATCAGAGGGATGTAGGGCGCGAGGACGGAGCCGATCCGTCGCTGCGAAGTGGGTTCGTGGTGCGCGGGCCCATCCCGGAACGCGGTCGAGAACGCGATGAGGAGGTACGCCGTCGGCCAGAGCATGGTGATGGGATTGCTGCTGGAGAAGGTGCCGTAGGTGATGATCCAGGTGAAGGCAGAGTCGGCCGTCGCCATGAGCAGCATCGCGGCGGCCACCATCCGCAGGGACCATCGATCCCGTGTGGTGTCGGACTGCACGATGATCAGCGCGAGTGCGGCCAGGATCAGGTCGGTGATCGGATACGCCACGGTGACCGCGTGGACGGCGAGGCTCGAATCATCGGCGCGCCACGCCGGTCCGAGCACGAGCGCCCAGGTGATGAACAGCAGTGATGCGGCGACGAGGCACGCGTCGAGGAGGGTGCGGAGGTGGAAGGTGCTGCGGCTTCCCCGCGTGAAGGCGAGGAGCCCCGCTACGGCGAACGGCACCGCGCCGAGGTAGGAGATGTCGGCGATGGACGGGTACGGCACCTCGTCGCCGACGATGACCTCGCACCAGGTCCACAGCACCTCGCCGATGCCCCACAGCACCATCGCGGCACCCAGCAGGAGCCAGGGGGTCCGGTCGACGGTCCGCCCGCGACCCGAACGGATGACGATCCACCCGCCACCGAGGGAGGCCACGACCGACGAGCCGTCGGCGATGGCCGCGGAGGTGCTCTCCCCGCCGAGCCCGGTGATGACCGCGCCAGTGGCCAGCAGGAGCGCGCCGGATGCCGCCCACGCGCTGCGCGAGGTGAGGATCCGTCGGTGAGGCAGCCGCGCGCTGATGGAGGTCACATCGTCACCATCGGCCATTCGGGCAGGGTAGTGGAGGGGTTTCTCGGCCGTGCGGGGCCGCCCGCCAGCCGGCGCTCACCTCGTGGAGGTCCCGGTAGCCTTCCCGCATGGCCGTCACTGTCTCGCTCGCGGGGTCGACGGGATCGATCGGCACGCAGACGCTTGAGGTCATCGCAGCAGAACCCGATCGCTTCGAGGTGGTGGCCCTGGGGGCATCCACGTCGATCGAGGAGCTGGCGTCGCAGGCGCGGCGATGGTCGCCGAAGCTCGTGGCCATTGCGGACGCCACGCTGGCCGGGGCACTTCAGGCGGCGGTTCCGGCCGGTACCGAGGTGATCGCGGGTCCAGATGCCCTGGCGCAGCTCGCGACGAGCGCCGACGTCTGCGTGAACGGCGTCGTGGGCTTCGCCGGGCTCGGCGTGACGTTGTCGGCGCTCGAGGGAGGCAAGCGCCTCGCGCTCGCGAACAAGGAGTCACTGATCGCCGGAGGTCCGGTCGTGCGCGCCGTCCGCGCTCGCGAAGGGGCCGGCGAGCTGATCCCCGTCGACAGCGAGCACTGCGCGGTGCACCAGTGCCTGCGAGCGCAGCACGCCGGCGGCGGGGCCGGGCCGTGGGTCGACCGGATCATCCTGACTGCGTCGGGGGGTCCGTTCCGGGGCCGCTCCCGGGACGAGCTGTCGGCGGTGACCATCGACGATGCGCTGGCTCACCCCACCTGGTCGATGGGGCCGAAGATCACGATCGACTCGTCCACGCTGATGAACAAGGGCCTCGAGGTGATCGAGGCGCACGAGCTGTTCGATGTCGACTACGACCGCATCGAGGTCGTCGTCCATCCGCAGTCGATCGTGCACTCGATGGTGGAGTTCACCGATGGAGCCACCATCGCGCAGCTGTCGCTTCCCGACATGCGCCTGCCGATCGCCTATGCGCTGACCTATCCCGACCGGTTCGCGACACCGTTCGGGCGCATCGACTGGGTCGAGCTCGGGCGTCTCGACTTCGAACCCCCAGATCTCGCCGCGTTCCCTTGCCTCGGCCTCGCCTACGCCGCCGGACGGGCGGGCGCGCTGGCACCCGCCACGCTGAACGCCGCCAACGAGGTCGCCGTGGCGTCCTTCCTCGGCGGGGAGATCGCGTGGGCGCACATCCCCGACGTACTCAACGAGGTGCTGGAGCGGCATGATGGTGGGGCTGCCGACAGCATCGACGCGGTGATCGACGCCGATCGACGGGCCCGAGCCGCCGCCAGGGCGGTCATCGACGAGAGGTTCACCAGGTGACCGAGACCGCCATCCCGACGAGCGAGCCCCGCGGCGAGATCGCGGGTGGCGGTTGGCGCATCGCACTGCTCGTCGGCCTCACCGCGGCCTTTGGGCTCTACGCGGGCAAGGGGTGGCTCCTCATCATCGGCGCCATCACCGTGATGATCTTCCTCCACGAGCTCGGCCACTACCTCACGGCCAAGTGGTCCGGGATGAAGGTCACCGAGTTCTTCCTCTTCTTCGGCCCCAAGCTCTGGTCGTTCCGACGCGGTGAGACGGAGTACGGCATCAAGCTGATCCCCGTCGGTGCCTACGTGCGCATCATCGGGATGAACAACATCGACCCGTGTCCCCCGGAGGACGAGGCCCGCACGTTCCGCCAGCAGTCCTTCCCCAAGCGGTTGCTCGTGGTGTCTGCCGGCTCCCTCATGCACTTCTTGCAGGCGTTCGTGCTCTTCGTCGTCGCCTTCTCGTGGTTGGGCGTGCCGGCGTACACCGAGGAGGCGCAGCGCCTCGGCGGGACGATCGACGACACGAGCTGGGTGATCGAGAGCGTCACCGACGACTCGGCGGCCAAGGCCGCAGGGCTGCGCAGCGGTGATCGCATCGTCGCCATCGACGGGGCCGAGGTGCGCTCGTTCTCGGACATCGGCCCGCTGATCGAGGACCGGATCGGCGACCGCGTGCCGCTCACCGTCGAGCGCGACAACCGCACGATCCGTCTGGACGCCACGATCGGCCACGCGAGCGACGACCCGAAGCAAGCCCAGCTCGGCGTCACCCGTCAGCTCCCCGACCTGCCCCCCGTCACAGGGAGCCCGGTGCGCTCCGCGGTGGTTGCCGCCGAGTACACGGGCGCAACGATCAAGAACACCGTCGCCAGCTTGGCTGGCTTCTTCAGTGGTGGTCTGGGCGACTTCGCGTCCAACGTCATCGACGGCGGGAACGACTCCGGGCCGGCGGTCACCGGGTCCGGTGCTGGGGGTGGCCGGGCGGTCGACCAGGGCGACGAGAACCGGCTCGTGTCCATCTACGGTGTCGCCCGCATCGGCGCCTCGATGAGCGAAGACGGCATGAGCCCGTTCCTCGTCCTGATGGCCCTGGTGAACGTGTCGATCGGTGTGCTGAACCTGATCCCGCTCCTCCCGCTCGACGGTGGCCACGCCGTGGTTGCCATCTACGAGCGCATCCGATCGGTGGGCGGCCGTCGCCACATGGCCGACGTGTCTCGCCTGCTCCCGCTCACCTACGCGGTGTTCATGTTCCTGGTCTTGCTCGGGGTGTCGTCGATCTACCTCGACATCGTCGACCCCATCGGAGTGGGGTAGCGGGCGATGGAGATCGGCGAGTCCTCCTTCCCGCGGCGCGTCACCCGACAGGTGATGGTGGGCGCCGTTCCGGTGGGTGGCGGTGCGCCGATCACCGTGCAGTCGATGACGATCACCAAGACGGCCGACGTCGACGGCACGCTGCAGCAGATCTACGCGCTCGCCGGTGCCGGTGCGGACATCGTTCGCTGCACCTGCAACGACATCGAAGCCGCGGAGGGCCTCGCCCGCATCGTGCCACGCTCGCCGGTTCCGATCGTGGCCGACATCCACCACCAGTACCGGATGGCGCTCGCCGCCCTCGACGCGGGCGTGCACTGCCTGCGGCTCAACCCCGGCAACATCCGCAAGCCCGAGCACATCAAGCTGGTGGCCCAGGAGTGCAAGGACCGTGGCATCCCCATCCGCATCGGTGTCAACGGCGGCAGCCTCGACCCGAAGCTCTACGAGAAGCACGGCGGACGGGTCACGCCTGAGGCGATGGTGGAGTCGGCCGAGATCGAGCTCGCGTACTTCCGCGAGATCGGCTTCGACGACGTGAAGATCTCGGTGAAGGCGTCGTCCGTGCCGCTCATGATCGAGGCCTATCGCCTGCTCGCCGACGCGGTCGACCACCCCCTGCACCTCGGGGTCACCGAGGCCGGCCCGCCGCCGGTGGGGCTGCTCAAGGCCACGGCCGGCATGGGCACGCTCCTCGCTGAGGGCATCGGCGACACGATCCGGTACAGCCTCACCGCCGATCCGGTCGAGGAGGCCCGGGCCGGACGTCAGCTCCTCGAGGTGATGGGCTTGCGGGAGCGCAAGAACGTCGACCTCATCGCCTGCCCGAGCTGCGGGCGCGCCGAGATCGATGTCATCGCGGTGGCCAAGGAGGCCATGGAGGCCTTCGGCGAGCGCGAGATCCCCCTCCAGGTGGCGGTGATGGGGTGCGTCGTGAACGGCCCCGGGGAGGCCCGCGACGCGGACATCGGCATCGCGGCGGGCAACAAGCGCGGTCACCTGTTCGTGAAGGGTCGCAACGTGGCCGTCGTCCCCGAAGACGAGATGGTCGCCACGCTCGTGGAGTGGGCTGAGCTCATCCACGAGCAGGGCATCGATGCGGCCATGGCCCGCGCCGACGTCGACAAGGCGGAGCGCGAGGCCGCCAAGGATCGCGCCATGCTCCTCGCCGAGAAGGGTGACGACGCCAACGCCAGCGAGCAGCGCGTCGAGCTCATCCACAAGCACCTCGACAACTAGCGGCGGGCGCACGCGGGACGCCGCCTAGCATCGGCCACCTATGGCCAAGCAGCCCGTCCTCACCCCCCAAGCAGACGACTTCCCCCGTTGGTACCAAGACGTCGTGGCCAAGGCGGAGCTGGCCGACAACGGTCCGGTGCGAGGCACGATGGTCGTGCGTCCGTACGGCTACTCGCTGTGGGAGCGGATGCAGGCCGAGGTCGATCTGCGCATCAAGCAGGCCGGTGCCGACAACTGCTACTTCCCGCTGTTCATCCCCGAGAGCTACCTGAACCGCGAAGCCGACCACGTGGAGGGCTTCAGCCCGGAGCTCGCGGTGGTCACCCACGCTGGGGGCAAGGAGCTCGACGAGCCCCTCGTCGTGCGCCCCACCAGCGAGACGGTGATCGGCGAGTACATGGGCAAGTGGATCCAGAGCTACCGGGATCTGCCCCTGCTGCTCAACCAGTGGGCCAACGTGGTGCGCTGGGAGCTGCGCCCCCGTCTGTTCCTGCGCACCACAGAGTTCCTCTGGCAGGAAGGCCACACGGCCCACGCCACGGCCGAGGACAGCGCCGCCTACGCAGCGCGCATCCTCCACGACGTCTACGCGGACTTCATGGTGAACGTGCTCGCCATCCCCGTGCTACCGGGCCGCAAGACGGTCGCCGAGCGCTTCCCGGGGGCGATCAACACACTCACGGTCGAGGCGATGATGGGCGACGGCAAGGCGCTCCAGATGGGCACCAGCCACGACCTGGGTCAGAACTTCGCCAAGGTGTTCGACATCACCCACCTCGACGCGAGCGGCGACACCCAGCTTTGCTGGACCACCTCGTGGGGCGTGTCCACGCGCATGGTCGGCGGCCTGATCATGGCCCACGGCGACGACGCTGGCCTCGTGGTGCCCCCGGCGCTGGCACCGATCCAGGCCGTGGTGCTGCTCGTGCGTGACGAGGGCGGCGCAGGAGTGGCCGCCGAGGCGCTCGTTGCCGAGCTCACCGCCGAGGGCATCAGCGCGCGCCTCGATGCTCGGGTGGCCACGAGCTTCGGGCGCCGAGCCACCGACTGGGAGCTCAAGGGCGTGCCCGTGCGCATCGAGGTCGGTCCCCGTGACCTCGCCGAGGGCCTGGTCACGGTCGTGCGCCGCAGCACCGGCGAGAAGCTGCAGGTGAGCGTGGCGGAGGTGGGCACGCTGGTGCCGGTCCTGCTCGCCGAGATCCAGGCGGAGATGCTGGCCGCAGCCACACGCCTCCGCGATGAGCGCACCGTGGACGCTGCGTCGGTGGAAGAAGCCGTCGAGGGCGGCAAGGTGGGGTTCGCGCGTGTCCCGTGGGATCTGCTCAAAGACGGTGGGGAAGCTCGGCTGGCCCAGGACGCCATCAGCGTGCGCTGCCTGCAGACCGCCGACGGCGGCCTGCCCGACAGCGAGGACGACACGGACCTCATCGCGTACGTTGCCCGAAGCTACTGAACCCTCGCTGAATGGGCACCGATCGGGGGTACTGGTAGGATTCCCCGGTTCTGTTCGATCGTTTCGTTGGTGTTGGAACGGCGTGGGCTTCGGCCCGCGCCGTTGCCATGTCAGGAGGAGGTGTGGAGCGTCATGAGCACTGCGGATCGCGTGCGAGCGATCGTGGCGCCCCTCGTCGAGGCCGCCGACCTGCAGATCTACGACGTCGACCTCGCCGACGGCGTGCTGCAGATCCTCGTGGATCGGCCGGGCGGGGCCGACATCGGGTCGATCAGTCGCCTCGCCCGCACGATCACCAGAGCGCTGGACGAGCAGGATCCGATCGCCGGTGACTACGCCCTCGAGGTCAGCAGCCCGGGACTGGAACGCCCGCTCCGCACCCCCGACCACTTCTCGGGCGCTGTGGGGACGACGGTGAAGATCAAGACCAACCCCGGCACCGAGGGAGCGCGGCGCCTCGAGGGTGCCATCACGGCCTCCAGCGACACCACGGTCACCGTGCAAGACGCCGACGGCGTGGAGCACACGGTGGCCTACGACGACATCGAGCGGGCCCGCACCACCTTCGAGTGGGGCGCAGCCAGCAAGACCGAGAGGAAGAGCAAGCCATGAGCGAGTGTGCGAGCGAATCATCGACACAGGGCCTTGCTCATGGCTTCGCCTCAGCAGCCCCCGACCTGGATCAGCCAACCGACGCAAGGACTAAGCCATGAGCAACGTGGACATGGGCGAGGCGCTCGTCGCGCTCGCACAGGACAAGGGCATCTCCGTCGACACGTTGCTCGGCGCGCTCGCCGATGCGCTCGAGTCCGCCTACAAGCGCATGCCCGACGCGCATGAGTACGCCTGGGTCACGATCGACCCCGATCGCTTCGAGATCCGCGTGTTCGCGCAGGAGATCGACGAGGACGGCGAGCCGTACGGCCCCGAGCTCGATGTCACCCCGGAGAACTTCGGGCGCATCGCGGCGATGACGGCCCGCCAGGTGATGACGCAGCGCATCCGCGAGGCCGAGCGCGAGCTCAAGTACGAGGAGTACGCGGGCCGCGAAGGCGACATCGTCACCGGCATCATCCAACAGACCGACAGCCGCTACACGCTGCTCGACCTCGGTCGTGTGGAAGCGCTGCTGCCCCAGGCTGAACAGGTGCCCTACGAGCGGCCGGTCCCCAACACCCGCCTCAAGGCGTACATCGTCGAGGTGCGGCGCACGGCCAAGGGCCCGCAGATCGTCGTGTCCCGCACCCACCCCGGCCTCATCCTCGAGCTGTTCAAGCTCGAGGTCCCCGAGATCGCCGACGGCGTCGTCGAGCTCAAGGCCTGCGCACGCGAGCCCGGGCACCGCACGAAGATCGCCGTCTGGTCGAACGATCCCAACGTCGACCCCGTCGGTGCCTGCGTCGGCGCGCGCGGCGCCCGTGTCCGCCAGGTCGTGAACGAGCTCAACGGCGAGAAGATCGACATCGTCCCCTTCTCCGACGACCCGTACGACTTCGTGATGAAGGCGCTGTCGCCGGCCAAGGTCAAGGAGGTCCGGATCGACGTCGAGACGGGCACCGCCACGGTGATCGTGCCCGACTTCCAGCTCTCGCTCGCCATCGGCAAGGAGGGCCAGAACGCCCGCCTCGCCGCTCGCCTCACCGGCTGGCGCGTCGACATCAAGAGCGAGACCCAGATGGCCGACGAAGAGGCCTACGCCGGCGAGGAGTGGGCCCAGGGCGAGTGGGTGCTCGACCCCGCCTCGGGCGAGCAGGTGTGGGTGCCGGCCGAAGGTGGCCCCGCGCTGTCCGCCGAGGAGTGGGCCCATGCCGGCGACGACGAGCCCTCCGACGACGAGCCCTCCGACGACGAGCCCTCCGACGAGGCCGCCGAGGCTGACACCGACAGCGAGGTCGACACCGCAGACGCGGCTCCCGAGGCCGCCGAACCCGAGACCGAGCGCGCTGACGACGACGAGACCACCGGCGGCGAACCGGCGGCGGACCCGTCGTAGCGGAACCGCCCATCCGCACGTGCGTCGGCTGTCGCCGGCGTGCGGCGCAGCACGAGCTCCTGCGACTCGTGGCCACCCGTGAGGGCACGCTCGCCATCGGTCGCACCCTGCCCGGGCGGGGGGCCTGGCTCTGCGCGGCGTCGCGGCCCTGCCTGGAGCTCGCCGTGCGGCGTAACGCCCTGTCTCGAGCGCTCAGATCGCCGGTATCGTCGGACCAGGCCCTGGCGCTGGAGCCCCACCTCGGGGCCTGATCCGCCGGGCCTGAGCCGCATCCGAATCGTGCAACCCGAGTGGTTCGTGCGAGGATGGACGGCCGTAGTGCGGCCCTAGGGCGCTGCAGCGCGCCCCCGACGACACCCCGAAGGACTGAACCAGGAACTTGGCAGCGAAGAAGCGTGTGCACGAGCTCGCCAAGGAGCTCGGGATGACGAACAAGGAAGCGCTCGACCTCTGCGTATCGCTGGGGATCGGCGTCAAGACGCACTCCTCGAGCATCGAGGATGCGCAAGCCGA
>JBQTKH010000238.1:0-2360 GCA_052386335.1 Microthrixaceae bacterium
CTAGACGACGTGACAATAGGTGCGAAACCGGTGATATGTCGCGGAATCGTACAAACCCGAACACCTTCGAAGACCCACTGCCGCTCGAGGGGCACTAGAACACTGCGGCCATGGGGGCGGAGGATGCGACACGACGGACGCTGCTCGACGCGTTCGCGCGCGAGCTGCGGGAGCTCCGCCTCGCCTGCGGCACGCCGTCATATCGCCAGCTCCACCTGCGCTCGCAAGCCCTGCCGCCGGCGACCGTGAGCGACATGCTTCGTGCCAAGACCGCGCCGCGGCTCGACGTCACCCTCGCGTTCGTCCGCGCCTGTGTTGCCCACGCGGCGTCGGTCGGGGCGTCACCTCCGGCCGAGGTGGCCGAGGCGAGCGTGTGGGAGACGAAGTGGCAGAACCTCCACCGCCAGCTCCCCGAGGTGATCCGCGGCAGGCGCGCCCGCAAGGTGGTTGGGGCCGTGGCGCCGAGCGCCGCGCCCGCCGCGACGCCTCGCCAGCTGCCCACGGCCACGCGCGGCTTCCTCGGACGTCGTGCCGACCTCGCCTGGCTCGACGGCTTCTTCGGTGCGAGCGCCACTGAAGGAGACATCGCCGTGCTCTTCGGGATGGGCGGAGTGGGGAAGACCGCCGTCGCGCTGGCGTGGGCGCACCGGAACGCCGATCGCTATCCCGACGGACAGCTGTTCGTCGACCTCAACGGCTTCGGGCGTGGGCCGAGCGTCGCTCCGGCGGACGTCCTCCATCGCTTCCTCCACGACCTTGGCGCTCCGCCCGTCTCGCCGACGGTCGACCTGGACCAGCTCGGGGCACGGTTTCGCAGCGCCATCGCGGCGCGGACCATGCTCGTCGTGCTCGACAACGCGGAAGACGAGGACCAGGTTCGGCTCCTCCTGCCCGGTTCCCCAACCGTCGACGTGCTCGTGACCAGCCGCGTCCGGCTCACGGGTCTCACGATCACCTACGGCGCCGAGGCAAGAGCGATCGGGCCCTTCGACCGCAACCGCTCCGTTGAGCTCCTCCGCAAGGCGCTGCCGGCTCACGGCGGGGATGCCGCGGACCTCGACGCGCTCGCGGGGCTGTGTGGTGACCTCCCGCTCGCGCTCCGGCTCGTCGCGCAACGGGTGACTCCAGAGCTGGACGAGGCGGCGCTCTCGACGATCGTCAACCGTCTCGCCCGCACCGGGAGGCGGGTCGACGAGCTCGACCGGGCGGTCGACGACCCCTCGACGAAGCTGTCCAACGTCTTCGCCTGGTCGCTGGCCGCGTGCTCTGCGGACGATGCCCGGTCGTTCCATCTCCTCGCCCACCACCCAGGACCGAGCTTCACGGCCGGTGCCGCGGCGGCGGTGCTCGGCACGCCGGTCCCCGATGCTCGCCACATCCTGTCCCGCCTCGCCTCGTCGAGCCTGCTCACCACACCGAGGCGCGGCCGGTTCGGCATGCACGATCTGCTGCGCGCCTGGACCCTGGAGCACGCCCCCGAGGCCGCCGACGGGCATCACGCCGAGGCGCAGGGGCGCGCGTGCAGCTTCTACCTGCACATGAGCGACGCCGCCGACCGACGGCTCATGCCGCAACGCGGCCGTCCACCCCTCGACACACCGCTGGCACCGGGCGTGACCCTGCCTCGGATCGCCGGCTACGACGAGGCCCTCACGTGGGTGGACGCGGAGCTCGTCAACATCGCAGCCGCCATCGAGGTTGCGGCAAGCAACGGTGACGACGCGACGGCCGCGGCCCTGCCCCACGTGCTCCTGTCGTACCTCAACCTGCGCAAGCCGTGGTCCACCTGGGTGGCCGTGCACGAGATCGGGATCACTGCGGCGCGGCGAGCGGGCGATGGGCTCGCGCTGGCCCATCTCCTGCTAGGGCTGGGCATCGCACAGCGCGAGGTCGGTCGCCTGGACGAGGCCAGGGCCCTGCTCGAGGAAGCGGGCTCCACCTACGCATCCGTCGACCAACCGGTGGGCGAGGCGATGGCCCTGAACAACCTGGCCACGCTCCTGAACCAGACGGGGCAGCGGGAGCGAGCGATCGAGGTGCTCACCGACGCGGCGCGCCTGCTCGGGCACGACCGTTGGCGCAGGGCCATCGTGCTGCACAACCTCGCGGAGGCGGAGCAGAAGCTCGGACGCCTCGGTGACGCGCTCGAGCATGCAAGCGAGGCGATGGAGATCGAGCAGTCGCTCGACGACGCTGGCGGCGTCGCCGCCACGATGACCACGCTGGCCGCCATCCATGCCTGTCTCGGCGACTCCGATCTCGCGTTGCAGCTCTATCGGGAAGCCGGCGAGGCGCAGACGGTCCTCGGCGATGCCCGAGGCAGCGCGATCATCGGGCACCGGATGGGCGCGCTGCTCCAC
>JBQTKH010000239.1:0-4958 GCA_052386335.1 Microthrixaceae bacterium
CCCAAGAGCACCGCTGCCAGCACCTGGCCTGCACCCCGTCGCACGGCCGCGACGTTACCGCCGGTAGCGTGGCGCCGCCATGGCCACCTGGGCAGAGTTCGAGGCGGCCGAGCCCGAGATGGCCGCGCTCGGCCTGAAACCACCGAAAGGCATGGCGTTCGCGCTCGCCTACCTGGCCACTGTGCGCGCCGACGGCGCCCCGCGCGTGCATCCGTTCTGCCCGATCTTCGCCGACGGGCGGCTGTTCGCCGCCATCCCGCGCACCTCACCCAAGGGCAACGACCTGCGGCGTGACGACCGCTACGTTATCCACGCGCTCCCGTTCGGTCACGACGACGGCGAGTTCTCGCTCCGGGGCCGGGCTCGGGAGGTCAGCGACGCCGACACCCGAGCGACGGTGCAGGCGGCGGTGGCGGCCACCGGTGTGGGCGGGATGGTCGAGTCCGTTTCGCACGACCAGTTCGACATCGAGCGGGCCGACGTGGCGAGATGGGAGAACGTCGGCCAGCCGGGCACGTACGCGGTCCGCCGACGCTGGCCGGGGTGACCGGCGACGGGCGCGTCAAGCGCCCTCGATCGGAGACGGATCGATCCCGAGCAGGTCGATGGTGGTCGCGCCGTCACGAAGCTGAGTGAAGAGGCGGGCCTCCCGGTCGGCGCGCTCGCGTCCCGCCGCCAGCACCTGGTCGAGCTGGTCGCTCGGGACGGCGGTCACGCCGTCAGCATCGCCCACGATCCAGTCGCCGGCGCCGACCGCCACGTCGCCCACCTCGACCTCACCGCCGACCGCTCCCGGGAGCGTCTTGGTGGCGCCCTTGAGCGCGACGCAGGTGGCGAACACCGGGAAGCCGTGGGTCTCGAGTGCGGCGACATCGCGCACACCACCGTCGATGACGAGGCCCGCCAGGCCGCGCACCTCGGCCGCGGTGGTGAGCACCTCGCCGAAGTAGCCGAGCTCGCGCTCGATCCCGACGTCGACGACCACAACGCTTCCGGCCGGCGCGCGCGCCACCGCAACGTGGATGGCGAGGTTGTCGCCCGGCGTGCAGCGGGCGGTGAACGCCGGCCCCGCCACCCGAGCGCCCGGCCACGCGGGTGCGATCCGGGATCGCATCGGTCGGCCACCGGTCTCACCCAGTGTCGCCGCGCCCAGCGCGAGCAGGGCGGCGGCGGGGTCAGCGGAGGTCGGCATGGGCGCCTTCCACGAGATTGGCGGAGGGAGAGGGATTTGAACCCTCGAGGAGCCTTGACAGCCCCTACTCGCTTAGCAGGCGAGCACCTTCGGCCTCTCGGTCACCCCTCCGAGTGCCACTGTACCGGCCGCCGGGTCGCGGTCTTTAGGTGAGATGGTCCTCAGGTGAGATGTTTCTCGAGCCGCTCCAGGGTCTGTTCCATCGCGCGTCGCGCGCGCTTGGGCCAGCCCGCGGCCACGATGTACGTCCGGGTGAAGAGGTCGGCGTGAGACCAGTCGTAGGTCTCGCGCACGCGCGTGCTCGTCGCGCCCTCGGGCTCGAGCTCGTAACGCCACCGGTGGCCGCCAATGAGGCGGCTCATGAACGCGGGCCGAGCCAGACCGGGCTCCCACGCGATGCGGCGCCCGTCTTCGAACTCCACCACCTCGTTGGTCATCGAGTACGGCATCCCCCACCGCATCGCCATGCCGAACTTCGCGCCCAGCGCCAGCCGGTCGGGCCCGTCGGTGGGGGCGTCGCGCACCATGCCCGAGCCGTCGATGGCCGGATGCTGGGCCGGGTCGGCGAGGACCGCGAACACCTTCTCGGGTGGCGCCGCGATGTGACGTTCGGCCGACACGGACTGCTTGCGAGTCTCCGGCATGGCCCGAGACGGTACCTTCGAGGCCGTGCATCCTGCCGAGGTGCTGGACCAGATCGCCACGCTGCTCGAGCGGGGCCTCGCGCCCACGTACAAGGTGCAGGCGTTCCGGCGGGCCGCCGACACCATCCGGGACCGTCCGGTCGAGCAGCTCGAGAAGCTGACGAAGGCGGGGCGGCTGCAGTCGCTGTCGGGGGTGGGTACCTCGACCAGCCGGGTCATCGCCGAGGTGCTCGAGGGCAAGACGCCGAAGTATCTGAGCAACCTGGAGGCCGAAGCGGCGCCCGACGCCGGGGCCGGCGGCGAGATCCGCACCGCGCTGAAAGGCGACCTGCACTCGCACTCCGACTGGTCCGACGGCGGCGCGACCATCGAGCAGATGGCGACCGCGGCCCGTGATCTCGGCCACGACTACCTCGCGCTCACCGACCACTCGCCGTCACTGAAGGTGGCGCGCGGGCTCACCGCCGAGCGGCTGCGCAAGCAGCTCGGCGTGGTCGCCCAGTTGAACAAGGAGCTGGCACCGTTTCGCATCCTCACCGGGGCCGAGATCGACCTCCTCGAGGACGGTTCGCTCGACCAGGAGGACGAGCTGCTGGCCGAGCTCGACGTGGTGGTTGCGAGCGTGCACTCGAAGCTCCGGATGCCGGAGCAGCCGATGACCGACCGCATGGTGGCGGCGATGGCCAATCCCCACGCCGACATCCTGGGCCACTGCACCGGCCGCATGGTCCGGGGACGGGGAAGACCGGAGTCGACGTTCGATGCCGACCTCGTCTTCGGCGCCTGCGCCCACTTCGACAAGGCGGTCGAGATCAACTGCCGACCCGAGCGGCTCGACCCGCCGATGCGCCTGCTCGAACAGGTGGTTGCCTGGAAGTGCAAGCTGTCGATCGACAGCGACGCTCACGCCATGGGTCAGCTCGAGTGGCAGCCCTACGGCTGCGCCCGCGCCGCCGAGGCCGATGTACCGGTCGAGCGGATCGTCAACTCGTGGAAGGCCGACGACCTGCTCGCGTGGACGGCCGCGCACGGCAGGGCTGCATGACATGACCGAGACTCCCGCGGCCGACGGACCGATCGAGGCGCAGGTCGAGCTCCCGCCGATCAACTTCAAGGCGATCGCGTTCGGCAGCGGGCCGCGGTTCGCCCGCGACGCGTTCGGTCCGGTACTCACGTTCTACGTGGTGTGGAAACTCGCCGGGATCGTGTGGGGGATCCTCGCCGCGACCGCGGTGGCGCTGATCGCGCTGCGTTACGAGCGCGCAAAGGACCGATCCGGGATCATCGTGCGCCTCGCGCTCGTCCTGGTGCTGATCCAGGCAGTCGTCGGGATCGTGACCCGGAGCGCCGAGCTGTACCTGATCCAGCCGGTGATCATCAGCGGGCTGTGGGGCATCGCGTTCATCGGCTCGGCGCTGATCGGGAAGCCCCTGACGGCGGTGTTCGCCAACGAGCTCTTCCCCTTCCCGGAGGAGGTCCGCCGGTCGGAGACGTTCCGGCGGGTGTTCACCCGGTTGTCGTACGCGTGGGGCGCCTACCAACTGTTCCGGAGCGCGTTGCGCGCCGCGACATTGCTCGGCCTGGGCGTCGACCTCTACGTCGTCGTCAACCTGGCCACCGGCGTCCCCATGATCATGGGGATGATGTCGTGGTCGATCTGGTACGCGGTGCGCAGCTTCCGCCGCAGCGAGGAGTGGGGCTGGGCGATCGAGGCGATGGAGGCGGGGACGCTCCCGCCCGGCGCGGAGCCCGGCGAAGCCTGAGCTACAGCTCGAGCGCCAGGTAGCGGGCGTCGGGGCGCGGGTTGTACCGGTACGGGGGTACGTCGCGGAACCCGAGCGACTCGTAGAGCGCGTTGGCGGCCTCCAATTCGCGCACGGTGTCGAGGAGCATCTGGGTGTACCCGAGCGTCCTCGCGGCCGCGATGACTTCCTCCGCCAGGCGACGTCCCAGCCGGCTCCCCCGATACTCCGGGCGCACGAACATGCGCTTCATCTCGCACGTCGGCCCATCGAAGCGGCACAGCGCAACGACGCCGGCGGGCGCGCCGTCGACGAAGCCGATCAGCACCGAGCCCCCCGGCGGCCCGTAGTGGGCGGGGAGGTCGTCCAGCTCGGCCTCGACGTCCTGGAAGTCGACGTCGAACGGCAACGACGCGAGGTACTCGCAGATCAGTTCACGAACGAGGCGGTAGTCGTCCTCGCCCCCGGCGGCCCGGACCTCCAGGGTCACATCAGCGCCGGGCGAGGCTCGCCGTCGAGCCAGACGACCGCGCCCTCCCACGGGCCCAGCGCGAACGATCCGTCGATCCGCTCGCGGTCGCGGGCGCGGTCGGTGGCGACCCGCACGATGCCGTCGACGCCGTCGAGGGTGGCAGGGGCGTCGCCGAGGTTGAGGGCCACGGCCACCCGCTCGCCCCGCCGCCACGCCCACAACGCGCCGTCAGCCGCGATCGTCTCGTACGTCCCGTTGCGGAGGTCGGGCACCGCGTCCCGAAGTCCGATGAGGTCGCGGCAGAGCGCGAGCATCGAGTCCGGGTCGCGACGTTGTTCGGCGACGTTGCAGGACGCGACGTCGCCGAACGGCAGCCAGGGCTCGGCCGCGGGATCGGCGGAGAAGCCGGCCCCGGGCCCGGCGTCCCACTGCATCGGCGTGCGCTCCGAATCGCGACCCGCCACCGGGTAGAAGCGCAGCCCCACCGGGTCGCGCAACTGTTCGCGCGGGACGTCGGTGTCGGGCATGCCGATCTCGTCGCCGTAGTAGAGAAAAGCGGCGCCGCGCAGCGTCAAGATCATCATCAGCGCGCAGCGGGCGCGCCCGGGGTCGTTGTCAGCCCAGCGGGTCGGGAACCGGGACACGTCGTGGTTGCCCGCGGTCCAGACCGGCCAGCAGTCCGCCGGGACCTCGGTCTCGGTTTCCTCGACCACCGCCCGGAGGGCGGTGGGCTCGAACTTCGTGTGGAGTAACGGGATGTTGAAGGCGAGGTTGAGCTCGTCACCGGCGCCGTAGAAGGAGGCCATGGTGAGGACGTCGAACACGAACGTCTCCCCGATCAGCACCCGCGGCGGGTCGTAGGCGTCGGCGACGGCGCGCCAGCGGCGGATGACGTCGTGCACCTCGGG